>JANPDO010000336.1:0-3269 GCA_031431535.1 Chloroflexota bacterium
GTCCCGATCGAGGCGGGCGCGCGCCGCCGGTTTGCCATTGACCGCGACCTCCCCCGCGGTCGGCGCGACCAGGTCGCCGATCACCCGGAGCAGGGTCGACTTGCCGCAGCCGGACGGACCGATCAGGGAGATGAATTCGCCGCGCGAGATGTCGAGGTCGATCCCCTGGAGGGCAGCGGTCGTCACCGCGCCGCTCGTCGAGAAGGTCTTGCCGACCGCGGCGAGGCGGACCACCCAGGAGCTGTCAAATTCAGCCATCGGCCATCATCCCGCTGCCGCCCCCGGTCGTCCACGCAGGACCACTAGCTCGGCGGCCCGGATCACGGCGAAGAACGAGATCCCCAGGACCGATGACGCGAGAATGGCCGCCCAAAGCTTCTCCGGTCCACTGATGTACTGCTGGTTGAAATTGATGATCGCGCGGCCCAGGCCGTCGGGAATGCCGCCGGGTCCTTCGCCGATGATCGCGCCGACAATCGAGGCGGTCGCCGCGATCTTGAGCGCCGTAAACAGGTACGGCAAGGATGCCGGCAGGCGGACCTTACGGTAGGTGGCCCATCGACCCGCAGCGTAGGAGCGCATGAGCTCCAGCGCCCGCGGGTCCGGCGCCCGCAGCCCGCGGATCATCGCGATCGTGACCGGGAAGAACGTCAGGTACGTGGCGATGATGACGACCGAGGCCACGCTCGGGCCGAAGGCGTAGACGATCATCGGGGCAAGCGCCACGATCGGGATCGTCTGGCTGGCGACCACGTATGGCACGACGGCGCGCTCGAGCAGCCGCGAGTGCACGAAGACGGTGGCAAGGACCAGTCCCAGGAGCGCTCCGACGACGAACCCGATGGCCGCCTCCCGCCAGGTGTAGAGGGCCGCTCCAACCAGGAACTGACCGAGCGACTGCTCGGAGTTGCGCTGCACGGGCTCCGCCAGGGCACCCAGGATGTCGAACCAATGCGGCAGCGTCAGGTCGCTCGCGAACGGCCAACGGAACGGTGGGTTGTGGTCGATGGCGAGGCCGGTCCCAAGCACGCTCTCAAAACGCCACGGGACGCCGCCGATCCACTTGACCAGCTCCCAGCCGATCAGCACCACGGCCACGAATGTGGCGAGGATGGCGAGGCGACGGCGCCGCGAATGGTCGATCCGGCCAGCGATCGCCATGCGCTAGCCGGTCACCGCCTGGTCCGCGATGTCGAGGGCGCGATCGATGATCTCGAAGCCCTCGGCCAGTTGCTCGTCCGTGATGCACAGCGGCGGGTTGGTGTGGATCGAGTTATTGAGGATCATCGTGTACAGCCCGTTGTCGCGGAAGAACTTGCCGATCGCCTTCATCTCGTCCGAGGTGCCGTTGAACGGCGTCAGCGGCGTCCACGGATCGCGACTGCGGACGAGGTCCAGGATCCCGAACAGGCCCAGGTTTCGCGTGGCACCCACGCTCGGATGCCGCGCCGCAAGCCGTCGATGGTGCGCGGCCATCACCGGACCGAGGCGCGCCGCGTTCTCGATCAGCCCGTCCTCCTCATAGACCGACAGGGTCGCAAGCGAGGCCGCCAGGCTGACCGGATGGGCGCTATAGGTCAGGCCGCCGTAATACATCATGGAGTTGAACTTCTCGGCGACTTCGTGGCGCATGGCCACGGCACCCAGCGGCAGGTACGAGCTGGTCAGGCCCTTGGCCAGCGTCATCAGGTCTGGGGTGACGCCCCAGTGGTCGATCGCAAACCACTTGCCGGTCCGCCCAAAGCCGGCCATCACCTCGTCGGCCACCATCAGGATCCCGTGCCGGTCGCAGATGTCGCGGACGCCGGCGACGTACCCGTCGGGCGGGATCAGGATGCCGTTCGTGCCCACGATCGTCTCGAGGAAGATCGCGGCGATCGTGTGGCCGCCCTCGTAGCGGACCACGTCTTCGAGACCCTGGAGGCTCTCGCCGACCGGACGCGGTTCCGCCTCGCCCCAGCGATGTGTGTCCGGGTAGCGCACGACACCCACCAGACCCGGCTCTGTCGCCCAGCGACGCGGGTCACCGGTCAGCGTCATGGCCCCCATCGTCGCGCCGTGATACGAGCGGTAACGGGCCAGAATCTTGTATCGCCCGGTGTACTGGCGGGCCAGCTTGATCGCGTTCTCTACCGCCTCCGCGCCGCCCAGCGTGAAAAAGGTCTTGTCCATGTCGCCGGGCAGGATCTCCGCCAGCTTCGCCCCCACGCGCGCCCGGATCTCCGTGGCAAACGCCGGCTGGACGAACTGGAGCTTCTGCATCTGGGCAGTGATCGCATCGATCACACGCCGGTCTCCGTGGCCAATGTTCACCGACATCAGCTGGCTGTTGAAGTCGAGGATGCGCTTGCCTTCGGGCGTGTAGAGATAGACGCCCTCGGCTCGATCAATCGCGATGGGGTCGATGGCGCCCTGGATGGACCAGGAGAAGAAGGTGTGCTCGCGCGACATCCGCGCGATCTCCTCGCTCGTCATCGAACCTGGGGCGGTCGTGATGCTCATGGGGTTACCTCGGGCGGCGGGCGCGACGGCGTGCGGTCCGGTCGAACATCGGGCGGACGAACGGGCCCGACGTCGATGGTTCGCCATTACAGCACAGCCGGGCGGTTCGCGGCGCGCCAGCACGAACGACGGCCGGGCGCGGATCAGGAGTAGATCCAGAACACCTTGCAGTCAGCGGACGGATCCCAGCCAACGAGCGACCCCTCCGGGATTGACAGCATGTCCCCGACCCTCAGGTCGTGTGGCTCGCCCCGGTCAATCGCGACGCAAACGCTGCCCTCGAGAACGAGGATCGTCTCGCGGGCCGGGATCCTGGCTTCTACCTGGCCTGCGGGGCCGCCTGGCTCTGCCTTCCAGAGCCCAGCCTTGGTCTGGTCATGATCGAACAGCATGTGCGCCCAGCCACCGATGTCGAGGTCCGGCTCCCATGCCGGTGGATCCGTGCGCGACCGGTAGACAGTGGTGCCGAGGGTCGTCATGGCCACTCCTTTGCTCGAGGCTGACTCAGCCGGCCAGCATCCGCGCGTCGTCTTGGGACCAGGCGACTCGCAGGCGCTCGCCGGGCGTGGGCAGCAGGTCTCGCTTGTTGGATGTGACAACGAAGGTGGTGTCACCGCCGTCGAGGCGCAGGTGCGTGTGGAGCTGAGACCCCACAAAGGCGACGGCCTCGACCTGCCCCGGCAACATCGCGTCCTCCGGTCCGGGCGTCTCGTCGGGTCCGAGCAGTCGGGCGGCCTCGGGCCGGATCGCCAGCCAGGCCGCAGAAC
>JANPDO010000337.1:0-2518 GCA_031431535.1 Chloroflexota bacterium
GGAACTGGCCGCGACCCTCGGCCGCGTCGGAGAGCCGTCGGTCGGCCAGATCGAGCAGGTCGTCGCGTCCGACGAGCAACGGGCACAAGAGTGGCGTGACGCGGCTCATCGTCCGAGTCTACGCGCCATCGTCCACATTGCATCGGTCGAATGACCGATAGGGCTCGGGTGCCCGCGCGGGAGCGCCTGCCGCCGTCGCCACGGTTGCGACTCCAACGCGATGACGTGCCTCGGGCGCGCGACCCCGAAGTCGTCGGTGATCCAGCGTCGCAACCGTCGGCTCGCCTGACCGCTCGGCCACGGCTATGACGCTGGCGTCGACCACGCCAAGATCCAGGTCCGCGTACTCGTGCTGCAATGGACGGCAGCGTGCCAGATCGGCACGGCTGGGCGACTCCACGCGGAAGGCTCCCGCGCGTCGTCGAGGAAGGTCAGCCAGGCATCGCACATGTCAAGCCCGGTCGTCGGCGTTACCGGTCATCGGCGTTACTTGACGACGCGGAACGGGGCCGACACCGCCAGCATCTGGTAGCCGTCGTCGAAGTAGAAGACGACCCGATACCAGCCCTGGGCGAGTGGCCACGTGGTCGTGCCCTCGCGCGCCGTCGTGCTGTCGAAGGCGGCGGAGCCGGCCACCGCCGTGTCCACATAACGCCACACGAGGTAGTCGCCGTCGCCGCAGTAGCCGCCGGTGCAGGTGGACTGGACGTCCACGTTGCCGGCGCCGCGTTTGGTGATGCCCAGCCAGTCCCATTTCCAGCCCGGGCCGGCGGCCCAGTCCACAAGAATCGGCTCGCCGACTCGGTAGGTCCCCTTGTCGGTGCGCACGCTGGGAACGGTCCCCGCCGGATAGAGGTGGAAGGTCGATCGTCCTCCCACGATGGTCCTGCCCTGGACCAACGCGACGTCGTAGGCCCCGGGCAGACAGCCCGCCATGCAGACGGCGACCGAACCCTGCGACAACCCGCCTGTGGAGGCACCCGCGCCACCGATTTCCGCCTCGATTCCGGCGCCCGCCGGGATGACCGCCACTCGCTCGTCGGGGTTGCCGGAACCTGCGAACCAGGCGGCAAGCTCGTCTCCGATGAAGACGCGCCGCGACGCGGCGGCGGCGAGGGGTGGCGGGACTGCCGCGTCCACCTGCAGCGTGGCAACCATGGCCCGGTGGTCGGACGGCCACGGATCGACCGCGATGTCTGTGCCGGCGTAGGCCGACTCGCCCACGACCTGGGCCGCAACCGTCGTGACCGGCCCGGCGTGGAGGACCCAGTCGATCCGGTCGTGAACCTCCGCGCCCTTGCGCTCGCGTGGATATCCGGCCGTCCAGGTGAAGCCCGGATCCGCGACCGGAGATGGGTGGGCGTCCCGATACGAGTCACTGAAGCCCGCGTCGGCCAGCGCTCGCGCGACCGGCCAATCGATCGGGTAGGGAACCTCCACCGGGCGGACCGCCGACACCGCGTCCGTCCAGTCGAGGTGCGACGGGGAGTTGAAGTCGCCGGTCATGACCACCGGGACCCCCGCCGCTGCGAGCCCGGGCAGGATCTCCAGGTGGCGCTGGATCTCGGGGAGCCGCAGCGTGTGCTCCAGTTCCAGGACCTCCTCGAGTGTCCAGCCCTCGCGCGGGAAATACGGACCGTACGGGTCCGAGGTGAGGTGGACATTGGCGATGGCCACGACCCTCCCCGGCGCCACTTCGTTGTAGACGTATAGTCCGTCCGCTCCCGGCGGATCGATCAGCGGGTAACGGCTGATCACTTGCAGACGCCCGTTGCAGTGCCAGCCCAGCAAGTCTGCGATGCGGCAGCCGTTGCCGGTCCCTTCCTGCATGCCGACGGTGTCGGCGCCAGAAGACCTGATCGCCGCAACGACCTGCTCGATCGATGCTGCACAACCGCTGGGCCGAACGCACCAATGGGATCGCGGCGTGGCCAGGTCAAGCTCGTCACCGCCGTACAGGACGTTCAAGGTGGCGACCCGCAGGGTGACGGAGTTCGACGTCGTGGGCGAGTCATCGCCTACCGTGGCCGTGATCGGGACAGCGGTGACCGGTGCCGCAACAAGGCTCGCGAGCACGGCCCCGAGGATCAGGAGTCGCACCGTCCGCCGTCGATCCATTCCGATCACTCCGCTGCGCCGGGAGGCTCGCCATCGAACCACGACCGGGCCGCCAGCGCGGCGGCTGTGCCGGAGAGCGGGACGCCGACCACCGAGCCGGCCTAGTACCATCAGGAATGATGACGCTCGCGCTCGAAACCATCACGGCCGCGCCCAAGGCGATGCTCCATGACCATCTGGACGGCGGCCTGCGACCAGCGACCATGATCGATCTCGCTGCGGAGTTCGGATACGGCGGGCTCCCGTCCACCGACCCGGACGCCCTCGCGGCGCACATTCGCCGTGGCGCAGACCGCAAGAGCCTCGAGCTCTACCTTGAGACCTTCGCGCACACCGTGGGGGTTATGCAGGAGCGCGACGCGATCATCCGCGTGGCCGCCGAGTGCGCGGAGGACCTGGC
>JANPDO010000338.1:0-16109 GCA_031431535.1 Chloroflexota bacterium
TCGGCTCGCCGAGGTCGGGCAGGGCGGCGTCCTCGGCGCGTGGCGGCCGGACCGGCAGGTCCAGGCTCGAGGCTCCCGGGTGGACGGTCACGGTCACCGGTTCGGGCGACGGCCAGACCATCGGCCAGTAGTCGGTCGACACGGCGAGGCGGACGCGGTGCCCGGGCAAGAAAGCATGGGCCGTGTCATTGAGCTGGATGCGGATGGAAGTCCGTTCACCCGGGATCATCGGCCGCGGGTCGGCATGGCCGTCACGGTGGGTCAGGTTCAGCACGCCGAAGCTGATCCTGCTCGAAGCGCCATCGGGTGCGACATCGCACAGCCGGACGGCGACGAACGCCGAAGGCCGATCGACCGACAGGTCGAGCGTGACAACGGGCGCACCCAGGATCTCGAGCCGCCCATCGAGAGCAGGGGAGTTCCAGGTCAGCGATCGGCCATCGTCCTCGCGCTGGTCGCCCGGAAACTCCGGGCCGCGGCCCCCGGTGCCATATGGGCACCACTCCCCACCTGCGAGCCCAGTAACGCGAGGGGAGGCCCACACCTCCGGGTAGCCGGCCGCGGCCGCCTCGACTCCGAGTCGGCCGTCGCCGAGGAACCAGCGCTGTCCCTCGATCCGGGCGGACGGCCACGATGCCTCGCCGACCCAGCGCCCCGGAGCGGTCGCGTAGTACGGCTTTGCGGGCAGCGCCTCCGTCATCCAGGCGCGCAGCATCGGCCCGTCCATGGCCCCGTTCGGCACGCCCTTGAGCCAGTGGTCGAACCAGCGGACGACCTCGGCGAGGAAGTCGTAGCCGGGTCCGGGGACGCCCAGGTGCGGGTAGGCATGCGCCCAGGGTCCGATCACTGCCCGTCGAGGTACGGACAGCCCGGCCAGCAGGCGCGGGATCGCGTTCGAGTAGCCGTCGAGCCAACCACCGACAGCGAGCACCGGGACCTCGATCGCCGTGAAGTCCTCGCAAACCGAACCATGGCGCCAGAACGCGTCGCGCCTCTGGTGCCGCAGCCAGGCTTCGAGTGGGACGGACACCTCTGTCATCCGCTGCTCCCACATCTCGCGCCAGCGGTCGCCGACCAGGGCAGGATCGGGCGGCAGGGCCAGCAGCGCCTGGAACATCGTTCCCCAGTCGAGCGTGTCGGTCAGCAGGCAACCACCCATGTAGTGCATGTCGTCGGCATAGCGGTCGTCCGTCGAGCAGGACGTGACGATCGCCCCCAGCGCAGGTGGCCGCAGGGCCGCGATCTGGAGGCCGTTGAATCCGGACCACGAATTGCCGATGATCCCGACTTTCCCCGAGCACCACGGCTGGCGTGCCACCCACGCGATCGCCTCAACGCCGTCGGACAGCTCCTGGGCGAGATATTCATCGCGCAGGACTCCATCCGACTCGCCGGAACCGCGGATCTCCAGCCGAACCCCGGCGAACCCATGACCCGCGAGATAGCCGTGGAATGGCTCGTTGTTGATCGCGGTCAGGTCGCGCTTCCGGTACGGGTTGTACTCGATGATCGCCGGGACCGGTTCGGCATCCGCGTCTGCAGGCAGAAAGACGCGCGCGGCCATCCGTTCGCCGTCGGCGAGCGGGATCCAGACGTTCTCCAGCTCGTGGATCGGACGCGGCAGGTCGGCCAGAACCTTCATGCCGGCCCTCATGTACGGCTTCCAACCAGGATGTCAACAATATACGCTTGTCCCAAACCAGCCGGTCGCGGACTGAGGAGAAACCGTTGAGAGTCGCCGACGCCGTCGCCCGAATCCTCGTCGCTGAAGGCGTCGAGCAGCTCATTGGCTATCCGGTCAACCCCTTGATCGAGGCGGCCGCCGCCGTCGGGATCCGGCCGATCATCGTTCGCCAGGAGCGGACCGGCATCCACATGGCCGATGCCATGAGCCGGATGACGTCGGGCCAGCGGCTCGGGGTGTTCGCCATGCAACACGGCCCGGGTGCCGAGAATTCGTTCGGAGGTGTCGCGCAGGCCTATGCCGACTCCGTCCCGATCCTGCTGTTGCCGGCCGGGCACGATCGGCGTGAGATGGGGATTGCCCAGAACTTCCGGGCCGTGGAGGCGTATCGGCCGATCACCAAGTGGGCCGACGAGCTGCGCGTCTCAGCGACGCTCCCCGACACGATGCGGCGGGCCTTCGCCCAGGTCCGCAATGGTCGGCCGCGGCCGGTCATGGTGGAGATCCCGTGGGACGCCTGGGAGGATGAGATCGATCCACCGGACGGCTACACCCCCGCCATCCGGGCACGATCGGCGCCAGACCCGGCGGGGATCGAGTCGGCCATCACGCTGCTCCTCGCGGCAGAGCGACCGCTGATCTACGCGGGCCAGGGCGTCCATTACGCGCGAGCCTGGGAAGGGCTGCGCCGGCTGGCGGAGTTGCTCGGCGTGCCTGTCACCACGAGCCTCCAGGGCAAGAGCGCCTTTCCGGAGGACCACCCGCTATCGCCCGGGTCAGGCGGCCGCTCGGTGTCCGCCGCGCTGGATGCGTTCGTGCGGGACGCGGATGTCGTCCTCGGCATCGGCTGCAGCTTCACCCCGACAAGCTATGGCATTCGCTGGCCCGTCGGAAAGCGGTATATCCACGCGACCGGGGACGCCGCCGATCTCGATCAGGGCGTCCACGCGGAGATCGGGATCGTCGGGGACGCCGGGCTCGTGCTCGATGCGCTGGTGGCGTGCGCGGAGGAGCGGCTGACCGCCTCGGGGGCCGGCACGGAACGCGCGGAACGTGTCGATCGCGGGAGGACCGTTGCCGCCCAGATCGCCTCACTCAACGAGCCGTGGCGGAGCGCCTGGGCGAAGAAACTACGCTCGGACGAGGTTCCGCTCACCCCGTACCGGGTCATCTCGGACCTGGCGGCCACCGTGGACATCGCTCGCACGATTATCACCCACGATGCCGGCAGCCCACGCGACCAGCTCTCGCCGTTCTGGCCGGCCACCGCCCCGCTCTCGTACATCGGCTGGGGCAAGACCACGCAGCTTGGCACGGGACTTGGCTACGCGCTGGGTGCCAAGCTCGCCCACCCCGACAAGCTGTGCATCAACGTGATGGGTGACGCGGCCTTCGGCTTCACCGGGCTCGACTTCGAGACCGCCGTGCGTGAGCGGATCCCCATCCTGACCGTCGTCCTGAACAATTTCTCCATGGCCATTGAGCTCGAGATCATGCCGATCTCCACGGAGCGCTACCGGAGCACGGATATCAGTGGGGACTGCGCGGCGATCGCCCGGGCCCTCGGAGGCCACGGCGAACGCGTAACGCAGCCACACGAGATCGTCCCGGCTATTCGGCGCGCGGTGGCCGCGACCGAGGCTGGGACGCCCGCCCTGCTCGAATTCATCACCTCAAAGGAGGTTGCGCTGTCCCTGTCCGGAGCCACGAACCCGGACTGAAGCCCTTTGCCCCGAGCTCACGCCCGTTCGGTTCCGGTCACCGAATGACGTTCTTCCCAGAGGGACAAACCGCACAAACCGGGCGTCTGGTGGCCGATGCTGCGTCAGTTTCTCGTCCGAGCGGGCTGGAATCGGCCGAAACACGCTACCCGGAGCGGCCGGTTCGGGATCGATGCGCTCAGATCAGTCGAAGTGCGGCCACTGATCGCAACCGATCCGCGCGCCCGAACCTGGATGGCCGCAGGTTGTACTCCTGGGAAGAACGAGCTAGCGGTCGCTGGTGGAGCGCTGGTCGAAGGCGTCGCGCAGGCCGTCACCGACGAAGTTCACGGCAAGGACCATCAAAACGATGAGCGTCGCGGGCGGCACCCACATCCAGGTGTAACGCTCGAGGACCGTGACAACGCGGGTCGCCTGGAGCAGGTTGCCCCAGCTGGGTGTGGGCGGCTGGACGCCAAGGCCCAGGTAGCTGAGGCTGGCCTCGAAGACGATCACGTTGGCCACCCCGAACGTGGCAAAGACGATGAGTGGGGCAATGATATTGGGCAGGATGTGCGTTCGGACCATCCGGGGCCCCGACACACCGATGACTCTCGCGGCCTCGATGAACGCCGTCTCGCGCAGGGCGATGACCTGTCCACGGATGATCCGGGCCCCTCTCGCCCATGTCACCAAGCCGATCATCAGCATCATCTGGATCAGACCCGGGCCGATCATGAAGGCCACGACCAGGAGTAGCAGGATGATCGGGAAGCTGAGGACAATGTCCACGAACCGCATCAGGACCATGTCGACCCAGCCACCGACATAGCCGGCGGTCACGCCGACGAGCGTGCCGATCCCTGTGGCGATGGCCACCGAGATCAGGGCAACCGTGATCGAGATGCGTCCACCAACCAGGGCACGCGCGAGGACGTCTCGTCCCAGGGCGTCCGTGCCCAGCGGGTACCCCGGCAGCTTGCCGGGCGGGACGTTCGTGAACCCGAATTTCAGGTTGAGCGCAAGGGCCGCCTCCTCCGAGCCGACGATCGCGAGGAGGGTGATCACGGCGATGGTGATCAGGCCGACGATGGCCAGGCGGTGACGCAGAAAGCGTCGCAGGGCTCGCTTGCCCGGCGACGCAATGTCCGGGGCCATGGCAGGCTCCGCGCGAGCCGGCGCGAGGACATCAATCTGCGACACGTCAGCTGTACCGGATCCGTGGGTCGGCGTAGCCATAGGCGACGTCCGTCAGCAGGTTGGCCAGCAGCACGGTCAGCGCGAGGACCATGGTGATCCCCATGATGAGCAGGAAGTCGCGATCCTGGATGCCCTCGACCATCATCAGGCCGAGGCCCGGCCACGAGAAGACCGTCTCGGTCACCACGGCTGCGCCCACGACCTCCGGGATGGACAACCCGATCAGGGTGATGATCGGGATGAGCGCGTTCCGGAACGCGTGTCGGGACAGGACAACGGAGCCGCGCAGACCCTTGGACCGGGCGGTGGTGATGTAGTCCAGATGGATCACCTCCAGCATCGCCGCCCGCGTATAGCGCAGGAAGATCGCCATGTAGCCAAAGCCCAGGATCAGGGCGGGCAAGATCAGATGGTGCAGGAAGTCAAGCAGTTCGAATTCCTGCCCGACCGTCACCATCCCCGCGATCGGGACCAGGTCGAGCTGGAGACCCAGCAGCCAGAGCCCGCCAAGCCCCAGCATGAACGACGGCAATGAGATCCCCAGGAAGGTGGTCGCGGTCAGGACGAAATCGACCTTCGAGTACTGGCGGACCGCCGACAGGACCCCGAGCGGGACCCCCACGAAGATCCCCATCACCATCGCGCTGCCGGTGAGCATCAGCGAGGCACCGAGGCCGCGCATGACCTCCGAGCCGACCGCCGCCCCGCTCGCGACGCGATAGCCGAGTTCGCCCTGGAGCGCGTTGGCGAGCCAGAGCACATAGCGGATGTGCAGCGGCTGGTCCAGGCCATAGCGCTTGATGATGGCTTCCTTGGCCGCCGGATCGATCCCGAGCTCCGGTCTGACCAGGGCGTCGACGATGCTCCCCGGAGCAAGCGCGATGAACAGGAAGATCAGCATGGTGATCCCGAGAAACACCGGGATGCTGATGAGCAGCCGCCGAATGATGAAGGTGAGCATGGGCCTTCCGGGCTGTGGCTGGAACGTCGAAGGGGGCGGAGGGAGTGCCTCCGCCCCCGTGCCTCGGGCGCAGTATGCGCCTGAGCGTTACTCGGTGATGGTCCAGGTTTCGACGGCGTCGTAGTACGAGCCACCGCCGGCGGCCGGGATCACGATGATGTTCGCGACCTTCTTGCTGACGACGTGGAAGCGGACGGTCTGCCAAACGTAGAGATTGGGCAGCTCGTCCTTGGTGATCTCGCAGACCTGCTGGTACATGGCATTCTGCTTGGCCGTGTCGAACTCCGCTCGAGCATCGGTGAGCAGCTGGTCGACGGTGGCATTGCTGTAGGAGCGCCCTTCCACGCCGTTGCTGCCGCCGGGGTAGGCCGCCGACGAATGGAAGTAGAAGTAGCCGCGGTCGCCGGTCGGACCGTTGGCCGCGCCCCAGAAGGAGACGTCGCTCTCGTTGTCGGTGTAGTACAGCTTCTGCCACGCCGCACCGTCCGTCATCTGGAGTGGCTTGACGGTGAGGCCGAGGTTGTCCTTCAGGTTCTGGGCGATCGCGGTCATCACGTTGAGTGACAGCGGATCCGTGTAATAGGTGTCCATCGTGAGCTCGCCGAGTGCGGCGAGATCGACGCCGGCCGCGGCCACGAGTGCCTGGGCCTTGGCTGGATCATACGGATACGGGTCGACGCCGGCGTTCAGGTTCGGCAGGCCGTACAGGCACGGAACCATGCTGGCCGCGCCGCCGTAGACGTTGTCGATGATCGCCTGGCGGTCGACCGCATACATCAGCGCCTGGCGAACTTCCTTGATCCCGAACTCGGGATACTTCGTCGAGTTGAACTGCAGCCCGTTGTCGACGCCGGAGTTGCCCGGCAGGACAACCGCGTCCGGGTTCTCGCGCTCACGCGCGACCTCGTCGGCGGTGATGTAGGTCATGTGGATCTCACCGGCGTCAAAGGCGAGGAGCGCCGAAGCGGGGTCCTCAAAGTGACGACGAATGATGCGATCCAGCTTCGGGCGGCCGCGCCAGTAGTTGTCGAACGCCACGAGCTCGGTCGACTGGCCGGCGGTGTACTTGTCCCAGATGAACGGACCGGTCCCGATCTGGGAGGTCTTCCAGTACTCGGCCGTCTTCATCTCCGCGGGGGCGATCTGCCCGACGGTGTGCTCGGGAAGGATGTACAACTCGGAGATCGTCGTCGGGAAGAGCGAGTTCGGTGCGGTGAAGGTGAACGAAATCGTCAAGTCGTCGATGGCCTTGACCCCGGTGACCTCGGTCGCCGTGCCGGCCTTGTACTCCTCGACGCCAACCGCGCCGTTGACCGCGCTCACGTAGTGGCAGGGTGCCATCGTGTTGGCCGGGTTGTAGCAGAGCTCCACCGTGAACTTGACGTCGTTCGCGGTGAACGGCTCGCCATCGTGCCAGGTAACGCCCGGGCGCAGTTTGAAGGTCCAGGTCAGGTTGTCGGCGGAGATCTCCCATGATTCGGCGAGATCGCCGATCAGCTCTCCATAGACGCCCGAATTGGAATCAAAGTCGGCGGCCTGCTTGATCGGGTCGAGGACCTGGAACGTGGTCAGGCGGCCGTAGATCTTGTTGAACCAGTGCGCGTCGCCGCCTGGATCGAGCGGGGTGATCCAGTCGTTGCCGTTGCAGCACGGTCCGACCCATGCTCCGATGAAGGTGCCGCCGGCCGCTGGGGCCTCTGTCGCGGGCGCGGCTGTGGCCGGTGCTGCCGTGGCCGGTGCTGCCGTGGCGGGGGCCGCCGTGGCCGGTGCAGCTGACGGGGCTGCGCCGGCGCATGCCGCCAGGACGGGCATGAGAATCGTCAGGACCAGAAGCAGTCCCAGTCGCGGGTGCGCCGTTGTCCGATGGGTCATCGCCGATATTCCTCCACACATGCTGCACAAGACGGGGAACGGACAGTCATAGCCCTCCCTCTCTTGGCGAGTGGCAGAGTATCACGGGCTGCAAGTTACAACGAGGCTTTAACGCGGAGGTCTACCGTGCGAACCAGCGGCAGGCAAAGCGGTCCGGACGATCCTCCCAGGCCCGGGTGTACGGGTCCAGGCGGCGCACGGTTGCCTGGCCGTCGGTTCGCAGGAACACCCAGGCGACATCCCAGTTGCCCGAGCCGTAGCGGATGGGAACGGCCGCGGCAATCCGGACCAATGGGTGCGTCAGGGTCACGTACAGACCCGCTCGAACGTGGACGAAGCCAGACCCGACCAGGATGAACGTTTCGTGCGCCACGGGACGTGTGCCCGGCGACGACAGGTCGGCGCCCAGGTCGCGAATCCCGACCTTGATCTCTCGCCCGGCGACCTGGGCCGCCTCCAGGGCCGCGAACGAGCCGCCCACGACGGTTCCCGAGGCGTCGTGCGCCAGGATCTCTTCCCATTCGTCGCGGATGAAGAACCGGTACGCCTCCATGTCGTACACGAAGTTCCGCGACGGGCCGCTGGTCCCGAGGTCGAAGAACTCCTGGGTCCCGATCTTGGGCATATCGGCGGGTGCGGGGACCAACGCTCGATCGCCCGGTACCGTCCAGCCGGTCTCGGGCGCCTCCCCGAGCACCAGGTTCGCCAACGCCTGCTCGCCGTCCATGGTGTACATGAAGAAGGACATCTTCGGGTCGTGGCCGTTGAAGCCGTGCGGCGGCTCGAGGGGCTGGCGCAGCGTGGTGATGGCCGCCACGTATCGATCTTCGACCAGGATCGTCTCGCGAAAGTCGATCACCTCGCGGATCGGACCGTTGAGCGTCGGATCCGCCGAGCCGCCGGGCAGAATGTGCTCCTCGTACAGGAACTCGGTGTAGATCCGGAGGTCGGCGCCGCGTCCGATGGCTGCCGCGAGCGCCTCCTTCGAGCCGCTCACGACCGACCGATCCGGCGCCAACTCGAGAACCATCGCCCATGCGCCCTCGGTCATCGGGTTGCCTCCCATGGCCCGGCGGGGGCGTCAATGCCGAGCAGCCGCATGGCCGTGTTGCCCATCACGTCGGCCAGTTCGTCCTTCTTGAGGAGGCCGCACGTTTCGATCCAGCGCCGGGACTGGCGATATGTGCAGAACCGGTTCTGGAACGGCATGTCGGTTCCCCAGACCAGGTTCCGGGCGCCCACCCGGCGAAGCATCGTTTCGAGCGCCGGCCAGACCTCCCGATACGGGTAATCGAACACGTCACCGAGGCGGACCGGAAAACTGACCTCGAGGTGGACCTTCGGGTTCTGAAAGACCTCCCAGATCCGATCCGGCAGGACCAGGTGGGTGCCGTCCAGAAACGCCCGGTAAGGGAAACCGTGGGTGAGGAGCACGGCGGTGTCCGGGTAGCGCTCCAGCCAGCGCTTGAGGACGTCCAGCTCCGCCAGGAACCCTTCGCGCTCGTCGGTGTAGCCGGGGGAGGCGCCGAGGGTGAACGCTACGGGGACGCCCAGGCTTGTGGCCGCGTCCCAGAAGGGCCGAAACGCTCCGTCGACCCAGCCGCCCGCCGCAACGCCCGCGCGATAGGCGTACTCCGGGATGAACTTGATCACGTGCAGCCCGTACTCCCGGATCGCCTGTTCCAGCTCACGGATGACCCGGTCCGTGTCGCGCCCGATCGCCGCTTCGTCCACCGGCGCCATCGAATAGAGCCGGCCAGGAAAGCGGCGAACGCAGTCGGCCAGGTAGGCGACATCGAGCCCGAGCGCCCGGTCCACGTGGATGAGCGCGGCGTCAACTTCGGCGTAGTCCATCTCGCCGATGCAGCTGCCCGGGCCATAGGCGGCCTCGTGCAGGTTCGGCGGATAGATCTGCTTCGCGTGATCCTCGCCATCGAGCGTCCAGGTCAGTCGATGGTGGGTCCGATCGACGCGGAAGTCGACCCCTTCGGCGAGCCGCAGCGGGTTCTCCGGCGTCGGATCGAGCAGCCGTCGAGCGTCGGACGGCCCGCGATCGCGTGTCCGCCAGGCCGGTTGGTGGTGGAGGGCATGGAACAGCTGGACTTCGCTCAGATGATCTGCCGCAGTCGCATGGCCGCCCGGCTCGTCGGGCGGCCCAAAGCAGTAGACATGCGAGTCGATGATCACCGTCGGAGGCTCACGCGGATCCCCTGGTCAGTTCGGGGAACTGTTCGCGCAGGACCTGCCGTGCGCCCTCGAACTCGGCATCGGAGATCGTTCGATAGGGTGACAGCATCCGCAACGGAAAGTCGTCCAGGCCGATCGACAGCTTCTCGATCGTCTTGTCGTACGCGCCGTCCACCCGGCGATCGACCATCAGCGGATCAAAGATGGCAGCGTTCAGCCGGGCGAACCACGACCCGATCTGCGCCGCCTCGCTGTGTCGGCCCGCCCGGGCTGCCTCCACCAGCGCCCACGACTGCTCGGGCGCCAGCGCCCCAAACGTGCCCAGCAGGGCCACCTCGCCAAACAGCGACCCGTACGCGATCGATTGCTCGGTCAGGAAGTGCATCAGCTCGGGAGCGTCGCGGACAACGCCAGCCACGGTCGCGAGGTCGCCGGTCATCGTCTTGGTGGCGACCAGGTTGGGGACCCTGGCGATGACCTCGCGATAGAGGCCGCCATTGACCATCCGTCCGACTCGCGCTGTGTTGTAGTGCATGAAGTCCGAATCCGGGAAGGCGCCGCAGATGGTCTCGAACCAGGTGACGACCTCGGCGTCTGCCAACGCAGACCAGCCCGGCAGCGAGATCTGGAACGCCCGGAAGCCCAGGTCGTGCGCGACCCGCAGACGCTCGAGCACGTTCGCGCTCGACATCCCGATGACACCGACCATCGGTACGGCATCCGAGCCCGAGAGCTCGTCGCCGAAGACTTCGATGACGCGGCGGAACCGGTCGGAGTCGACGGCGTAGCCCTCGCCGGCCGTCCCGAACACGTAGAGATGGCGGAAACGCCCGGCCAGCGCGTGGCGGATGGCCCGCCGGAAGACTGGCACGTCCAGGCCCTCTGCGTCATCCCATGGGCAGACGATGCTGACCATCACCGTGCTCGGATAGCGGGCCATGCGTGTTCCCTCTATCCGGCGGGAAGGCGGCCGGCCTGCCGGAGCATGGCGATGATCTGGTGCGCCGCCTCGACGTGCAGCCCCTCGATCGACTCGACCGAACTTGCCGCGATGTGCTGGGTCAACAGCACGTTCGGCAGCTTGGTGATCCGGTCGCTCTCCGGTTTGGGCGGTTCGGGGACCCGGACGTCGAGAGCGGCATAGGCAACATGGCCGGATTCGAGGGCGTCGGCCAAGGCGTCCTCCACGACGATCCCGCCGCGCGACACGTTGACCACGATGACCCCGCGCCTCATCTTCGCGATGGCGTCGGCACCGATGATTCCGCGCGACGTGTCCGTCAGGGCAGCGCACGAGACAACGATGTCCGCCCTCGCGCACAGGTCATCGAGGCTGACCAGCTCCACCAGCGGGTCACCAGACTCCGCGATGAACGGGTCATGGGCGATGACCTTGAGCCGGAAGCCGTGCAGCTTGCGCGCCACGATGTGACCGATCCGGCCGAAGCCGACGATCCCAACCGTCCGCGTCGCCATGCGGCGGATCTCGCCGAGCAGCGGCCATTCGTAGACGTTCCAGTCGCCGGCCCGGGCGGCCAGGGCCAGCGGCAGGAGTCGTCGCTGGGCGGCCAGGATCAGCAGCACGGCGTGGTCGGAGACCTCCTCGTTGTTGGAGGTGGGGCAGTTCCAGATCGGGATTCCGTGGGCCGCCGCTGCCTTGGCGTCGACGTAATCCATCCCCACGCTGTAGCACAGGATGCCCACCGCGTTGCGAAAGGTCGCGATGTCTTCGGCGGTGAGCCGGCTTGACGTGAAGATGACGTCGGCGTCGATCATTGCGGCGCGCGCCTCGTCCGGCGAGGCGGGGACGATCAACCGGATTCCAGCTGGTTCCAGGATCGAGCGTTCCACCTCGTAGGTCCAGCCCATGATGTCAATCGGTTCCGGGATGACCACGACTGGACTCTGGGGCATGCCGCACACTCCACATCTAGACGCTCCGGGACCCACTCCCGGCCCGCGGTCGTATCGTAGATTGTCGACAATGTACGCGCTTGTCCGCTGGTGTCGGTCGCGGCCGGCGGACCGGCGAGCGGGCGTGGCGCCGGTCATTTGGCCGGCAGCGCGGATGGCGCCGGTCGTACGGCAGCCGGCACCGGCGAACGTCGCACGGCCGGCGGCACCAGGGAACCCGGATGGTCCCGAACGAGAGCGGAGGTGGCCCGTGCAAACGGCAGTGATCATCGGCCCGATTGCGGTCACGACCGAGTACTGGGAGGAATCGCAGTCCGATGGGTCCCGCGAGACCGGCTGCCGTGTCCAGATACGCCGGGTCCGGGTGATTCCCGCGCCAATCCCGCCGCCGGTGCCGCGACGCGACGCCGTCTTCTGGGCGATCGAAGAGCCGATCTGGCGAGCCGACCTCTTTTCGGTCGTCGGCGGGGTCGCGGACTACGATGCCGCCCACTTCCACCCGACGTTCAGCGTGCTGGTGCCGTGCGAGCGGGTTCACGATCCGGCGATCAACCGCGACCCCTATGGCTGGATCGAGCGACGGCTCGCGGACCTGCCGGCGATGCTGGCCGAGGCCGGTCACGCCTCGTTGGCCGCTGAACTGGACCCGGACCAGGTTCGCCAGGCGATGCCCGCGATCCTCGCCACGATCCGGACGACCATGGCCTACCGCGCCGTTGGGTCGGGCCCGACGAATGGCTGACCGTCGGCTGCGCGTCGGGGTCGTCGGACTGGGCCACTATCACGTCACGGGCTGGGTCGAGACCATCGAAGGGTTTCCCGATGAGCTCGAGATCGTCGCGCTCCATGACCCAGACCCGGAGCTGGGCCGGACGCTCGCGCCACCGCACCACGATCCCTCCCTGCGCGCCGGCCTGGGCGAACGGTACCGCGTGCTGCCGTTCGAGACACGACTGGCCGACCTGATCGGGCGCCACGGCATCGACATCGCGCTCGTCACCCTGCCGAACATCGATGCGCCCGAGGCGATCGAGCAGCTGGCGCGCGCTGGCGTCCACCTCGTCGTCGACAAGCCGGCAGCCCGCTCTGCGCCAGAAGCACGTCGCGCCTTTGACGCCGTCCGAGCCTCCGGTGTCCGCGCGGTCACCGGGTTGACCCGCCGCTACTCGCCGGCCGCCAGACGGGCGAGGGAACTGGTCGCGGCCGGACGGCTGGGGCGTCTCGTCTCTGGGGAGGCCATCTTCGCGACGTCGTCCGTGGCCGTTCGCGACCCGCAGAATCTACTGTTCGACCCGATCCGGAGCGGCGGCGGGATCCTCAGCTGGCTCGGTATCCACGATCTCGATAGCCTGCTGTGGCTGACCGGCGAGCCGGTGGTCGAGGTCAGTGCCATGGCCGGACGGGTGGGGGACCCGGGGCTCGGGGTTGAGGACGTCATCTCAGTCGCGTTGCGGTTCGCCGGTGGAGCGATTGCGACCGTCCACGATGCGTACGCGTTGCCGGCTCGTGGCTACCGGAGCCGCTTGGCGCTCCGGGGCCTGGATGCCTCCGTGGAGCTGGGCCTCGGCGAAGACCTCGTCCTGGTCACGGCCGGTGGCCCCGACGGGGGCGTGCGCGAGGAACGGCAATCCTTTGACGTGCCGCCGGTCCCGGGCTACGGCGCGTCCGGTCGGGCCGCGGTGCAGGACCTGCTCGAGGCCATCCGTGACGGCCGCGAGACGCAGGCCAACGGCGATGGGCTGGTCCACGCTCTCGAGTTGATCGATGCCGCCTACGAATCGGCCCGGACTGGCCGTCGAGTGCGACTGGGCACCGCGTAGCCGACCAGTCGCGCGGCGGCGCAGCGGAAGGAGCACGGCCGGCGCATCCGACCGGGGCGCGACCAACCGGGCGCGACTGGCGGTCGACGTCAGGAACGGAGCTGAACTACCGCGCTTCCTCGACCCCGATTACAGACCCCTCGGACTCTGATTGGTGCCTGCAGGTCGCGATCGCCCGCGATGGACCCGGCGATCGGCGAGCCGGGGCCCTGGTGTCGACTCACAGTCGCGTGAGCCGGCTGGCGCGGCGGATGTCTCCAGATAGTCGATGCGCCTACCACCGTTCAGCCCCGCCAACCGGCAAGCGAGCCCCGACTCCGCCAGCCGGCGCGGAAGCCGACCGAGGGCGCCTGGCAGTCGACGCCACGAACGGAACTGGGTTCCCGCACTCCCTCGACCCTGATTTCGGCGCCGTCGGACGCTGATTGGTGCCTGCTGGTCGCGATCGCCCTTGGTGGCCCCGCCGCTCCGCGAGTTGGGGCCCTGGCGCCGACTCACAGTCGCAGAATCCGGCCCGCGCGGCGCGTGAGCCGGCGCCAGTGGCCAGTGGCCGGCGCCGGTGGCCGGTGGAGTGCCGCTCGCACGGTGCCCTCCCCGAGGGGAAGCACGGTGCCGGTCTTGACCGCGTCCATGCGGATACGGCGATCATCGAGCGTGCGGCGCCCTCCCGAAGGGCACAGTGCGAAGGAGCGAGCCTGCGAACGCGATCAGCCAAGTCCCTGGCTCGCCATCCCTCAGGCTCAGGAGCTGAGTTCTGACGGGTCAAAGTTGTCTGACGAGCCGCTCGGCCGCCAGCCGAGGATCTCCTTGGCTGCTGCCGTGTCCCGCCAGCGGGTGCTGTTCTCGGAGATGGCGTCGAAGATGCCAAAGCGCACGGAGTCGGGCGCCGACAGGCAGCGATCGATCATCTGGACCGCATCCTCCTGCGCCAGCCAGCCCGGGAAATGGCGGATCAGCTTGGGTCGGTTCTCGGCGAGGACCGCGCCCAGCCGGATGACCAGCACGCTCATCGGCGTTCGATCGGAGAACCAGCGCGCGGCGGCCTCGCCGAACAGCTTGGCGACACCGTATGGACTGTCTGGCCGCGGCGGGGTCGTGTGGTCAAGCAGGGGCCACGGCGGCAGGTCACGCTCACCCGCGGCGAGACGGCCATAGGGCAGCGCTTCGTCCCACTCCCAGCCGCACATCGTGCTGCCGGTGCTCATGAACACGACACGCCGAACGCCCGCCTCGGCGGCGGCCCGCAGCACGTTGAGCGTGCCCCCGGCCGTGATCTGGAAGTGGTCGTCCCAGTTGTCGATGTTCTTCGTCTGGCCGGCGAGGTGCAGGACCATGTCCATCCCTGCCACCGCGCGGCGAACGGCTTCGAAGTCCGTCACCGAGGCTTCCGTGTACGGGACGCCGGCCACGGCATGGCGGCTCAGGCCGCTGAACGCGTAGCGATCGGCAAGGTCGCGGAGGACGAGCCCCCCGACGAGGCCGCTCGCGCCGGTGACCAGGACCCTGGGCTTCGCCATTACGCTACCTCCATCGTGTCATGCGGTGGGCGGCCGCCAGGCGAACGCCCGGGCCGGATTCTTGACGGTCATGGTCTGGATGCGGGCCGAATCGAGGCCGCGGGCGGCCAGCAGCGGGTAGAAGTTGCGGATCACGTTGCCGTAGCCCGGGCCGCCGTAGGCGACCAGCTGATCGAGGCGGCAGATGTCGTTGCCGAGCAGAACCCGCTCCCCGAACCCTGCGGCCCACAGGGCGACCACGTTGTCGGCCCGCACCTGGAGCGGGGCGTAGCCCGCGGTGAACCCGAGGTTGTCGATGCTCAGCCACGCGCCGCGCTGAGCGATCGGCAGGAGGTGGGAGATGCCGACCCGATCGCCGAGGTGGCTGACGATGACCTGATCGGCCGGCACCCCCTCCTCGGCGAGAAGATCGAGCTGGTCGAGGGCAAGCTCACCGAAATGCGTGGTGTGGGTGAGGATCGGACACCCGGTCCGGCGCGCAGCCCGGGCGCCGGCACGGAAGACGCGCTCCTCCGCGGGGCTGATCGCCCCACGGCCGGTCCCGATCTCGCCGACGAACCCGGCCCGCACGTCCGTCCCGTCAGCGCCGACGGTCAGGTCTCGCACGAGCCGGTCGGCCAGGGCATTGGGCGTCTCGGCACTGACCTCCGGTGGATGGACCCGCTCGCGGTACCAGCCGCTCCCCATCACGACGTGGATACCGCTCCGTTCGCTGATCCGGCGGAGGGCGAGCGGATTGCGCCCGAGCCCGATGTTCGTCGGGTCGCAGACTGCGCCGCCCCCAGCCTCCCCGAAGGCGACGAGCTCGGCCACCGCGACATCCTCGTCGTCGATGATCCAGGCGTAGTCGGCCGAAGCCTCGCCATACATTCGGAAGGCGTCGATCAGGATGTGATCATGGCTCAGGGTGACCCCGAGGGTCTCCGGCGCGATCGGACCCCGCACGGTGACGATCGGCCCACTCGTTGTCACAACGACACCTCTAGAACTCCTTGGCCGACACATTGTTGACGGTCCTCGGCAAGGTTCCAGCAAGGCGCCACGCAAGGCGCATAACCGCACCAACGGACTGCTACGGAGACGGCCAGGCCGGTCGGGCGGGTCATCAGCCCAGGCCCACGCTCAGGTGCGTCCCGATTCCGGCCTGGCTCACCCGATTCCGGGCCCAGCGCCCCAGTCTTTGCTCCGTATCAGTCTCCCGGCGCGGTTATGCGGAAAGTCCCACCCGTGCTGGCGAGAGTCAACAACGTGTCC
>JANPDO010000339.1:0-13723 GCA_031431535.1 Chloroflexota bacterium
GCGAGGCCGTCGGGCGCAACATCGAAACCATCGAGAAGACCGTCAGCTTCTCGATCGTGTTGCGCGACGACATGGCTGCCGCGACTGCGGTTGCGCGCGCCCTGCTCGACCGGAACGGCGTCGCAGACATGGGCAATGGGCCAGCGCTGCTTGGCTCGCCGGCCGAGGTGGCCGATCGGATTCAGCCGTTCGTGGAGATGGGGTTTGGAACGGTGATCGTGCGGATGCCGGCCCCCTACGACCGCGAAACGATCGAGCGGATGGCGACCGTCAAGGAGCTCATCGGGGCATGACCGTGGTCGCCCTGGCCGGCGGCACGGGCGGCGCGAAACTCGCCCACGGACTGCACCTCGCGCTGCCGCCGGGCGCGCTGACCGTGGTCGTCAACACCGGCGACGACACGGAGCGACACGGCCTGTTGGTGATGCCAGACCACGATGCGGTCCTGTACATGCTCGAGGGCCGGTTCGACCACCAGCGCGGCTGGGGGATCGCCCACGAGACGTGGACGGTCATGGACGAGCTCGAACAGTACGGCGAGCCAGGCTGGTTTCGGCTGGGCGATCGTGATTTCGCGACCCATATCGCGCGCGGCGCGCGGCTTCGGGCCGGCGCCTCGCTCAGCGAAGCCGTGCTGGGCCTCCAGGCTGCGCGTGGCCTCGGGACACGGATCCTGCCGATGGCCGACACGCCGATCCGCACGGAGGTCCGGACCGATGACGGCTGGCTCGACTTCCAGGAGTACTTCGTCCATCGTCACCAGGCGCCAGAGGTGCGCGAGGTCCGGCTCGCCGGACTGCCGTCGGCGCGGCCGTCCCCCCTTGTCCTGGCCGCGCTTGCCGCCGCTGAGGTCATCCTGATCGGGCCGTCCAACCCGATCGTCTCGATCGGGCCCATCCTGGCGGTCCCGCGGATGCGCGAGGCGATCAGCTCGGCACGCTCGCGCGGGGTGCCTGTGGTTGCGGTCAGCCCGATCGTCGGCGGGGTCGCGCTCAAGGGCCCGGCGGACCGGATGCTGACCTCGCTCGGGCTCGAGTCCAGCGCCCTGGGCGTGGCCTCGATCTACGCGGAGCTAATCGATGGATTCGTGTTCGACGAGCTCGATCGATCGCTGGAGCCCGCCGTCCTCGCCCTTGGCCTGCGAACGTTCGTTACGGACACGATCATGACCGATGAGGCGAGCCGGACCGGGTTGGCCCGATCCGTGCTGGAGTTTGCGACGACGTCATGACGGTCAGAATCGCGGCGATTGTCCCGGTCGGCAGGCTCGAGGCGGCAAAGTCGCGGCTCGGAGGCGCCCTGGACGCTGAGGAGCGCCACGATCTGGCCGATCGCATGTTGGCCCGAACCCTGCGTGCCGCCCTGGCCGTCGATTCGCTGGCGGACGTCCTGGTCATCAGCCCGGATCGGGAGGTGCTGCGACGAGCCGCAGACCTTGGGGCGCGAACCCTTCGACAGCGAACGGTGGGCCTCAACCCCGGCCTCACTGAGGCTCGGGCTGACGTCGTTGCGGGCGCCGCCGACGCCCTGATCGTGCTCCCGATTGATCTCGCATTCGTGAGTGCGGAGGAGCTGTCGGGGGTCATCGCGCCGCTACTTGGGGCGGACACCGGCCCGGTCGTGACGCTCGTCGCGGACCGGCACGGCACCGGCACGAACGCGCTCGGGCTTCGGCCGCCAAACGTCATCGACTTCGCGTTCGGGCCGGGCAGCCGCGTCGCGCATTACGCTGCAGCCGAGTTGGCCGGCGCCAGGTTCGTCGAGGTGCAAGGTCGGCTGGCCTTCGATATCGACACCCCGACCGACCTGGTCATCGTCGAAGACGCGACCGCGGAGACGATCAGTGTCGCTGACGGATCACTCCAGGTCATCGCGCTCGTCGGGATCCCCGAGATTCGACTCCGTGCTGACCTGGGCTCCCTGATCGGGGATGCCCTGGAGCGAACAGCCGGCGCGTTGCCGCTGACGGACCACGACGTCCTGGTGGTCACCCAGAAGATCGTGTCGAAGGCCGAGGGTGCGGTCGTCGACCTCACCGGTGTGGTTCCGAGCCAGGAGGCGATCGACTTCGCACGCGAGTTCGATCGCGATCCGCGGCAGGTCCAGGTCGTCCTCAACGAGGCGGCGCGGGTGGTGCGGATGGCTAGCGGCGTGATCATCACTGAAACCGTCCACGGCTTCGTCTGCGCCAACGGCGGGGTCGACGCCTCCAATGTCGGGCCCGGCTCCGGCTCCATCGTGACGCTGCTGCCACGCGATTCGGACGCCTCGGCGGCGGTCATCCGCGCGGCCGTGCATGAACGGTTCGGGGTCGACCTGCCGGTGATCATCTCGGATTCATTCGGCCGCCCGTGGCGCTGGGGCATCGTCGACGTGGCGATCGGCGTGTCGGGGCTCCTCCCGCTCGACGACGTTCGCGGCCAGCCCGACGCCGACGGCCGGATCATGCGATCGACCGTTCGGGCCGTCGCCGATGAACTGGCCTCGGCGGCGGAACTCGCGCTCGGGAAAGCCGCGGGACGGCCCGTGGCGATCGTCCGGGGAGCCGCCTTCACCCGGGGCGAGGGATCCATCCGGGATGTCGTCATTCCCGGCGAGGCCGATCTGTTCCGGTAAGGCCGAGGCCCTGCGCGGGCTCCGCGTCCCGATGCTGGTACCCTCGCGGCCCATGAAGGTCGGCCTGCAGATCTGCTCGTTCACCTGGCCGGGTGGCTCGGAGGCCATTGGGCCGACCCTCGCCCGAATCGTCCGCCAGGCAGACGATGTTGGCTTTGACTCGATCTGGGTGATGGACCACTTCTTCCAGATCCGTGGACTGGGGAAGCCCGAGGAGCCGATGCTCGAGGGCATGACGACGCTCGGCTTCATGGCGGCCCATAGCACGCGGGCCAGACTCGGGCTGATGGTCGGCGGCGTCCACTACCGACACCCCGGCCTGTGGGTCAAGGCGACGACGACTCTCGACGTTCTGTCGGGCGGACGGGCCTGGCTCGGGATCGGGGCCGCCTGGAACGCGGAAGAGTCGCGCGCGCTCGCCTTCCCGTTCCCGCCACTCGGGGAGCGGTTCGAGATGCTCGAAGAAACGCTCCAGATCGCCCACGCCATGTTCGAAGGCGAGCGGGGTACCGAAGAACCCCACCATGGTCGCCGGTATCAGGCCGAGCGATTGCTGAATTCGCCGCAGTCGCTGTCGCGCCCCCGAGTGCCGATCATGGTCGGTGGCGGCGGCGAGAAGCGAACGCTTCGCCTCGTCGCCCAGTACGCCGACGCCTGCAATGTGTTCGGGACGCCGGAGGGGATCGCCCGCAAGTACGCAATCCTCGATGCGCACTGTGCCGCAGTGGGCCGCGACCCGAACGAGATCGAACGATCGACGCTCCAGAACGTCCGCCTCCAGGTGGATGGGACCGCGGGCGAGACCGCGAGCCAGGTCGTGGATCGGTTCGGCGACCTTGGCGACGCGGGCGCTCAGCACGTCATCGTCGAGATCAAGAACGTCGATGAGCCAAACCGGCTCGAGATCTTTGGCCGCGACGTCATCCCGGCGCTGAAGGCGCTCAATTGACAGGTTTTGGCAGGTCTCGTACCATTCTGTCATGACAGACATGACGGTCATGGAGGCCGCTGCGGCCGCCGGGGTCAGCGAGCGGACGATGCGCCGCTGGATTCGCGAAGGTCGACTCGCCGGCTGCTACAAGGTCGGCGGGCGAGTGCGGGTTCCGGACCGTGCGATCCGCGAGGCGGCAGAGCCGTATGGGAGGCCAGGGGGCGACCGAGTCATGACCACCGACCCCGGCAGTTTCGACCACCCAAGGCGCGCGACGGACGCGCAGATCGGGCGGGCGATCGCCGCGTTTGAGGTGATCGACCGCATCCGGACCAGGATGCGCCCGCCCGCCGGACCCGACGACACGGCCGAGGCCTACATTCGTCAGGGTAGGGACGAGATGGACGAGAAATGGGACCGCCAGCTGGGTCTTGACCGTGATCCTGGACGCTAGTGTCGCGGCGAAGTGGTTCCTCCTCGATGAGGAGCTGGCGCCGGAGGCACAAGCCGTGAGGACGTCGATGCTTCAGCAACGCGTGGGCATGATCGCCCCACCGATCCTGTGGACAGAATTGGCTCACGCAGTCATCCGAGCAGTTCGACGAGACCGGCTGCAACAAGACGAGGCCAGGGCTCTGGCTGATGAGATGACGGACGTGCGTGCGCTAGTCGAGGCCGTCGAGGTGGACTTGCACGACACCATCCGGACGGCGCTCCTTGTCGGTGTCAGCGCCTACGATGCCCAGTACCTCGCGCTTGGCGCGCGCGCGACGGAAACGGTGATCACGGCCGACCGGATCATGTGGGAGCGGGGTCGAGCGAGTGGGTACGACGTGACCTGGCTGGGGGATGTGGCGCATGACTGACAAGCCCAACCCGTTTGGTGGGTTCTCCATTTCGATCATCGATGCCCCGGCTGATACGGGGCCGGTTGCCGCTACCGGCGGCCCGTCGACCGTCGTCTCGGCCGAGGGTCGAATCGAGGCCAAGGTCGTCATCGTGGGCTCCGGCCCAGCCGGCCTGACCGCGGCGATCTACGCATCGCGGGCCAACCTTGCTCCCGTCGTGCTTGCCGGTTCCGCGGCCGGCGGCCAGCTGATGCTGACCAGCGATGTCGAGAACTACCCGGGCTTCGTCGATGCCATCCAGGGACCGGACCTCATGGCTGCCATGCGCGGCCAGGCGGAGCGCTTCGGGTCTCGTCTGATCGACGTCGATGTCGATCGGGTGGACTTCTCGAGCCGGCCCCTCCGGCTCTGGGCGCGCGGGACGGAGTACCGCGCGCAGGCTGTGATCATCGCCACGGGTGCCTCGGCCATGTGGCTCGGCCTGGACAGCGAGACCCGCCTCCGCGGGCGCGGCGTGTCGGCCTGCGCCACCTGCGACGGGTTCTTCTTCAAGGGCCGCGAGATCGCGGTGGTCGGTGGCGGGGACACCGCGTTCGAGGAGGCGAACTACCTGACCCGGTTCGCCAGCAAGGTTCACCTGCTCCACCGGCGCGACACCTTCCGGGCGAGCAAGATCATGGTCGATCGGGCCGTGGCGCACCCGTCGATCCAGATCCATCCGAACACGGCCATCGACGAAGTCCTCGGCGAGACCAAGGTGGACGGCCTCAAGCTGCACGACACCGTGACCGGGGAGACGCGACACATGCCGATTGACGGACTGTTCATCGCCATCGGTCACGTCCCCAATACCGCCGCATTCCGCGACTGGCTCGAGGTGGACGCGAAGGGCTATCTCGTGGTCCACGACGAGACCAACTCCACGATCGAGGGGGTCTTCATCGCGGGCGATGTCCATGACCATCGCTATCGGCAGGCTGTCACCGCGGCTGGAGACGGCTGCAAGGCGGCGATCGATGCCGAGCGCTGGCTTGAGGCCCAGGGCATCACGGAGGCTGAGACCTCCACGGCCTGGTAGGCGTGGTCGAGGCCAGGCGGTTCGCCCTTCTCCCGCGGCTTGGCATCAGTCCCCCGGTGAGTGCCCTCGTCCACGAGGCGCTCGATGACGCGGTCAGCGCGGCCGAGGAGCGCGCACCGGGCCGGATCGCCGCCCTCGATGCAGGCTGTGGCCGCGTCTCGGCGCTGCGCGGCTTCCGGCCACGGATTGAACGCCTGGTCGGGGCTGACATCCACGCGCCGTCGAAGCCACTTCCCCACCTCGACGAGTTCGCGATCGTCGACCTGTGCGGCCCGCCAGATGCCTTTGCGGAGGCGTCGTTTGACGTCGTCTTGTCCAGTTTCACCCTGGAACATTTCGCGGACCCGCCGGCCGCCCTGGCCAACCTGTATCGGTGGCTTCGTCCGGGCGGTTCGCTGGTCCTGACGACCGTGAACCGGCGACACCCATTCGTGGCCGCCTATCTCGGCCTGCCCGATGGCCCGCGCCGCAGAATCCAGCCGCTGGTGAAGGCCACGGCCGCCGATGCTCACGCGTTGGTCGGCGCATGCAACGAACCGGCGGCGGTCAGCGCGGCGCTCACCAACGCCGGGTTCACGGGCATCAGGGTCACGACCGCCGGCCACCTCGCCCGCGCCTGGGGACGGCACTGGCCGACGTTCGCGCTGGGGCTCGTCGGCGATCTCCTGACCAACGCGATGCCGTCCCGCCGATCGACGATCGTCGCGGTCGCCCGGCGTGGGATGCCGGTGCCTGCCTGATGCACGGTCGGGGCGGACCGTTCGGCGGCGCATCTCGCGACTTCGAGCCGGTGCCGCGCGAGCGCCGCGGCCGGACGATCCGCCGGATCCTGGCGTTCTTCAGCCCGTATCGCGGCCGCGTCCTGATCGTCCTTGTGGCGATCCTGGCCACCAGCCTGATCGGCCTGATCAACCCGTTGCTGCTCAAGCTCCTGATCGACGACGCGATCCCGAACCTCGACTTCGGGCTGCTCAATCTGTATGTCGGGCTGATGATCGCCCTGCCCATCCTGTCGGGACTCATCGGCATCGGTCAAGGGTGGCTCAACAACGTCATCGGCCAGAACGTCATGCAGGATCTGCGCGGTGCGTTGTACGCGCATCTCCAGCGCATGCCCCTGCGCTTCTTCACCGAAACGCGCACCGGCGAGATCCAGAGCCGCCTCGCCAATGACGTCGGCGGCGTGCAGTCGGTCGTGACCGACACGGCCAGCTCGGTCACGAGCAACCTGGCCACCGGAATCAGCACCGTCATCGCGATGTTCATCATCGACTGGCGTTTGACGGTGCTGTCACTCGGGCTTACTCCGTTCTTCCTGGTCCTGACCTATCGGGTCGGCAAGGTCCGCCGCGAGGTCAGCGGCGAAACCCAGAAATCGCTGGCCGAGATGAGCGCGATGACCGAGGAGACGCTGTCGGTCTCGGGGATCCTCCTGTCGAAGACGTTCGGGCAGCAGGAGGCCGCCATCCGGCGCTTCCGAAGCATCAATGCGGTCCTCGCCGGCCTCCAGATCCGCCAGGCCATGGTCGGACGCTGGTTCTTCATGATCATCGGCACGATCTTCTCGATCACGCCCGCGTTCGTGTACTGGTTGGCCGGCTACCTCGCGATCAACGGCGACCCAACCGCGCCCACCATCGGCGACATCGTGGCCTTCACGACGCTCCAGACCCGGCTCTACTTCCCGCTCGGCCAGTTGCTCAGCGTCCAGGTGGAGATCCAGGGCGCCCTGGCCCTGTTTGACCGGATCTTCGAGTACCTGGAAATGGACCCGGAAATTATCGATGCTCCCGACGCGGTGGCGATGGATCCGGCACGCCTTCGGGGCAAGGTGGCGTTCCGCGGTGTCAGCTTCCGGTACCCGACGGCGGCGGTCCCATCGGCACGAGCGCACGAAGCGCTGGCCGGCGGGCCGCTGGCCGTGCCCGAACTCGAACTCCTGCCCGCGTTCGGCCTCGATGACCTCAGTTTCGAAGCCCAGCCCGGCGAGCTGGTCGCGCTGGTTGGCCCATCCGGATCGGGCAAGACCACCACCACCTATCTGATCCCGCGGCTGTACGACGTCGACGGGGGCGCGGTCGAGATCGATGACCTCGACGTTCGTCGGATCAAGCTCGCCTCGCTCGGCGAAATTGTCGGCGTCGTGACCCAGGAGACCTACCTCTTCCACGCGTCCGTCCGCGCGAACCTGCTCTACGCCCGGCCCGAGGCCACCGACGCCGAGCTCGAGGCGGCCGCGCGTGCAGCGGCGATCTGGGACCGAATTGCCGAGCTGCCCGAGGGCATGGAAACCATCGTGGGCGAGCGAGGCTACAAGCTGTCCGGCGGCGAGAAGCAGCGGATCGCGATCGCCCGGGTGGTCCTCAAGGATCCACGCATCCTGATCCTCGATGAGGCAACCTCGGCCCTTGACACGGTTTCCGAGCGGCTGATCCAGGCCGCGTTCGAGCGCCTGATGGAGGGACGGACGACGATCGCCATCGCCCATCGCCTGTCGACGATCCTGCGGGCCGATCGGATCCTGGTCTACGACCGCGGGCGGATCGTGGAGCGCGGGACGCACCCCGAGTTGATCGCGCACGGTGGCCTCTACGCTCGGCTCTATCGCGAGCAGTTCCTTGGCGAGCATCCGGTGGACGCGGGCGCCGCCGTGACGGCACCCGCTTGAGCACGATCCGGACCGCCGTGATCGAGCATGTCGGCGACGGCAACTTCCGCGCGTCGACCGGGACCGATCGGCGGGTCGACTTCGGCGACGCGGAGCAGGGGTACCTGAGTCCGGTCGAAACGGTGCTCGTCGCGCTCGGGGCATGCTCCGCGATGGACGTCATCGCGATCGCGACCAAGAAGCGTCAGGCGGTTGAGTCCTATCGGGTCCACGTCCGCGGCGACCAGCGCTCGGAGTACCCGCAGGTCTTCACCGAGATCGAGGTGATCCACGAAGTCAGCGGTCCGAACCTCTCGCAGGCCGCCATCCGGCGCTCGATTGAGCTGTCTGCCACGAAATACTGCCCGGTCAACGCGATGATCTCGGCGGGCGCGACCGCCGTCCACCACCGCTACCGGATCGCGTCGACCGGATCGGCTCCCTACGAGGCCGAGGGCGAGGTGGTCGTTACGGGTCCATACGCCCGGCCCGGGGCCCTCGCCGACCAGCGGTAGAGACGCACCCTCGTCAGCCGATGAGGGCGGAGCGTTCGTCCGGCACTTCGGCCTCGACTGCGGGCGTCGCAACTGGCGCCTCGGCATCGAGGAGATAGCCAATCCCCTGGAACGTCTTGATCCGGCCCGGGTCGCCGGGATCCCAGCCGAGCTTGCGCCTGACCCGTGACACCCAGACACGCAGGTACTGAAGATCGTCGCGGTACTCCGGGCCCCAGACTTTGGTCAGAAGCTCGGTGTGAAGGACGACCTTGCCGGGGTTCGCCGCCAGATGCTGCAGGAGCAGCCATTCCGTCCGCGACAGCTGGACGAGTTGCCCCGCGCGGGTAACGAGTCGGCGTTCAAGGTCGATCTCGATGTCGTCGAACTTGAGGACCCCGGAACCCGGGCTGCCGCCGTCCGAGCGGCGCAGCACTGCCCGAACGCGTGCCGCGAGCTCGTCCGGATGAAAGGGTTTGGCGATGTAGTCGTCCGCGCCGAGGTCCAGGCCCTTGGCCTTGTCCGAGATCGACCCCTTCGCCGTTAACAGGATAACGGGAACCGGTCGGCGCTCGCGGAGCTGGCGCATGACCTCGATCCCGTCCATGTCCGGCATGACGATATCCAGGAGGACGATGTCCGGGCGAACCTCCTCCGCCTTCTGGAGCGCCTCCACACCGCCGGACGCGGTGACGACCCGAAACCCCTCCTCGGCGAGCGCGATGGAAACGAGTTTCGTGATGCGATGTTCGTCATCGGCGACGAGGACCAGCGGCTTGGTACTCACACTGCACCTCCTGGGTACGCGGCATGGTGACCAAAACAACCCGCAACGTCACGAACGGCACGCCCATTCGGGACGCGCCGTTCGAACGAGATCGGATCAGGAGGCAGCCGGAGCGACCGACGGAAGCTCGATGTTGACGTTGATATCACTCGGAGTAGCGGTGGAGTTCGCACCTGGGCCGAGCAGGAAGAACCAGGCGCCTGCAAGGACGAGCACGATGGCGATGACGGCGAGCAAGAGGCCGCTGCTGGAGCCGCCGTCCCTGACGACGATGGTATCGCGATGATCCGACATGACTGGGAGTCTCCTTTCAACGTTGGGTCACCCAGTATCGTCGGCCGATCGTGACGGACGCCCGTGTCGACCCGGCCGCGTCGTTGCATCGGTGTTGCAGCGAGTGTGACGTCCTCGTCACGACACCGGGACGACGTCGTCGATCTCGCCGGAGAGCAGGACCGGGAGGCTGAACGAGAACGCCGCGCCACCCTCCGGGCGATTATGGGCCGACATCCTGCCGCCCATCGCTTCGGCCAGGCTCCGGCACACGAAGAGCCCGATCCCGCTGCCGGACACCGAGCGTGCCGCCTCCGGAGCGCGATAAAAGAGGTCGAAGATTTGGTCGAGCGAGGTCTCCGGAATGCCTGGGCCGTCGTCCATCACCCAGATGACAACGTCGCCACCCTCGTGCTGTGCGGACACCACGACCGTCGAACCGGCGGGCGAATATTTCGCGGCGTTCTCCAGCAGATTCCGCAGGATCTGCTCGACATAGGTAGCCTCGCCAGAGACCACCGGCAGCGACGACCCGACCTGAACCTCGATCCGCAGAGACGGCAGCTCGGTAGCTACGCGCGCCACCACGCCGTCCACCACCCGAGCCACCCGGAGGGGTTCGGCATCCACCACTAGGCCGCCGCGCTCCACGCGACTCAGTACCAGCAGGTCCTCGACCAACCGGTGCAGGCGTTCGGACTCCGCACGTACGTCGGCCAGTAACGTCGTCTGGACGGCCGCGTCCAGCACCCGATGAGGCTGGGCCAGGATCTCCGTGGCGGCCAGAATCGTGGTGACGGGCGTCCGAAGCTCGTGGCTGATGACGTCCACAAAGGCCGCACGGAACTCGTCGGCTCGTCGCTCCTGCACGGTCAGGCGATCACGCTCCGCCTCCACCGCCCGACGTTCCGTGATGTCCTGTCCGGTCCCGAGCATACGTGATGGGCGGCCGCCGCGGTCGCGGAAGACCCGTCCAGCACCCCGCGTCCAGCGAACTGTCCCATCCGGCAAGCGCAGGCGGTACTCCAGCTCGAACGTGTCCCCGTCCACGAGGGTCGCCCCAATGGCAGACTGGAATGTCGCCCGGTCGTCCTCGTGGATCATCCCGAGGTAGGTGTCGAAATCCGGAGCCATGTCGTTGGGCACGAGGCCGTGCTGTTCGAAGATCTGATCCGACCAGGTCAGTTGGTTGGTGGCCACATTCCACTCCCAGAAGCCCGTCCTCGACGCAGCGAGCATGACCTGTAGTCGCTGATCCCTGGCTTCGATGCCGTCAGCCAGCGATGCCATCTCGATCAGGGCCCGTTCGAGGCGATCACGCGACGCCCGCCGCCAGGCCACGATCGCCACCGCGCCCAGGCAGGTCCCGACGAAGAGGAGCTGTCTTGCCAGCTCCACTGGATCCGTGGCAAATAGGCCGCTGCCGCGCTCCAGGAAGACGGCCGAATTCGCCACCGCGGCCACGGCCAGGGTCGTCAACCCGGCCGCCAGCCCGCCGAACCAGGCGGCCAGGATCGTCGCCGTCACGAGCAGGATGTAGCCGGTATCGCCGCCCACAGACGCATTGATCAGCGACTTGACGACGATGGACCCGATACCGATCAGGACCCCTGCAGCCACGGCCTGAACGCCGGTCAGGGATAGCTCCCGCGTTGTAGCCAACGCGTGTCGGGCACGCGCGAACGGCCGTCCGGCTGTGCCGACTTCAGCTCCGACGTGGCGAGGTTGGTTCACGGCCACGCAGTATCCCCCACCAGGAGATTCATCGATGCCGATGCTCGGCATCGTGACGGATCGCCGCCGCGACGGCGTACAGATGATGGGGCCCCTCCCGGAGGAAGGGACCCCATCTTGGTTGGCGATTGGCGAATACGCTGGATCAGCGCACGTCGTACCGCTCGAGCTGCGAGTGGACGCTGTTGGCGTTGTACGGTGTGGGTCTTGCGACCGACCGGACATACCAGCTGCCCCCGCTGGAGAAGCGGAAGGTCGTGCTCGCCAATCCGGACGAGTTGATGAGCACGTCACGCGCGGTGACGAGCGTCCAGACGCCACCAATGCGCTTGTAGAACCAGAAGGTCACTCGTGCGGGCGCGAGTTCCGGTCGAGCTGGGCGCACGGTGGTGGTAAACGTGATGGAGGTGTTCCGGTTGATCGTCCTGGTCGCGCCCGACAGCGTTGGACGCAGGAGACCGATCTGCCGAACCACGGTGCGGACCTGGTTGCTGGTCGCCGCACCAAGATCCGCATCGCCGGCAAAGACGGCCCGGTAGTACAGGTTGGTGACCGGCGTGTAGAAGAACGTCGCGCGGCCGCTTGCGTTCGTGGTCAGGGTCGTGATCGTGGTCCAGGCGACCCCATCGCGCGTGCCCTGAAGCTGGAACGTCTTGTTGGCTCCGTTCGTCCCGAACTGGACGGTCAGCGTGAAGCCCTGGCCCCAGGTGATCACCGGATCCTTGGCGCCGGGTGGCATCGGAGCGGATGTTGAAAGCGTGATCGACCCCGCGATCGGCGTCCAGGTCACCGTGTTATCCGTACTCGTGGAGACCAGGCTGGCCTGGGCGCTCGCGTTTACGGCGGCGCCCGCAGAGACCGTCGCGATGACCGTCCCTGCCGTGGTCATGCCGCTCACGGCCACGTTGTAGGTGGTGCCACTGCCTGTCACCGTCGTGATCCTGGTCCCACCGGTGGTACCCGTGATCGCAACGTCGGTGCCAGCGAACCCGGTCACGATGGCACTGAACACGACCGTGAAGTTGATCGGCGAAGTCGAGGTTGGATCGGCCTGGCCGGCGGCCTGGTTGATCGTCACCGTGGGACTGCCCGGCGACCAGGTCACCGAATTGTCGGTGCTGGACGAAGCGAGGTTGGGACCCCCGCCGCCTGTGGCCGTCGCGACGCCGGCCGGCACCGTCACGATGACGGTCCCTGCGGTTGTCATCCCACTGACGGCCACGTTGTAGGTCGCGCCGCTACCGGTGACGGCCGCCGTCTTGGTGCCACCGGCGGTGCCCGTGATGGTCACATCAGCGTTGTTGAATCCAGTCACCGACGAGCTGAACACAACGGTGAAATTGATCGGTGAGGTAGCCGTCGGGTCGGGCTGACCGGTGGCCTGGTTGATCGTGACCGTTGGACTTCCAGGCGCCCACGTGACCGAGTTATCGGTGCTCGTGGAGGTCGTGTTCGCATTCCCGGCGGCATCAACAGCCTCGCTTGCCGCGATCGTCGCGATGACCGTGCCCGCGGACGTCATTCCGCTGACGGCCACGTTGTAGGTGGTGCCACTCCCGCTGACCAGGGCGGTCTTTGTCCCGCCCGCCGTGCCGCTGATGGTCACGTCGTCGAAGGTGAAGTCACCGACCGGGTTCGAGAAGACAACAGTGAAGTTGATGGGGGCCGTCGCCGTCGGGTCGGTCTGACCTACGGCCTCATTAACGGTCACGGTCAGGCCGGTCTGGATGGTCACCGACAGGGCCGCAGAAGCGGCGCTCGTGCCCACCAGGTTCGTGGCCCTGGCGGTGAACGAATACGTCGCGGCAGTGAGCGCACTGCTCGTGATCGTCCAGTTGCCAGATCCGTTGGCCGTGGCCGAGCCGACGACCACGGCGCCGGCATAGAGGTCGACGACCGTGCCGGCGGCGGCGGTCCCGCTGAAGGTCGGCGTCGTGTCGGAGGTGATGTTGTCCGAGTTCGACGCGCCCGAGTCGCTCCCGGCGGCCAGGTCCGGTGTGGACGGCGCCGACGGGGTCGCGGTGTCGATCGTGACCGAAAGACCGGTGGAATCGACTGAAGGACCGTTTCCGGCCGCATCCGTCTGCACGGCTGTGAAGGCATAGACCGCCGCCGTCAGGGTGCTGCTGGTGATCGTCCAGTTACCGGCGCCATTCGCGACGGCTGTACCGACGACGGTCGCGTTGGCGGACAACTGCACGGTGGCGTTGGCCCCAGCAGTGCCACTCAAGGTCGGGGTCGTGTCAGACGTGACGTTGTCCGAGCTCGAGGTGCCGGTATCGCTGGCGGCGTCCAGGTCAGGCTGCGACGGCGCA
>JANPDO010000340.1:0-4005 GCA_031431535.1 Chloroflexota bacterium
CACGCTCCGCGTGCTGGCCGAGACCCACCCGGACCGGCCGCTCAAGACCAATGTCGAGTTCTACGCGGCACCGGTGCTGATGGGCGTCGGGCTGGCGCCGGACCTGTTCCCGGCCACGTTCTCCCTGGCGCGCCACGCCGGCTGGACCGCGCACGCACTGGAGCAGGCGGCCAACAACCGGCTTATCCGTCCCGATGTCAACTATGTCGGGCCGCCGGAGCGCGACCTGCCGGGCTGATCGACGGCCCATTCGACACGGTTCCGGTTTCCCGCTCTGGCACGATGCCCAGATGAAGCCTACCGAGGGGCCCGTGCCGGTTCCATCCTGAGCGTCGATCCGCGCTCCCCTGGCAGGCTGGCGATCCGGCCGACCACGTACCCGGCATCGCGACCGGAACCGGCGACCAGCATCGACGTGAAGCCATACGTGAAGGGGACGCCCAGGAAGTACAGCCCGGGCGCCGTTTCAACGACGCCGCGCGTCCCCAAACCTCGATGGCGTCGTCGTCGTTCCCGATCAGATGGGCGACCACACCGGTCTGCTCCAGATCCGCGACCGGGAGTGGCGCTATGCGATCCGCAGCCCGGAACGCGTCATAGGCATCCGTCCAGGCGTGCCGGATGAAGGCTTCTCGAGCTTGCGCGAGGAGGTCGAGGCTTGCCATCGATCCACCAGCCCAGGGGGAGACGCAGCGGCCCCAGCCTACAGCCAGCCGCGCCGACGGAAGTAGGCGACCATCGCCACGAGGAGGACCACCATCAACAGCATGATCGCCAGGAACGCCATCGGCGCTCCCTCGCCCGGGACTGGCACGTTCATGCCGAAGATGCTCGCGATCAAGGTCAGCGGCAGGAGCACGACGCTTGCCGCGGTCAGGATCCGGAACGAGTCGTTCAGGCGATGGGACAGCACGGATTCATTGGTCGATTCGAGGGCCTCGATCACCTCCTTGTAGTTCTCGAGGGTGTCCCAGATCCGCTCGGCCGCGTCAGAGATGTCATCGAAGTAGATCTCCAGCTCCTCCTGGAGATAGCGCTGCTTGGTCCGCTCCAGGTCGCGCAACACGGCCCGCTGGGGGCGCACGATCCGCCTGAAGTTGATGATCTCCTGTTTCGCCTCGGAGATGTCGCGGACGATCTCCGACGAGCGGCCCTCGAAGATGTCGTCCTCGATGCGATCGAGCTTGACCGCCATCTTGCGGAGCATCGGAAATGAGGCATCCACGCACGTGTCGACGATCTTGTAGAGCAGGTATCCCGATCCCTTCGACAGCGTTGTTTCGCGCAGGTCGTCCTTCTCGCGGTAGCGCTCGAACATGGCAGTCAGCGGGGGCAGCGGGATGTTGGGCAGGGTGATCAGGTAGTCGGGACCCATGAACAGGTCGAGCTCCGCGGTGAGCATCCGCGATGTCGTCTTTTCGAACATCGGGAAGTGCAGCACGATGAACACGTAGTCGTCGTACTGGTCCAGCTTGGGCCGGTTGTTGCGTGAGTAAACGTCCTCGTAATCGAGCGGGTGGAAATCGAACTGCGCCTCGAGCCATTCGCGATCCGCCGCGCGGGGCGACTCGATATGGATCCAGCGCAACCCGGCGGACTCGATGATCTCCGGGGCGGCCGTCTCGGTCGGAACGACGGCTGCGGCAGCACCAGGCCGGCGTTGCGCTCGGGGGCGGGGCAATGCGATGTTCGGCACGAATGCATCGTACGCCACGGGTGCGCCGCAGACGTTCCAGCGTGGGCACGCCGGGCCGAGCTGAGCGCCGGGCAGAGCGCCGTCGCGCGGGCGTTCGGGCGGAACTACGCGAGCAAGCAAGGGGAGCGTTCGGAACGCACGAAAGCGCCCGAAGGAACTGGTAGGCACCGGCCATTCGACGGGTCCAGAAACTACAGCAAGCCGCAGTCCCTGATCGCCGCCGAGTCCCTCGCTTGACGGCCTTGCGACCTTCAAGCCTGGTTCCCGGGACCGTCCCGAGGATCACTCCCCGGTGCGGTCTGGCGGTTCGCACCTGCCCCTTCGGGCGAGACGAAATGTACGTCCCGAGCCTGCTGCCTTACAAGGCCCTTGTCCACGAACTTCGCTGACATGCCGGCAAGTTATCCCCGAACATGGCGCCACTGTGGAAAGGTCTGTGGATACACTTACCGGCGGGAGGTGCCGACCCGATGACGCGACCGTTAAGGCGCTCGGCAATCGTTGCCATCCCGGACCCTTGCCTGGTTGTCCTCGTCGGCGCCGCCGGGGCCGGCAAGACCACGTTCGCGGGCCGCCATTTCGAAAGGTCTCAGATCCTGTCGTCGGACGGCTTTCGTGCCCAGATCTCGGGCGACGAAGCGGATCAGCGGGCGACCGGGGCGGCCTTCGCGCGACTCCATCGTGAGCTGACCAGCCGCCTGGCTTCGCGCCTGCTGACCGTCGTCGACGCCACGAACATCGAAGCGGCGGCGCGCGCCGGCCTGCTGGCCCGGGCCAGGGCCGCGCGCATGCCGGCCGTCGCCATCGTGCTGGACCTGCCCGCAGCCGTCGTGCTCGCCCGCAATGCTGCCAGAACAGGTCGCAAGGTCGATGAAGGTGTCGTCCGTCGTCACCTCCAGCAACTACGGGCCACAGTTGAGGCCGCCGATGGCGGACTGCGAGCCGAGGGATTCTCCGCCGTGGTGCTGCTGCGTGACCCCCGTGACCTCGAGGCGATCAGCCTCGTCCGCGAGGTCCAGACTCAGCCGACGTAGCGGTCGTCCGTATAGCACCACACGAACCCGGTGCCGGCAGGCATCTGGTAGATGACCGGGTGGTCGACATCGACCGCGTGGACTCGGGCATGGCCGGCCTGCGAGTCGCAGCAACCCACATGACCGCAACTCGCACACAGGCGAAGGCTGCTGCTGCCGCCGCACTCCTCGCAGGCCGTACCGCTGGGGGTCGGGCGATCTGCCGGTACGTGCGCGCAGGCAACGTGACCCGATGCCCTTGGTCCGTGCAACAGCTCCATGACGGCACTGTAGCAGCGACGGAAGGGACTGCCGTACGAACGCTGCGGCATGACGCCGATCGGGACCACCGCCGAGATCCACGCCGAGCGCCGGGATCTACACCGAGCCCGCCGCGATGCAGACAATGGCGGTGGCGGCCATGCCGAGCCCGACGACATGCGACCTGGTGACCCGTTCGCGCAGCACGATCGCGGCCAGCACGACGGTCGTCGCCGGATAGAGCGAAGAGAGAGTCGCGGCAATGGCCAGCGAGCCAGCCTGGACCGCCAGGATGAACGCGGCATTGCCCGCCATGTCGAGCACGCCGACGCCGGCCATCGCCGGTATTAGCCGCCGGTCCGCTCGCCAGGGTTGACGGCCGATCAACAAGACGGTGCCGATGAGCGCAGCCTCAGTCGCCCGGATGATGGTCAGCGGTCCAAAGGCGTGGCCCTCGCCAATCTGGCTGATCGCCACGCTGAATCCACCCAGCGCGAGACCCGCAACGAGGGCAAGGCCCAGACCCGATGGACCCTCGCGGCCGTCATCGATGCGTGACACGACCACCACGGCGACGATGGCGAGAGCGATGCCGAAGACGGTGATCGATCTCGGGACGCCCTCGAATACGATGCCGAACGCGACCGGTATGACCGCCGCGAGGACCCCCGTGACGGGTGCCACCACGCCCATCCGACCGGTCGCCAGGCCGCGATAGAGCCCGACGATGCCGATACAGCCGAAGACGCCCGCGGCGATACTCCAGGCGACGTCTGGCGCGGGCGGCACCCTCTCGCCGCTGCCGACACCAAGGACCAGGGCAACGGCCGTCCCGACCAGTTGCGACACCATCACAACCGAAAGCACCGGAGCGCGGCGGCCGAGCAGGCCGCCAGAAAAGTCACCCGCCCCCCAGGTCAGTGCCGAGACCAGACCCAGGGCGACGACCGTCATACCCGCCGGCAGCAGCTCGATCAGGCTGGCTGTCCAATGGCGGCGGTATCGAGGGCTGTTGGGCCACTCAGTTCCACGACG
>JANPDO010000341.1:0-2916 GCA_031431535.1 Chloroflexota bacterium
CCCGGTTTGACCGATTCGCCGCGGTTGCGGCCCGTTGACCTGGCGGTCTACCGGGAGGGGTAGGACGCGCGGCTGATGCGCTCGCGGCCGCGACGCGTCGAGGAGTTGGCCCACCCGGTACCCGTAGTACCGATTTCCGCACGAATGAACGTGGTCCGCTTACAGATTCGACACTTCTTGTCGATTTCTGGCAGGACCACGGGGGGTTCATCCAGAATCCGGTACTGGCAGGACCCGAGGGCGCGGGACGGCTTGAGCGGGCGCCGCCTGTCGCATCTTCACCTGGGAGCGTTGGTTGGGCTATCGGTCGGCCCGCTCGCGGCCGAGCCACAACAGCGCGACGAGCGACTTGGCGTCCAGGAACTCGCCTCGCTCGGCGGCCGCCACGGCCGCATCCACGGACATCCGGACGAGGAGGAGATGCTCATCCTCATCGGGCCCAAGACGTTCGGCCGCCGCCGCGGCGGCGAGGCCCGTCGCGAGATACAGGTGCATCAGTTCCGAGGTGAAGCCGGGCGCGGTGTAAAACTGCGCGACCTTGCGCCAGGACGCGGCCCGCATCCCGGTCTCCTCCTCGAGCTCGCGCCGCGCGGCGAGGCCCGGGTCCTCGACGCCGCCGTCCGCGACGGTGTCGAGCGTGCCGGCCGGGATCTCGAGCAAGACCGCGCCCACGGCACTTCGGTACTGGCGGACCAGGAGCACGTGATCCTGGTCGTCGATCGCGAGGATCGCGACGGCGCCCGGGTGACCGGCGATCTCGCGCGTGCCGCGCGACCCGTCGGCGCGTTCAATGGTGTCGATGCGGAATGTCAGGTATCGGCCGCGATGGAGGACGCGCGAGTCGACGACCCGCTCGAAGAGATCGGCCCCGGAGGGATCCTCCGGGGCCGAGGCATCGCTCAAGCGGCAGTCACAGCGTCCGGGGCGAGCGTCAGGCCGGACTCCCCATCGAACAAATGGAGTTTGTCGAGTGGCAGGACCAGGTTAACGATGTCGCCCGGTCGCACGCGATGGGCCGAGTCCACGATCGCCACGACATCCTGGCCCGCCGCCTTGACGTGGAGCAGTTCCTCGTTGCCGAGGTACTCGACGACATCCGCACGAGCCTGGAAGGAACCGGCGTTCGCCGTCGCCTCGCCGATGTCCAGGTGCTCCGGACGGAAGCCCGCGACCAGCGTCCGACCGGCCCTCGGCGCCGCCGCCTCGCGGTAGCGCGCTGGCAGCGGGATGGACCAGTCGGCGGCGCCGACCAACCGGGCGCCGTCGCCCGAGCCGTCCATGCGGACCTCTGTGAAATTCATGGACGGGCTGCCGATGAACCCGGCGACAAAATGATTGATCGGCGTGTCGTACAGCGCCTGCGGCGTGCCGACCTGCTGCAGGACACCATCGTTCATGACCGCAATGCGGTCACCCATGGTCATCGCCTCCACCTGGTCGTGCGTGACGTAGACGATGGTCGTCGTGAGCCGCTGGTGGAGTCGGGCGATCTCGGCGCGCGTCTGGACGCGCAGTTTGGCATCGAGGTTGGACAGGGGCTCGTCCATCAGGAAGACCGCCGGCTCGCGGACGATCGCCCGTCCCAGCGCGACGCGCTGGCGCTGGCCGCCGGACAACTCCTTGGGCTTTCGGTCGAGCAGCTTGCCCAACTGGATCGTCTCCGCGGTCTCGTTGACCCGGCGTTCGATCTCCGCCTTGGGAACCTTGCGCAGCTTGAGCCCGAAGGCGAGGTTCTCGCGGACCGACATGTGCGGGTAGAGCGCGTAGCTCTGGAAGACCATCGCGATGTCGCGATCCTTGGGCGGAACGTCATTGACGACCTTGTCACCGATCCGCAGCGTCCCGCCGCTGATCTCCTCCAGCCCGGCGATCATCCGCAGGCTGGTCGTCTTGCCGCAGCCCGATGGTCCGACCAGGACCATGAACTCGCCGTCACCGATCTCCAGGTTGAGATCCTTGACTGCCTGAACGTCCCCGTAACTCTTGGAGACGTTCTCGAATGTCACCGTCGCCATCGCGACCTCCTACCGTCCCGGCCGTCCATCGCGGGCCCTTGCATTCAGCCGCCGAAGCGGACGTGAACGGGCCCCGTACGAGGACTGCAGCGGTGTGCCGATAGTAGGCCGCGGAGATACATGGGCGCAACCGGGCTCGGGCAGCGGCCCGACGCGGTGCGGGTTTCCACAACCACGACTGAGTGCCTGTAGCCCATGCCCATGTTGGGCACTGGCCGTGATCGTCAGCAACGGGGTTGGGCTGGCCCGCAGCCAGGACTGCCGGTCCGGCGAGGCCGGGGGTCTGACGCCAGGCCTTGGCGACGGCCTTGACGACGGCCTTGACGACGGCATTTGCGCCAGGCGCTTGAACGGGCGGCCGGACCGGTCGTGGGGACCGGATCCGGGTGGAATCGGGCCTCGAACGGACGCCATCGGTCGGGCTCTGGCGCCAGGCGCGCGATTGGGACCAGGACGGCTGCCCGACGGCCGTAACGAGCGCCTGGCGCAAACTCGCCGGACCCGCCCACGCCGACGGACCCGCCCTCGCCGCCGGGGCAGCGGGAATTCGGCTACAGGCCTGACTGGATGACAGGCGAAGGCAGGCTTGGCCCCGGTACGATCGGCCCTTGACGGCGACGCGATCCGTACCGAGAGTCGCAGCCCATGAAGCTCACCGTTCAGCCGCGAATCCTCGTCGTTGACGACGAGCAGCCGATTCGTGACCTGCTGCGCGGATATCTGGAGCGGGAGGGATACGAGGTCGCGACCGCCTCGGATGGGCCGGAAGCCATCGCGTGTTCTCGGCAGGATCGTTTCGACATCATCGTCCTCGACGTCATGCTGCCGGGGCTGGACGGGATCGAGGTGTGCCGGCAGCTGCGCACGTTCACGGACGCCTATGTCCTGATGCTCACCGCCC
>JANPDO010000342.1:0-9569 GCA_031431535.1 Chloroflexota bacterium
CAATCACCCCCGCGTCGTCGCGCTGGTGCGTGGCGACCGCGGCCCGGGGGGGCGCCAGGCCCGCGTACGGATCGTCGGCCGTCGATGGACCGAGCGCGGTCGCGACGGCGCCGACCTCTCCCGCGAGCCCCGGCGGGATCACGCGCTCGAACCACACCCGCGGCAGCTCGATCGACGTCATCCGCGGGCCCTCTGAGTCATGCGGTGGCGCCGAATCGCGGCTCGACCAGGCCACGCACGCCGGTCTCGATCGCAAAGAGGCCGCCCGCATCGCGCTGGCCTGGCGCGCTCGGCCGCGAGGCCCGCTCGCCGATCGAGGTGATGAACAGGGTGGACATGTCCGGGCCGCCGAACGCGGGCATGGTCGGGATCTCGACCGGGAGGTCGATCCGGCGGTCGACGGTGCCCTTGGGCGTGACGCGCAGCACGGCCCAGCCGTAGGCGCACGCGATCCAGTAACAGCCGTCCTCGTCGATGCATGCCCCATCGGGTCGACCCGGGAGTCCGTCAAAGTCGAGGAAGACGCGTTCGTTGACGGCGTCGCCAGTGGTCACGTCGTAATCGAACGCCCACACCGTATCGCGCAGCGTATCCGCGAAGTACATGGTCGAGCCGTCGGGCGAGAACGCAAGCCCATTGGCGACGCCGACACCGGATCGTATGGTCGCCACCGTCCCGTCGGGATCCACTCGGTGGAGCAACCCTGTGAACCGGCCTGCGGACGCCGGATCGAACATGCTCCCCACCCAGAACCGCCCGGCCCGATCGCAGTGCCCATCGTTGAGCCGGTTCTCCGTGCCCGGAGGCTCGAGGCCGATCCACTGATGGTATGACCCGGATTTCCAGTCGAAGAACCCGAGGGCATGCTCGATTGCGACGAGGAGGCTGCCGGCTCCCGCCGTCAAGGCGATCGACCCTGGGCGCCCCGGGACGGATCGTTGCTCATCGACGCCCGTCGTTGGGTCGTAGCGGTGAATGGCACGACCATCGATGTCGACCCAGTAGAGGCACGCCTCGAGATCACTCCACAATGGGCACTCCCCGAGCGCAGCTTGCGCCGGGACCACGCACTCGACCTGCTGCCTGTTCACGACCAGCGGGCGCTCAGAGGGTCGCGGCCAGCCGGCGCAGGAACGCGACGCTCTCGACCGCATCCACCAGCGGGCCGGCGCCCGCTGCCGGCTCGGCGCCCAGCACGACGTCGTGTTCGAGTACGTACCAGCCGCGGAAGCCGTCACTCTCGAGGGTCCGGATCACGCCCCCGATATCCACCCCGCCCGCGCCAAGGGGGGTAAACAGCCCGTCGATCACCGCCTGCCTGAAGAGTACCTCGCCGTTGCGCACGCGCTCGGCCAGGGCGCGATCGACATCCTTGAGGTGGACGTGCAACACCCGGCCGGTCGCCATCCGGGCCACATCGACCGGGTCGGTCCCGGCAAGGTACAGGTGGCCGGTGTCGATGCACAGCCCTACGTCGGACGCGTCGAGCAAACGCTCGACGTCGCTGCCGTCCTCGATCGCCATGGCCCAATGTGGATGGAGGGCCGTCTTGAGCCCGGCGTCGTCCGCGATCTCCTCGACACGTCTGAGGTTGGCCAGGAAGACCGCCCACTCGTCGTCGTCCATGTCGATGCGTGTGTCGTACCCATCGTGGTGGGAAGAGGGCCCGAGCACGAGCACGTTCGACCCGGTGGCTGCGAGCTGGCGGGATGCACGGACCACATATTCGAGCTCGGCGTCCAATCGGTCCGGGCGGTACAACAGCGCCGGCACGAAGCCGCCGACGATGCTCATGTCATAACGGGCCAGGTAGTCGCGCAGTTCGCCCGGATCCGACGGCAGGTAGCCGTCGGGACCGAGCTCCGTCGCCGCGAGGCCGGATGCCGACATCTCGGCCAGGACTCGATCCCGGCCCATGAGGTGGCCCCAGCCAGGTGATTCGTCGACGCCCCAGGTGATCGGCGCCCCTGCGACGCGTTCGAGCAGGTCGGTCACACGATCTCCTCAGCTCAGATCTCATGCGTCGCACGGCCCGGTGGCGCGTCGGCGACGGCTGGGTTGACGGTCATGATATCGGACTGGTACGGTGCTATGCAATCGCTTGCACAGAGAGGAGGCGCGCATGCCCGGGCCTGGTGTGGAGCTGATCGGCGACGACGAGATCGCGGAAGTCCTCGAGGTATTGACGAGTCGGTACCTCAGCCGGTACGGGCCGTCGGACGACCCTGCCTTTGGTGCGAAATGTCGCCGCGTGGAGCAGGAGATCGCCGCACTCGCAGGCGTCCGATACGGTCTCGGGCTCAGCGCCGGTGGGTCGGGTGGCTTGTGGCTCGCGCTGCTGGGTCTCGGCGTTGGACCCGGCGATGAGGTCATCGTGCCCGGGTTCACGTTCGTGGCCACAATCTCGGCCGTGGTTTACGCCCGCGCCGTCCCGGTATTCGCCGAGATCGACCGGACGTTCAACCTGGACCCGGTCGATGTGGAGGCCAGGATCACCCCGAGGACGAGGGCGATCGTCGTCGTTCACATGCTCGGCGCCCCAGCACGGCTGAACGAGTTGAAGGCGGTCGCCGACAAGCACGGGATCCCCCTGGTCGAGGACTGCGCGCAGGCCTTCGGGGCATCGTACGGTGGGCGCGGAGTCGGTGGCATCGGGATGATCGGGGCATTCAGCTTCAACGAGTACAAGACGATCACCTGCGGCGACGGCGGCATGATCGTGACCGACGACGAGGACCTCTATGGCCGGTGCTTCGCGATGCACGATCAGGGCCATGCGCCGGACCGCCTCGGTTCGAAGTACGCGACGCGCCCGTTCCTTGGCATGAACTTTCGGATGACGGAACTCTCCGGCGCGGTCCTGCTGGCACAGCTCCGCAGGCTGGACATGATCCGAACCCATCTGCGAGCCAACAAGGCGATCGTCAAGTCCGCCCTGTCGGCGCTGCCCGGTCTTGCGTTCCGCGAACTGACCGACCCCGACGGCGACGTGGCGACGCACTGCGTGGTCATCCTCCCGACGGCCGAGATCGCCCACGACATCGCGGCCGAGATCGGCTCGATCACGCTCTCCGAATCGGGCTGGCACGTCTACACGCACATGGAGCATGTGCTCGAGAAGCGCACCGTGACCGGCAGGGGCTGCCCGTTCGACTGCCGTTGTACCAATGACCAGGAGGTCGACTATCGGCAGGGCATGCTGCCGCGTACGGACGCATTGCTGGAGCGCTCGATCAGCTTCGGCATCGGCGTCTCGGATGCGAACCTGGCACCGTTCGGTCTGCGCATGCGTGACGACGCCGATGTCGCACGTGCCCGCGCGGCTCAGTTCGCCGAGGTGGCCGCCAAGTACCTGGGCGGTTGACCGTGACGCTGCAGGGTGGGATCCGTGTAGGGCTTGTGGGCTACGGCCTCGCGGGGCGTTCGTTCCATGCGCCATTCATCGACGCGGTCGACGGGCTCCATCTGGCGGTCGTCGCCACATCGGATCCCGGACGCGCGGCTCGGGCTGCCGCGGAGCACCCCGCCGCGGAGGTCGTAGGAGGCGTCGAGGAATTACTCGACCACTCTGACATCGACCTCGTGGTTGTGGCGACGCCCAACCGCTCGCATGTTCCGATCGCATGCCAGGCGTTCGCAGCCGGCCGGCACGTCGTCGTCGACAAGCCGATCGCGATGGATATCGCCGAGGCTGATCGCCTGATCGGCGCGGCCACGGCGGCGGGTCGCCTGCTGTCCGTCTTCCAGAACCGGCGCTGGGACGGCGACTTCATGACGCTCCGCCAGCTGGTCGCCGAGGACGCGCTGGGATCGATCGACAGCCTCGAAGCGCGGTTCGAGCGGTCGAGTCCGGTCGGCCCCGAATGGCGCGAATCGGCGCTGGAGGCCGGTGGGCCGCTGCGTGACCTTGGCTCCCACCTCGTCGACCAGAGCCTGATCCTGTTCGGGCCGGCGCGGCGCGTGTGGGCCCAGGTCGATCGTCGTCGGCCCGGGACCCAGGTGGACGATTCCGTCTTCATCGCGATCGACCACGCGAGTGGCGTCCGATCGCGACTGTGGACATCGCTGATCGCCTTGCGCGAGGGCCCCCGCCTCCGCGTCCGAGGCCTGGCCGGGGAGTACGTCAAGGAGGACCTTGACGTCCAGGAGGCCCAGCTGGTGGGCGGGATGCGCCCGAGCGAACCAGGCTTCGGAGAGGAGCCGCCGGAACGCTTCGGCCGGTTGTACGGAATGGACGGGTCTGTCAGCCGCGTCCCGACGGAACCCGGCCGGTATCGCACGTTCTACGAGCTGATGCGTGATGCCATTCGAGGCGACGGCCCGGTGCCGGTCGATCCGACCGATTCGCTGGCGGTCCTGGCAGTGCTCGAGGCGGCCGAACGTGCAGCGTCCTCCGGGTCGGCCCAGATCGTTTCGGAATCCAGGGCGTGACCGCCGCGACGATCGGGCTCGGGGTGGTCGGTATCGGGCGGATGGGCTCCATCCTCGCCCGCGCGATCGCGCGGGAGGTGCCCGAGGCGAGGCTGGTGGGCATCGCCGACATCGATGTCGCTGCGGCGCGGCGGCTGGCCGGCGACCTCGGGGTCGACGCCGTCGTCGGCTCAGCCGCCGAGCTCGCGAAGCTGCCAGGTCTGGACGGTGTCGTCATCGCCGTCTCGTCGCGCCATCACCTCGAGGTGGTGCGCGAGGTTGCCGCCGCCGGCCGCGATCTGTTCTGCGAGAAGCCACTGGCGCTGACCGTCGCCGATACCGAGGCCGCGATGGTCGTGGCCGCCAGCGCCGGCGTACGCCTCCAGGTCGGCCTGATGCGCCGGTTCGACCCGGCCTACCGGCGCGGGCGTGCCCGACTGGTCGCCGGCCGGATCGGCCGTCCCATCATGTTCAAGAGCCTCCAGTTCGACCCTGGGCCCCCTCCAGTCGACCAGGCGGACCCGGCTGTGAGCGGGGGGATCCACGTGGACATGGGCATCCACGAGTACGATCTCGCCCGCTGGTTGATGGCAGACGAGGTGATCGAGGTCCACGCCTGGGGATCTACGCTCGCCTACCCGGAGCTGGCGGCGGCGGGCGACGTCGATAGCGCCGTGGTGAATCTCCGATTCGCGAGCGGTGCGATCGGCTCGGTCGAGCTTGCCCGCAGCGCCCTGGCCGAGGACGTTCGGACAGAAATCGTCGGTGAGCGCGGCACGATCGCCATCGGCACCCGGCCGGTGGTCCCGCGAGTTGGGTCGGCGTCGGGCGCGGCCGCGACTCCCGGCGGGGCCGGCTGGGGGGCCGGGGCGCTGCGGTTCGAGCGCGCGTACGCCGCCGAGATGCGCGCGTTCGCGCAGGCGATCGCCAACGACACGCCCGTTCAGATCACCGGGGCGGACAGCCTCGCCGCGCTGCGGATCGCCCTGGCTGCGGAACGATCGATGCGCGAGGGGCGGCCGATCGCTGTTGACCACGCATGACTGATCGTCTCGGCGTCGGCGTCCTCGGCGCCGGGTGGATCACGCGAGCGCATGCCCACGCGATCCGGACTCTGGACCACCTGGCGCCGCTCGCCAGACCGGTTGAGGTCGTCGCGCTGTCGGCGCGCGATCGCGGTCGAGGTGAGGCCATGGCACGCGACCTCGGGATCGACCGGTTCAGGACCGATTGGGCCGACGTCGTCAACGATCCCGACGTCCACATCGTGGCGAACCTCATGGGCGCCTCGGCGCACGTGGAGGCCACCGAGGCTGCGCTGGCGCTAGGCAAGCCGGTCCTGTGCGAGAAGCCCCTCGGCGCGGACCGGTTCGAGGCCCGGCGGCTCATGGACGCAGCCGCACGCGCCGGCGTGCCTGCGGTCTGTGGCTTCCAGTACCGGTATGTGCCCGCGATGCGGCTGGCCCGCGAGCTCATCGAGGCCGGCAAGCTCGGCGACGCAGTCCAGGTCCGCGCGGTCTACCTCCAGGATCACGCCGCTGGCACCACGCCGTCGCGCCCGCACAATGGCTCGCGGGCGGTGACCGACTATGCCCACATCGTCGACTTCCTGCGCTACCTCGGGTGCGAGGCAGAGGCGGTCCAGGCGACGACGGCGAAGCTGACCTCGTTCGGGCCGGACGTCGAGGACGCCTACGTCGCCGCGGTCGATCTGCGCGGCGGCGGGATCGCGTCGCTCGAGGTGTCGCGCGTCGCGTGGGGCTGGAAGGGACGCCAGGTCGTCGAGTTCAACGGCACGCTGGGCTCGCTGTGGTGGGACATGGAGGATCTCAATCGGCTGCATGTCTTCTACAGTGCGGACGAGGCCGACCGGACCGGCGGCTTCCGCGACGTGCTCGTGAGCCAGCCGGACCATCCGTTCATGGGCCTCTGGTGGCCGCCCGGCCATACGATCGGCTGGGAGCACAGCTTCGTGCATGAGTGGCGCGACTTCCTGGCGGCCGTCATCGAGGGTCGGCCGGTGCCCGCGGAGCAGGCCACGTTCGAGGATGGCTACCACGCCGCCGTCCTGTGCGACGCCATCCTCGCCTCAGCTCGGGAGGGACGCCGGATCCGCATCGACGAGCTGAGCACGGATCCGCAGGACGACAGGTGACTGTCGGGGCCCGTTCACCCGAACTCCGGATCGCGATCGTCGGCGCGGGTGTCATGGCTCGCGCGCACGGCGCGGCCCTGTCCATCCTCGGATCGCTGTATCCGCGGCTCGCCCTGCGAGCGCGCCTCGTGGCTGTCGCCGACGTGAACCGCGCCCTCGCGACCGACCTTGCCGAGCGCTTCAGGGTTGAGCGGGTGGAGGAGGACTGGCGTCGCGTCGTCGCGGCCGACGACATCGATCTCGTCGTCGCGTGCCTCCCGCCGATCCTCAATCGGGAGGTCGTCATGGCTGCCGCGGCCGCCGGCAAGCACGTGGTCTGCGAGAAGCCCCTCGCCGAGTCGGCACAGGTCGCCGCGGAGATGCTGGTGGCCTGTCGCGCGGCCGGCGTGTTCCATGGGCTCGGTGCGGGCTACCGCTGGACGCCCGCCCTGCGCGCCATCCGCGAGCGCATCGAGCACGGCGACCTCGGCGAGATCCGGAGCATGCGCGCCTCGTTCATGCTCGACTATGCCGCCGATCCGGACGTCCCGCTGTTGTGGCGCTTTCGGAAGTCGCTCGCCGGTGGCGGCATCGCGATCGATACGGGCTACCACCTCGTCGACTGCGCGCGCTACCTGGTGGGCGAGATCGACTCGGTCCAGGCCATTGCATCGACGTTCATCGCGGAGCGCCCGCTGCCGAGCGGCGACGCCATCGGCAATCGCGGGACCGGTGGTGCGCCGGCGGCAACAGGCGCTGTGGGCCGGGTTGATGTTGAAGACGCAGTCGCCGCCCTCGTGACGTTTGCGGGCGGCGCGTACGGTGTGCTTGAGACCAGCCGCGTGGCGATCGGCAAGCGCGTCTCCCTGCAGGTCGAGATCTTCGGTTCGCGTGGTTCGGCGGACTGGGACCTCGAACGGCCCGACGAGTTCAGGATCTGCCTGCCAGGCGAACCCTCCACGTTCGGGTACCGCCGTGTCCTGGTCAATCCGACCCATCCCGGCGCGGCGGAGCTCCTGATCGGCGGCGTCGATGGGACGTCGATCGGTTGGCTCGGGCAGGAATGTTCGATGTGGGCCGAGTTCCTCAGCGCGATCGCCGAGGGTCGTCGAGCCCATGCGGACTTCGTCGATGGCGTCGTGGCCAACGCCGTGATCGATGCGCTGTACGCCGCCGCCGCGAGCGGGAACCGGACGCCGGTGGTGCTGCCGGCCATGGTCTCGGTATGAGCGAACGACCTTGTCGCACCTGCGACGGCGGGATTCCTGCGATTGCCTCGCGAACTGCTATCGGCGCAGTAGGGACCCGAGCCACGTCGTTCAAGCTCGCCCGCGCCGATCAGGCCCCGACGCCTCGATCCGCCAGCAGTGGACGCATGAACGCAGCCGCCTGCTCGACTCCTTCCTGCGCGGGCAGGCTGGCGTCCTCGTTCTCGATCGCCAGCACGTCGTCATAGCCCACGCGCTCCAGAGCGGCGATGAACGCCGACCAGAACTCGGGCCCGTGGACGCTGCCGACGGTCCGGAACACCCACGCCCGCTCCGTGGGAACGTCAAACGGGCGCTGGTCGAGGACCCCGGCGATGGCGACCTGGTCCGCCACGAGCTGCGTGTCCTTGAGGTGGACGTGATAGACGGCCGGCCCCAGTGCGCCGATCACGGCAAGCGGGTCCATCCCCTGCCAGAACAGGTGTGACGGATCCACGTTCGCACCGATGATCGGACCGACTGCCTCGCGCAGCCTGAACAGGGTCGGGACGTTGTAGACGAGGTGCAGCGGATGCAGCTCGAATGCCAGTCGTTCGACGCCGTGAGCGAGCGCGAAGGCGGCGAGGTCCCTCCAGAGCTCGATCGCCGCCGCCCATTGACGGTCCAGCAAGGCCATCGACTCGGTCGGCCACGGGTACCACGTGAAGTTGACCGCCGTCGAACCCCTCCCGTCACCCGGGTTGCCCGACATTGTCACGATCTTGCGTACGCCAAGTTCGCCGGCCAGACGGATCGTCGAGCGGATGATTTCGACGTGCCGGTTGCCGTGGACCGGGTGGAGCGGCCATGCCGAGCAGTTGAGGGCCGCGATGCGCAGTCCCCGACTGGCGAACGCCGAAGCGAACGATGCGCGCGCGCCCCGATCGGAGAGCAGTTCCTCGATCCGCAGGTGGGGCGCCGACGATTGACCGCCCGTGGCGATCTCGATCCCGGTCGCACCGATGCGAGCGGCCAGATCCAGGGCGGATTCAAAGGGGTGATCCTTGACTGAATCGGTGTACATGCCGAGTTCGAGGCCGCGCGTCGTCACCGGGGCGGCGGACCGTCAGCGGCCGACCAACGGGACCCGCGGATCGGGTCCCATCGCCGGCCACGTCTCGCGGACCCAGTCGAGGTCGGGGTCGAACGAGGCGGCCATCGTTCGCCGATCTCCGGCCAGCGCGTTGAGGTAATAGGCATCGTCGCCGTGGGCGGCCACGAAGGGGTGGTAGCCGTCGGTGACGAGCACGCAGTCGCCGTCACGGACCTCCAGGAGGCAGTCGCGCGACCGATCACCCCGATACACGCGCTGGAGTCCCCATGCCCCTGGTCGGCGAAACCGGTAGTAATAGATCTCCTCAAGCACGGCTTCAGCGGGCATGGCGTCGCGATCGTGCTTGTGGGGCGGCCAGGACGACCAGTTGCCAGACGGCGTCAGGACCTCGACGACCTCGAGTCTGTCGGCTGGCGAGTCGGGGCCGACGATCACATTGATCTGGCGGGTCGCGTTGCCGGCACCGCGGACCTCCACCCTGACGTCGCCCGGCTCGATGACGAACGGCGCTCCGGCGCCCCGCTCGAACCCGGACCGTGGCGCTTCGGCGATCGCGACGATCGCGCGGCCGCCTGGTCCCGTGCCATCCGGCCGGCCGACGACCGTGCCCGGTATGCCGGCGGGCAGATAGACCGACCAGGGCAGGGCGTCGAACGGCGAGCTGCGACCCGGCAGGTTGATCGCTTCGCGGCCCGGTCCGTGTGTGACGCGGACGCCTCCACCG
>JANPDO010000343.1:0-2145 GCA_031431535.1 Chloroflexota bacterium
GCGCAAGGGCATCGGTCGAATCGGCGCCGAGCAGCACCATGTCGGTCTCCGGTGCCGGCCAGCCTTCGGTCAGGTCCGAGGTTCGTGCGGTGATCAGGGGCCGGATCTCGGCGTCCTCGATCTCGATCAGCGCGACGCGCATGCCCGGGCGCATCCCGAGCTTGTCGAGGAGGGGAGTGGTGTAGACGCGCTCCATCCCGGTATCGTGCCACGCATGCTGCTGGTCTACGGTCCTCGTTCCAGAACCTACGACTTCGGCCCCGGGCACCCGCTTACGCCACGCCGGTTCGGTCCGGGCATCGATCTTCTGCGCGAGGTCGGCGCGGAGCCCGGTCTCGCGCCTGAACCGGCCTCGGACGCCGATCTGCGGCTCTGCCACACGCAGCGCTACCTCGACACCGTCAAGCGTTTCTCGGCCGCTCCGTTCGGGGCGGGGGGCGAGGCGGGGATCGGCGGCGGTGGCGATGACCCGCCGTTTGCCGGGATGCACCAGGCGGCCGCGGCGGTCGCCGATGGGTCGCTCCGGGCCATGGAGGCGATCCTGCGCGGCGACGTTGAGCATGCCTTCCATCCCGGCGGCGGACTGCATCACGCCATGCCCGTCCGCGCCGCGGGCTTCTGCATCTACAACGACCCGGCGATCGCGATTGCGCGCGCCCGGCGCGATGGGCTGCGAGTGCTCTACGTGGATCTCGATGTCCACCATGGCGACGGGGTCCAGGCGATTCACCGGGACGACCCTGGCGTCCTGACGCTCTCCTTCCATGAATCCGGTCGAGCGCTGTTCCCGGGGACGGGTGCGGTGGGGGAGCTGGGCGAGGGTGTGGCGGCCGGGACGTCGGTCAACGTCCCGCTGGAGCCGGGCTGCGGCGAGGGTCCGTGGCTGGAGGCCGTGCGGGCGCTTCTCCCTGAGCTGGCCGCCGCGTTCGGGCCGGACCTGATCGTCTCGCAGCACGGCTGCGATTCGCATGCCTGGGACCCGCTGGCGCACCTGCGGGTGACGACGACCGCGATGGGCGAGGCGGCACGACTGGTGGACGCGGTTGCGCACCGGTACGCGGGCGGGCGCTGGCTGGCAACCGGTGGCGGCGGCTATGACGCGTATCGGGTGGTGCCCCGTGCCTGGAGCCTCGTCTGGCTGGCAGGGGCGCATCGACCGGTGCCCGACGCTACGCCGGCGGCCTGGCGCGACCGATGGGAGGGAGAGGCGGCGCGCTACGGCCAGGCGCCGTTGCCTCCGACCTTCGAGGACGCCCCGAACGCCGGACTGGCGCTCGATGCGACCCAGGCCGCGGTCGAAGCGCGTTCAAGATCGACCACGGCGCTTGTGCGACAACTCGTGGTTCCACGGTTGCTTCGCGAGGGGCGAGATCGGGGCTGGTGGGATCCGATGGCTGATGGTGTCTCGTCGATGCGGCACGCGGCCACGCCGGGCGTCGGGGCGCCGGCCATCGTGGCGTCGGTGGAACCCGACACCTGGGCGCGGCTGATAGTAGCCGCCGGGGTCATCGCGCCATTTGAGCCGGCCTCGGCGCATGCGCTCGTCCTCGCTGCGCTGCGCGACGGCGCCGGGATTTCCGCGGCGCTCGACGGGACGACGGTCGTCGGGCTCGCGATCACCCGCCATGCTGATCATGCGACTCGGAGCGACCTCCTGGCACTTGGCATCGCGCCCGCGTGGCGGCGCCAGGGCCTGGCGACGAGGCTGCTCGCCGCGCGCCTGGATGCGACGAGGCCGCGCGACGTCGACTACCAGGGGCTGGTCACTGTCGCGGAACGTGACCCGATCGAGCCGCTGGAGGTGGCCATCCGCAGCACCATCGCCCGGCGACTCTTCACGGGTGCAGGCTTCACGACCAACCCGGTCGGTGGTTTGCTTGGCGTCGCCGACCCGTCCGCGGTGCGGGCAACGACGGGCGTTCCATACGGGAGCTGATGACCGACCTGCCGTGCCCCACCGGCCGAGTGCCGCGTGCATCCGAGCAGCACCCGCCGAGCGCGTTCCTCGCCGAGCCGTCGCTCACCCGCCGAGCGCGTTCCTCGCCGAGCCGTCGCTCACCCGCCGAGCGCGTTCCTCGCCGAGCCGTCGCTCACCCGCCGAGCGCGTTCCTCGCCGAGCCGTCGCTCACCCGCCGAGCGCGTTCC
>JANPDO010000344.1:0-5309 GCA_031431535.1 Chloroflexota bacterium
GGCGCGAGGCCCGACGGGCACTCCTGTGGGAGCACCTGCTGAGCTGGACCACCCCGTATCTCGCCAAGCTGCGCGAGATCGCCGGTCCTTATCACCGCGCCTGGGCCGGCCTGCTCGAGCGCGCCCTTCTCGATGAAGCTGCGGAGCTTCCAACTCCGGAGCGGTTGCCGCTCCACCTCCGCTCCGCACCGGCGCTCCCGGAGCCGGATGCGTCCGCCGACGAGTGGGTAGCGGCGATCCTCGCGCCGGTCCGGAGTGGGATGGTCATCGTCCGGGGCGACGTGGCGAGCGCAGCGCGCGAGCTGGGTCTCGCGTTCCGGATGGGCGAACGTGCCTACGCGCTCCGGGCGCTGTTCCAGCAGGACGCGCCGGCGACCCTCGCCTGGTTATCGACCGAGGCGACCGCCTGGATCGCCCGTCACGAGGCGACCGAGCCCGTCCTGGGGCACATCGCTGGATTCTGGCTGGGTCGCGCCGAGGCCACGATGGCCGCGCTTGCCAACCCCTGGGCGGCCGCCGCGATGGCAGAGACGATGGGTGATCCCACGTAGCGAGGGGCGCCGCCCGTCGAGCAGCCTGCCGGGGATCGGTCGCGGGGATATCGTCGCCGGCGTAAGCGTCGCCCTCGTGCTCATCCCGTAGACCGATCGCGTACCCCATGGCTCTGGACTCGGCGGACATCGCGGCGCGATAATCGTCCCGCGATGGACACGCTGCTCGACATCCTCGGCGAGGCGGCAGCACGCTACGGTGATCGCTCGGCCCTTGGGATCCGCCTCGACGACGGGACGACCACGCACTGGACCTACCGCGAGCTCGAACGCCGTAGCCGCGCCGCGGCCTGGCGGCTCCGGGCCTTCGGCCTGCAGCCGGGCGACCGGGTCCTGACCTGGGCGCCATCAACGCCGAGCCTCGCGGCCGTCTACTTCGGCGCGATGCGCGCGCGGCTGATCTTCGTGCCGCTGGACCTCCGCATGTCAGCCGGGGCGATCCAGGGCATCGCCGCCAAGTCGGGCGCCCGCATGTTGATCGTCGGGACTGGACGGGACGCACCTGCGCCGCGCGACATGGGGATGGAGCATCTGGCGTCAGCAACGGTGGAGGCCCTCGCGGCGGATCCGGTCGACGGCCTACCGAGCGACTGGGAAGCGCAGGTCGATGCCTGGGAGCGCCCTCGGCCCGACGAAGTATTCCAGCTGATCTTCACCTCGGGCACGACCGGGATCCCGAAGGGCGCGATGATGGCCCACGACAACCTGCTGGCGTCGATCGCCTCGTTCCATCGGATCATCCCGCCGCTCCAGCACCGGATCGTCTCGCTCATGCCGCTGTCGCACCTCCTGGAGCAGTCCGTGGGCCTGTACTACGGCCTTGACGTCGGCGCCGACACGGTCTACGTCGGCAGCCGAAACCCGCGGGTCATCTTCGAGACGTTCCGGGAGCACCGGGTCACGACGATGGTCGTCGCGCCGCAGGTTCTCGACCTGTTCTGGCGCGCGATCGAGCGCGAGGTCGAGAAGGCGGGCCGAGGACGCCTCTTCAATGCCATGCGTCCCCTCTCCCGCCGGCTTCCCATCGGGCTCCGCCGCCTCCTATTCGGCTCGGTGCATGCTCGCCTTGGCGGCCAGTTCCGACTCTTCGTGTCCGCCGGATCGTTCCTGCCGCCGGCCATCCAGGGGGCCTGGGAGGACCTGGGGGTGATCGTCATCCAGGGCTACGGGTCCACGGAGACCGGCACCGGGGCATGCACGACCCTCGACGACCACGGCCTCGGGACAGTCGGGCGCCCGCCGCAAGGGATCCAGATGCGTCTGGCCGACGATGGAGAAGTGCAATTCCGTGGCCCAACCCTGTTCAAGGGCTACTGGGAGGACCCGGAGCGGACGGCAGCCGCCTACACCGAAGATGGCTGGTTCAGGACCGGCGACATCGGTCATCTCGACGAGGCCGGACGGTTGATCCTTTCGGGCCGGATCAAGGACATGATCGCGCTGCCCAACGGGCTCAAGGTCTATCCGGAGGACATCGAGAACGCGCTACGCATCGCAGGGCTCAAAGACACCGTCGTCCTCGAAACACTTCCAGGTCGGATCGAGGCGATCGTTCTCGCTCCGGGTCTGCTTGGCGCCGGCGGGGAGGGACCGCCCGCGACGTCGGCGTACGACACCGAGCGGGCTCGCGTGGATGCCGCGGTCAAGGCCGCCAACCGCCAGCTGGGGATCCACCAGCGCGTCGACGCGTGGCGACTCTGGCCAGAGGAGAATTTCCCCCAGACGCACACGCTCAAGGTCAAGCGCAACGAGGTCCGCGCGTGGGCGATGGCCGATAGCGGCTGAGGTGGCCTCGGCGGCTCGAGGTGAGACTCCCGTGCTTCGCTCTACGAAACGGAAACGGTTACGGGTCGGGTAGCGGTCGCGAGAGCCGTCTGGATCGCCTCGTGCAGCCGAGCGCCAGTCGGCTGGCCGAGGAGTTCGGTCACAGCGTGTGGCCCACTGCACTCCTCCCGGCTGAGGCCAGTCCGGGTGAGGTCAGGACCATCTGGCCCGATCGGCCCGGTGGCTTGAAGCCGACCGGCACTTCTGAACCGTTGGTCTGTACGGCAGCATCGGCCAATACGCATCGCCGTGAAGCGGTCGAGGGGCGTCGGCCGCACGGGAGCCGAACCGATGACACGAGGCGCGCCGCTCAGCGACATGAGGGGGGATGGCCGTGTGCCCGCCCCCGAGCGTGCCGCTCGCTTCGACGGGCTGCCCTATGGTCCGCGCATGACTGCGGCCCTTGGCACGCTCCGCCGGGCATTCGGCGTGGTCAATCGCTGGGTTGCGCTGCCTGTCCTTCGGGCTGGCCTCGGCCCGCTGTTCTCGACCCCCGTGGCCGGATCTCTCATGATTCTTCGAACGACCGGGCGGCGATCTGGCCTGCGACGGGAGGCCCCTCTTGGCTACCTCATCCGCGACGGGGCGGTCTATTGCTGCGTTGGATTCGGCCCGGGAACGGCGTGGTATCGCAACCTGTCCGCGGACCCTCGCGTTGAGGTCGTCCTGCCGACCGTGGCGTTCTCGGGCCTTGCCGAGACGGTGACCGACCGGTCCGAATGGGATCGTGTCTTGCCCGCCTACGTCCATGCGCTTGGCCTGGTCGGCCGGCTGACGGTGGGCGACCTGCGAACTGCCGACCCGGAGCGACTCGAATTCCTGTGGCGATCGTTGCCGCTGGTGCGGATTCGTCAGAGCGGTCTGGCGGCTGGACCGACCGATCCCGGGGGCCGCTTCTGGGTTGTCGCCCAGACGGCGTGGCTCGTGGTGCTGATCCGCTTCGCCGTGGGACTCGAGCGTCGACTCCACTCCCGTCGCAGGTCACATCGGAGCCGGCGGGGCGAGGACTGAGAGCGGCGGCGGCGGAATCAGGCACCCCGACTTGGGCCCGTTCGACCCCCTGTGACCGGGCCACTCGGCAGTTTCGGCCGGAAGGTCACCGCCATAGCCTTCGACACAAGGAGGCCCCGAACATGGCTCCACTGCAAGCATTCGCATCAACCGGAACGCGAACCGTGCCGACCGGTGCCGTGATCTGGATCAACCACCGTCGGGCGAACGTGGCGGCGATGAACGCCGACGGGCGTGTAGCGACGTACCAGGTCAATCGTGGACCCAAGCCCGAGCCAGCCTTCCTGGCACTCGTCGTGCGGGCCATCGGCGACCGCGAGCGGGTGGTGATCCTCGGCCCGAGCTCGGCTCGACTCGCGCTCGAGCGTGAGTACGTGTCGATCTTCCGGCGGCCAGACCGGCTGGTCGATGTCGAGCCCGCGGGCGCTCTCGACACGGCGAAGTTGGTCGATCGCCTGCTCGCGCTCACAGCCTGACCGGCTGACCACGAGGCGGGCGAGGTGATCGCATCGATCGCCACAGCCCCGAATCGCAGTCGGGGTCGTCGTCCACGCCGGGCTTTCTCGCCACTGGAGATTGCCACCGATCGGTGCAAGGGCTGTGGGCTGTGTATCGACGTCTGCCCCTGGAACGTGCTCGCACTCGACGAGTCGGTCGTGAACGCGCTCGGCTATCACCCGGTTCGCGTGATCGATGCGTCGGCCTGCAGGAGCGACGCCCTCTGCGCCCGGGTCTGTCCAGATGCCGTCTTCACCGTCTACGCGCGACGACGGTTGGTCTGACATGGGTACCGCAGTTGCCCGCCCCGTGCTGATGAAGGGCAACGAGGCCATGGCCGAGGCGGCGATCCAGGCCGGCTGCGACGCCTACTTTGGGTACCCGATCACGCCCCAGGCCGAGCTGCTGGAGTGGATGGCACGACGGATGCCGGAGCTTGGCCGCGTGTTTGTCCAGGCTGAGAGCGAGGTCGGTGCGATCAACATGGCGCTTGGCGCGGCGGCTGCCGGCGCCCGCGTCCTTGTCTCGTCGTCGGGCCCCGGCATCAGCCTGATGGCGGAGGGGATGAGCTATCTCGCCGGCTCCGAGTTGCCGATGGTGCTGATCAACGTCATGCGCGGCGGGCCCGGGCTCGGCAGCATCGGGCCGTCGCAGGCCGACTACTTCCAGGCGACGAAGGGGCATGGCCACGGCGACTACCGCGTCCCGGTCCTGGCTCCATCCTCGATCGCCGAGGCCGTCGAACTCGTGGCCGACGCCTTCGCGTTGGCTGAGCGCTACCGGACGCCGGTCATGATCCTGGCCGATGGCGTCCTGGGCCAGGCGATGGAGCCAGTCGTCCCCGTATATCGGAATCCCCCGAGCCAGCCAGGAGGCTGGGCGGTCGCCGGGGCAAATGGCCGACCGCCACGGGTCGTCCGTTCCGTGCATCTCCGGCCGGAGGATCTCGAAGAGCACAACCGGGTCCTTCAGGCGAAGTTCGCGGCCATCTCCGAGTGCGAGGTACGTTGGGCCGACGAGCACCTGGAGGACGCCGAGATCGCCATCGTTGCGTACGGGACGTCGGCCCGCGTCGCGCGCACGGCGGTCGAGCGGGCCCGCGAGGAAGGTCTGCGTCTTGGCTTGTTCCGTCCCATTAGCCTGTGGCCGTTCCCGTCGCGTGAGCTGTCGGCCATCGCGTCGAGGCTTCGAGCCATCGTCGTCGTGGAGATGTCCGCCGGGCAGCTGATCGAGGACGTCCGCCTGGCGGTCGAGGGACGAACCCCGGTCTTCCTGCATGGCCGAACGGGCGGGATGGTCCCGACCCCCGGCGCCGTCGTCGATGCGGTGCAGGGGGCCTGGGCATTGACGGAAACCTGTCCATGACGACGCTGACGCCGGACCCGCGACGCCTCATCTACCGACGACCGGCACTGCTGGCAGATC
>JANPDO010000345.1:0-2308 GCA_031431535.1 Chloroflexota bacterium
CCCCGGGCGCCGGCTGGGCGCCGACGACGTAATCGACGATGCCGCCGAGCCGCTCCATCTCCTCGATGTCATAGAGTCCCGTCAGCTCGTCGACGTGACCGTCGAACGTGTGCCCGTACATGCCGCGCCGAGCGACCCGCATGCCGGTGCCATTGGCGACGATCGCCTGCTCGAACGAGATCTTCGTCCCGTCGGCGAAGCTGGTCACCATCTCCACGCCCATGCCCCAGCGGGTCGCCCAACCCTGCTGCGTTGTCGGGTTGCGCGTGCGATCCTGGAGTCCCTTGATGTTGCCGCACACCAGCGGCCGAAGGCCGAGCCCCTTGACGAACCGGTAGAGGTTGGCCTCCACTCCGGGCTGATCGCCGTCGCAGGCGGTCAGGATGACGCCAGCTCGATCGGCGTGGACCTTGAGGATCGGCCCGATCGTGCCGTCCAGCTCGGCATTCATCAGGATGACGTGCTTGCCGTGGGCGATGGCCCGCTCGACGACGTAGGCGGCGTAGTCGATCGTCCCGGTGACCTCGATGATCGCTTCGACGGACGGGGCCTCCGCCAGCACCACCGGGTCATCCGTGACCGTGTACCGGCCGGCGGTGATGGCGTCCTCCAGCTGGGCCACCGTCCCGACCGTCACGACATCCTCCGCCCGGACCCCGGCCTCGCTGTAGGCCCGGACCGCGGTCGAACGAGTTCGGTTGGCGATCCCCACCAGCCGCATCCCGGGAAAGGAGCGGAGGATCGAGTTGGCGATGCCGCGGGCCATGAAGCCTGCTCCGACCATGCCGACCCGGACGGGCTTGCCCGCTTCAGCCCGCGCCTTCAGGGCGTTGTCGACGATGATCACCGCCGCACCTCTTCCCGCGACAGCAGCGGCCAGGCGGCGTCCTTCGGCGAGATCTCCGCCACCGGGAGCGGCCAGTCGATGCCGAGCGCCGGGTCGTCGTGGCGCATGCCACGCTCCGTTTCCGGCGTGTAGAACTCGCTCACCTGGTAGGCGACCTCAGTGTCGTCGGCCAATGTCTGGTACCCGGCGGCGCACAGCTCCGGGATGTACAGCTGGCGTCGGTTCGCCGCGCTCAACTCGACTGCGGCGTGACGCAGGTAGGTCGGCGAGTGAGGTCGCATGTCCACGATGACATCGAAGATGGCGCCGGACAGGCAGCGCACCAGCTTGGCCTCTGGCGCCGGCTCGTCCTGGTAGTGCATCCCGCGCAGGGTGCCACGCTGGTGGTTGTAGGACAGGTTGACCTGGGCGATCGTCGGGACGAGCCCGTGCTCCGCGAATTCACGTGCGCAGAACGTCCGGGCGAAGAAGCCGCGCGAGTCGGCGTGCGGATCGAGGTCGACGACGTAGGCGCCCGGGATTTCCAGCTCGGTATAGCGCATCGTTCAACAGCCTCGAATGCCGCGATTGGCCGTCAGGACGCCGCCGCGCCGGCCAACGCGCGCACGGCACCGGGTCCTGGCGTAGGAACATTCGCGGCGATCAGGCCTTCGTGCCGGAGCTCAGCCCACAGGTCGCTCGGGATGGGATGGCTGAACATCGCCGCGTTCTCCTCCACCTCCGCCACGGAGCGGGACCCGGCGAGGACCGTCGCGACAGCTGGGTGACCAAGCGGGAACTGGATCGCGGCGGCCTTCAGCGGGACGTCGTGGCGATCGCACACGGCCTTGATCCGGAGTGCCTTGTCCAGCCAGGGCTGCGCCGCCGGCTCATAGTTGAAGTGGGTACCGGGTCGAGGGTCGGCCAGGATCCCGCTGTTGTACACGCCGCCGACGATGACGCTGCTGCCCTGGCGCTCACAGATCGGGAGGAGATCGTTGAGGGCCGACTGGTCCAGCAGCGTGTAGCGCCCAGCCGCGAGGAAGCAATCGAAGTTCCCGGCCCGCGCAAAGCGTGACAGCATCGCCGACTGGTTCATGCCAACACCGATCGCGCCGACCGTCCCGTCGGCGCGCAAACGCTCCAGGGCGCGATAGGCGCCCGACATCGCCTCCTTGAAGTAGAAGTCGGGATCGTGCAGCAGGAGCATGTCGACGCGGTCCAGCCCGAGGCGCTCCAGGCTCTCTTCCAGCGACCGCATTGCGCCGTCGTAGCTGAAGTCGAAGACGGACCCGAGGCGCGGATCCGGCGCGTCCGCAGCGAGGCTCGCAGCAGCCGGGTGTGCCCCTCGTGCTCGCAGGCGATGCACCACGTTGCGCGATGCGGCCTTGAACCGGCCCGCGTCACGGTTGTTGACGGTTTCGCGAATGACCGTGACGACCTTTGTAGGCAACGAGGACCGACGAACGAGCCGGCCAACCT
>JANPDO010000346.1:0-5318 GCA_031431535.1 Chloroflexota bacterium
CAATCCCTGGTACTCGTTCGGGGACATCCCGTTTCTCCTGATCCCGATTGCTGCCTGGTTGTTCTCGTCCCGGCGGGGCGGCACCTCGATGGGGCGTTGGGCCGCGCAGCTGCTTGGCTCGCGCCGAACATGAGATCGCCCGTACGGTGACGAGCCGCCACCTCGTATTTGGCATCTTCGTCCTGTCCGGGGCGGGCGGCCTGATCGACGAGATTGTCTGGTCGCGCCAGTTGGTCCTGGTGTTCGGGAACACGACGCAGGCCGTCTCGGCCATCTTGACCGGCTTCTTCGGCGGGATCGCGATCGGGAGCGTCGTCGGCGGCCGAATCGCCGATCGGGTCCGCGTGCCGCTTCGCATGTACGGGCTGATGGAGCTCGGCCTGGTCGTCGTGGTCCTGGTGACCCCGGTTTCATTCCGTCTGATCGACGACCTCTATCGGGGCCTGTACCCGAACCTCGAGGGCGCCCCGCAGGTCCTGGCGCTCGTCCGGGTTGTCCTCGCAGTCCTCGCGCTCGCGCCGGCCACCGTCCTCATGGGCGCCACGCTGCCGACGCTTACCCGCTACCTCGCCAGGAGCGCGGAGCTGAGCTCGGCGTTCAGCCGGCTCTACGCCGCCAACACGATCGGGGCGATCGCGGGCACCGCCGCGGCGGGCTTCGTGCTGATCGAATTGCTCGGTCTGTCCGGAGCGCTGACCGTTGGCGCTGGCTGCTCGGCTGTGGCGGGCGTGGCGGCGCTCTGGCTGAGTCGCGAACCTCAACACCCCGCGCGGCCGCGTGAGCCGCGAGTCCGCGCAACGGGTCTCACCGCCCAGGCTCCACGGCTGGCACTGGCTGTGGCGTTTATCTCCGGCCTGACCTCGCTCGGCTACCAGGTCACCTGGATGCGTCTCCTGGCTTCGGGCAGTGGCAGCACCACGTATGTCTTCACGACCATCCTCACAATATTCCTCGTTGGGCTGGCGCTGGGGGCCCTTGTCTTCGCGACGGTTCGCTCACGGATTGGGGACCCGCTGCGGCTCCTGGCCGGAAGCCAGATCGCCGCCGCGGCGCTGGCCTTGATCGGGCTTGTGTTCGTGTTGGTGGCACCGCAGGAACCAACGCCAGGCAAGCCACTGGAGACGATTGCCGCACTGCTCATATCGTCCGTGCTGACGGTCCTGCCGGTAACGGTGATGCTCGGAATCGCCTTCCCGGCGTCCTCCGCCCTGCTCCCCGACGACGTTGACCATGCCGGCCGGGGATCGGGCGCACTGCTCGGCGCAAACACCGCGGGGGCCATCCTCGGAAGCCTGGTTGTCCCCTTCGTGCTGATCCCTGTCCTGGGCACGCCGCTGCTGGTCGCGGTCCTGGCCGCCACCAACGCCGCCCTCGGGATGGTCCTCGGCCTGCGACTCATCGCCGGTCCCGGCGGTCGAGCCATGGCCTTCGTAGGTGCTCTTGTCGCTGGCGCGATCCTCGCTGTCGCGACCTGGACAGGGGTCCTGGTCCAGCCCGGCGAGGCCTACATCGCATCAGTCGACGGCCGGGTATTCGCGTCCACGGAGGACGAGATCGCATCCGTCCAGGCTGGCCAGATCGGCTTTACGCCCGAGCTGTGGGTCGCCGGCACGTCCATGACCCTGCTGACCGTCGACGCCAAGCTCATGCCGATCCTGCCGCTGATCGCCCGCCCCGCGTCAACCGACGCGCTCGTCGTCGCATTCGGCATGGGTTCCGCGTTCCGGGGAGCCCTCATTGCTGGCCTCCGGACCGATGCCGTCGAGCTTGTCCCGAGTGTCGTCCAGATGTTCGGCTACTACTACGACGACGCGGCAGACGTCCTGGCGAACCCGGCGGGCCGGGTGATCGTCGCCGACGGCCGGAACCACCTGGAGCTCAGCAATGAGCGTTTCGACATCATCGTGACGGACCCACCGCCCCCAATCGAGAGTTCTGGCGCGTCCGTGATCTCCTCGCGCGAGTACTACCTCGCTGGCCGTGACCACCTGATCGACGGCGGGATCATGATGCAGTGGGTCCCGTACGGTGCCTCGCTGCCAGACTTCTTGGACCATATCCGCACGTTCGCCTCCGTCTTCCCGGAGGTGACCCTGGTCACTGGAGCCGGCGGGTATGGCATCTATATGCTCGGATCGGAGGCTCCAATTGGGTTTGCCGAGGCGGATATCCGGTCTGTCCTGGCCCGGCCGGGCGTGCTGGAGGACATCTCGTCCGCCTACGATTCGCCGGCTGCGACGATCGATGACTGGGTGGAGGTCATCGCCCGCCAGACCTGGCTCACCGGCGCCGCCGTTCTGGAGGCCACTGGTCCGGGTCCGTTGATCACCGACGATCGCCCGCGCCCGGAGTACTTCCTCCTCCGCCGTGCGCTGGCATGGGGCCAGCCATGAGCCATCTTTCTCACTTGACGAGCGCGAACCGCCCCGCACGATAGCGGCTCGCGCCCCTGGAGGACCGAGTGACCGCCCGCACCTTGACCGTTTCGCGATCCGTGCTGGACAGCACCCTGCCGTTCGCCCTGCCGATCGGCCTATCGGCATTTCTCCTGTTCAGCGTCCAGCCGCTCATTGGGCGGCTCGTCCTGCCGGTCTTCGGTGGCACGCCGGCGGTCTGGGCGACGATCCTGTTCTTCTTCCAGACGGTCCTACTCGGCGGCTATCTCTACGGGCACATCTCCGTCACCCGCCTGGGCCGGCTGGGACCGCCGGTCCACCTCGCTCTTGCCGGATTGGCATTTCTGGTGCTCGTCAACGCCCCTGGAGAAATCGCCGGCCTGCGCGACGACACGGCGGCTCCGGTCCTCGACCTGCTCGGGATCCTGTTTGCGGTCATCGGGCTGCCGGCCTTCGTCCTGACGACCACCACGCCCTTGCTGTCTGGGTGGTTGCATGCGGCGCGCGAAGAGCGACGGGGTGATCCGTACTGGCTGTACGCCCTGAGCAACGCCGGGTCCCTGCTCGCGCTACTCGCCTACCCGCTGCTGATTGAGCCGCGGCTCGGGCTCGGCAGGCAGCGGGAGGTCTGGGCGGTCGGGTACGCGGCGCTGGTTGTTCTCATCGGGTACGCGGCGCTCCGGGCCATGCCCAATATCGCGCGCCGGCCGGGCGGCTATTTCGCCTCACCGGAACTCCAGGGCGCCAGCGCGCCATCGCGCTCCGACGCGACCCGAATCGATTGGCCGAGGCGCCTTCGCTGGCTGCTTCTGGCTGCCATCCCGTCCGGGCTGCTATCCGCGGTCACCAATTTCGTGGTGACGGACCTGGTTTCCGCGCCATTGCTCTGGGTGATCCCGCTCGCGCTCTACCTGGCGTCATTCATCATCGCGTTCTCGCCGCGCGGCGGCCGGGTCATCGCCGCGGCGGTCCTCGGGGCGCCGGCGATGGTGACCGTCCTGTGGGTACCGTATGGCTCCGCAGGGGGCTGGCCGATCCTCGTCCTCCTGGCCATGGAGCTCGGTGCTTTCGCCGTCGTGGCGATTGCCATTCACGGCCGCCTCGCCCAGGATCGCCCGGATCCCGCCCACCTGACCGAGTTCTATCTGATCATTTCGACCGGCGGTGCGCTCGCTTCGGCGTTTGTGGCCGTGATCGCACCGAGCGTCTTCCCCGACATCTGGGAGTATCCGATCCTGTTGGTCGGCGCGCTCGTCGCACTGGCCGCGCTCTCGTCCCCGGCTGTCGCACGCGCAAGCCGCAAGGGCCTTGACTTCGGCCCCTTCCTGGCCGGTCTGCCGAGCCGATTTCTTCCGTATGCGATTGGGGCCGCGCTGCTGACGGCCGCCCTGGTCCTCACCAACTCGCAGGCCAGTGAGGCCGGCATCCGCTGGCTAATCGTCGGTGGGCTGGTCCTCCTTGTCGGGGGGCGCCCCTGGTTTCTCGCCCTCGCGACGTTCCTTGTTCTCGCCTTGGCGACGTTCGTGCTGAAGCCGCCCGCGGAATTCCGGGCGCGGAGCTTCTTCGGCGTGACCGAGGTGCTGCGCGTCGATAATGGAACGAAAACCGTCCTGATGAACGGCACCACGCTCCACGGTGTTCAGCTCACGGATCCAGCCCTGCGGATGGCGCCCACCAGCTACTACGGGGCGAAGGGCCCCGTGGGCGACATCTTCGCGGTAGGCGCGGACAGCTCGGCGGTCGACCCCAAGAGGATCGCCATCGTCGGCCTGGGTGCCGGCGCCCTGGCGACCTACATGGATGAGTGGATGTCCCTGACCTACTTCGAGATCGACCCGGTGGTCATCCAGGTCGCCACGGACCCTCGGCTGTTCACGTTCCTGTCGGATGCGCCCGGCGCACCGCGGATCGTGCAGGGCGACGCCCGGCTGTCGCTGGCCGGCGAACCGGACGGCGCCTACGACCTGCTGATCATGGACGCTTTCTCGAGCGACTCGATCCCGGTGCACTTGCTTACGCTGGAAGCCATCGGCGAGGAGCTCCGGGTCCTGGCGCCCGACGGGGTGCTCGCCTTTCATCTCTCGAATCGCTATTACGATCTCGCTCCCGCCATCTCCTCCGCGCTCGCCCAGTTCGAGCTGGAAGCGCTGCGGGGGTCCGGTGGCCCGGACGACGATCCATCCGACCCGAACCTCGTCCCGAGCAACTGGCTGGTGGCGTCCCGAAGCCCGGAGCCGCTTGCGGCATTTCGTGCCCTTGGCTGGTGGGATGCGACCCCGGCTGAGCGCCCGTTTACGGACGACTACGCAGACCTGCTCTCGTACTTGCGCGTCGGGTTCTGATCGGCTGTTGCTCCGGCAACCAAATGGTCGCCCGGTGCTAGAGTCTCGGACGTGAGTTCGACCACTGTCGCCACGGAGCCTGCCTGTCCGGGCAGCGTGGAGCGACTCACGCCCCCGGCCACGCGACCTTCCAGTGGCGCTCGCCACCACGCTGAACGGCGCAACGTGGCGAACATTCTCCAGGTCACGTGGGACGGCCTCGCAGCGCGAACGCCCTGGGCCACCCCGTTCTCCAGTTGGGCATTCCAGCGCGCCTGGTGGGATGCCTACGGCGCAAATGCCCACGAGGACACCCTGGTCGTGTGCGCCGACGAGCCGGCGGGGGGCGGCGAGCCGATCGCGATCATTCCGTTGATGCACCGCCACGAAGTCGAGCCGACCGACGCGATCACCCACACGACGATCCGCCATGGCGCGGCCGTCGAGCTGACCCCGATTGATCCGACGGCCACGGCCGTGTTTTTCGGCGCCTCGTACCACGCCGACTACGCCACGATCCTGGCCGCGCCCGAAGACCTCCCGGTCGTCGCGGCAGCGCTGGTGGACTACCTCATCGACACGGCGGGCCGCCAACGCTGGG
>JANPDO010000347.1:0-5283 GCA_031431535.1 Chloroflexota bacterium
CCGAGCCGGCGTGGGCCATGTGGCGCTCCTTCGAAAGGCTGGCCAATTGACGCCCACCGTGTCGAACCCTGCGCCTGAGCCCGACGAGGAACCGACGGGTCCGCTCGAGGAATTGCCCGAGTCTGCCTCCGAGATGGCCTCCCTCGCGGACGCCGGGGACGTCGATCTGGCGCTGCGTTATCTGACTGACTTCTCTGTCCTGGTGCTGGGCGTTCCGGGGGATGCGGAAATCGCCCGAGTGGTCACGACGGCGGCGGCCTGGGCGGATGCGCGATTGATCGTTGTGGTATCGACTGGAGCGCCGATCCCCGATGGCCTGCCTCCGGACGCGATCGTTTTTGAAGCCCCTGGCGCGGATCCGGATCGCGTTTTTGCCGCGATGGTCGGCTCGTTCGCTGCAGCGCTCGACGACGGGAGCGAACCGGGCGTGGCGTTCCGCGAAACGGTGGAGAACGCCGGCTGGGCTCCGACTTCGGCCGAGTGACGGGTTCGAACTCAGACCGCGAGCGGCTCGATCAGCTCCGGGCCGTCTTGTCGAACGTCGTTGACCAGGCGGCGGACAGCGTAGATCTCGAGGTCAAGGTCGTCGTTCGGCTCGAGCCGCCCCAGGAGCTCACCGCGATCCCCGGGGTCCGGATCAAGCCATCGGTCCCACGCGTCATCCGGGAGAATGACCGGCATCCGGTCGTGCAGGTCCGCCAGCGCCTGGTTGGGTGCCGAGGTCACGATCGTGAAGGTGCGCCGGACCGCGTCAGTCGCGGGGTCGTGCCAGCCGGCCCACACACCCGCGAGGACCAGCGGCCGACCGTCCGCCCGCACCACCCGGTAGGGCTGGCGCACGCTGCCCTCGCGTTTCCACTCGTAGAAGGAGTCGACGGGCACCAGACACCGGCGCCGTTCGAACGCGCGCGAGAAGGCCGGGCTCCGGGTCACCGTCTCTGCCCGTGCGTTGAACATGCGTGAGCCGACCTTGGCCTCGGTCGCCCAATGGGGGATGAGGCCCCAGCGATAGGCGGTCACCGCTCGCCGGTCCTCACGCTGCACCACGACCAGGGCTTCGTCGGTCGGCGCGATGTTGTAGCGCTCACCAGGATCATCGACCAGCGGCTCCGCGCCGAAGATCTCCGCCAGCTCCGAGGCGGGGCGCTGCTGGGTGAACCGTCCGCACATGGACCGAAGTCTAGTATCGTCCGCCCGATGAACGACGCCCGCCGACCCGCCGACCCACCTGATCCCAGCGTCGGTGGACCTCTTTCCCGCGAGGCGGCCACCGCACTGATCGAACGCGGCGCCGAGCTGCTCGCGAACGGCGATTTCGGAGCGGCCGGCGAGCATTTTGCCCGGGTCATCGGCTTTGACGATGCAGTCATCACCGCGGCGGCGCTCATGGGCCTCGCTGAAGCGCGCTTTCGAGGCGACGACGAAGCGGCGGCCGTCGAAGGTTGGTCGGCCGTCCTGCGGCTCGGTGAGACGCCCTCGACCTACTCCGCATGGCGCAACCTGGCCGCGGCCCGAGTTCGAGGCGGCGATCTTCATGGCGCCACCGAGGCCTATCGAGAGGCGGACAGACGGGCCCCGGCGGAGGACAAGCCGGAGATCGCCAATCGACTTGGCTGGCTGGCCAAGGAGGCCGGCAATACCAGCGCGGCGAAGCGCTACTTCGCCCGTGGCCGGGGCGATCGCCCGTTCCTGACGGTCACCCTGGTGCTCGTAGCGCTGACCTCGATCATCTCCCTGACGGCCATCACCTCCTCCGATGGCCGGGCCATCTATGAGCTGCTCTGGCTGGACAAGCTAGCCGTGGCGGCAGGCGAATACTGGCGTTTGTGGTCCGTGACCCTTCTGCACGGCGACCTGCTTCACCTGTTCTTCAACATGTACGCCCTCTGGCTGACGGGACCGATCATCGAGCGCTGGTATGGCCGTGCACGGTTTGTCGCCTTCTACCTGGCCTGTGCCGCAGGTGGGTCGGCCGCCAGCTTTGTCTTCGGGGGCGACGGGCCCGCGGTTGGGGCCTCGGGCGCGATCTTCGGGTTCTTCGGGATCCTTCTGGCTGCCGGTCGACTCCATCATCCCGCGGACCGGGCGAGCCGGGCACTGGTCGGCCAACTAGGGATGCTGATCCTGATCAACCTGGTCTTCGGGTTTGCCTCGGGCGGATCCATCGACAACGCGGCGCACCTCGGCGGGCTGATCTCCGGCCTGTGGCTGGGCGCCCTGCTCGTGCCCGGCGGCGTGCCGACCCTTTCGTCACTGTGGCACCACCCGGGTTCCCCGGCCGCGCCCAGCGCAGGGCCCGCACGAGTCAGTTCCCCGGTCCTCCTGTCGCTGATTGGCGTCGGTGTGGTGGTGGTCGTCGTGACGGCGGGGATTGCCCTGGGAACGGAGGCGCGCCGCGGCGGCTCCGGACCCTTGATGCCTCTTGCGATCGCTGCATCACGATGCTAGCATCGTGCATCATGACTCAGCTCCGACGGACCACTGTCACCGCGCCGCAGGACACGATCCGCACCCTTGAGGCGGAGGCGCAACGACGCCGGGTTCCACTCGCTACGCTCCTCCGGGAGGCGGTCGAAGAGAAGGCGACGCAGCTGCGTCGGTCGCGTCGTCCGCGTGTCGGCGTGGCCCGTTCCAACGATGGCCGCAGCGCAGCCGAAGTGACGGCAGAACCGGTCGCCGAAGAGCCGCGCTGACGGTGGCGCTCATCTGCGACACGGGCCCCCTGCTCGCCGCACTCGACGCCGCCGATCCTGATCACCAGCACTGCGCACGCTTGTTGACGGACGCCGACGAGGACCTGGTGATTCCGACGCTGGTGCTCGCCGAGCTCGACTACTGGTGCAGCCGTCGCCTGCCATCGGAGGCCTGGCTGATCTTCCTCGACGATCTGCTCGCGGGAGTCTATCGTGTCGAGCCGCCGACCGACCTCGATCTTGCCCGCTGCCGCGAGCTCCAGGCCCGCTACTCTGATCTCGCGCTCGGGGTTGTCGATGCCAGCGTGGTGGCGCTCGCCGAGCGCCTGAGCGAGTCCAAGGTCGCCACGCTCGATCAGCGCCACTTTCGAACGGTTCGGCCGGCTCACGTCGACAGCCTCGAGCTGTGGCCGTGAGAGAGGCCAGCCGCGGGCTGCCACCGATGATCGAGGCCTACGGCGGAAGCGACCGTCCAGGTCCAGTTCCCCGCTGACTTGCATGTTCGCGACGCTACTGGGATCGCTCCCTCGCCCGCCGCTCCCTGAAGACGCCGAGCCAGAGGCCGTCCTCGCGGCGATCCTTCGAGCGCAGGAGGCAGCCGGGCTTGAGCCGGTCATCGACGCCGGGTTCGGGATTGGCGATTCACCGACCGACCGTTGGCGGACAACCACTCGGCTGACCGACCGAGCTGTGAAGCAGGTGCTCGTCGGGCCGTACTCCGCGAGCGAGGGCGCCGAGCATCACGCCGCAGTCTCGGCCGCAGAGGCGATGCGATCCGAGCTGCTGACGCTGGCAGGCTCCGGCTGCGCCTATATCGAGATCCACGAGCCGGCGGCCACCGGGATCGGGACCGACCGGGACCGACGCGCGCGTTTCCGCGATTTGCATCAACGCATGCTCGACGGCGTGACCGGCGTTCACCTGTCGCTCGCCATCACCGGCGGCAACGCCGATGCCGCCGGCATCGAGACGCTCCTCGCGGCGCCCTACGCGAGCTTGGCCCTTGACCTGATATCGGGTCCGGACAACTGGCGGCTCGTCGTCGCCACCTCAGGGGACCGGGGCATCGTGGTCGGGACGTTGGCCTCCGAGTCCGGTTCGGATGACCGACCCGAGATCATGCTCTGGGCGGCCGGCTATGCGGCCTCGACCGCTGGCCGAGGGCCGAGCCGGGTCGGGCTCGCCAGTGCGGCTTCGTTGGCGCACCTCCCCTGGGCCGTCGCCGAAAAGAAGCTCCGGGCGCTGGGGGAGGCCGCCCGCCTGGCTGACCTGCCGGCCGCCGATCGGCGTCTTCAGCTTGATCCGCGCGCCGTCGACATCCGCAGCGCCGCCCTGGGCCGATACGACGCTCGGCCGCGCCTGGCAGCGCAAAAGCCAGCCCCGAGGCGACCCTCGGATCCGACTTGATTCTGGTGCGCCGCGGTGCCACCATCCACGGACCTCACCTCGACCGACGGTCCGCCAATCAGCGGGCACGAGGACCCGTCGGCACGTGGCGAAGCGACCCCAGCTCCGGCATTGCACGAGAAAGAGGAGGGTCCTGTCCGTGGGCGAGCACATCTCGCTTGTGGTCAACGGCACGTCGCGGGAGCTCACAGTCGAGCCCAGACGGCTGTTGGTCCAGGCGATTCGCGAGGATCTGAACTTGACCGGCACGCATGTCGGCTGCGACACCAGCCAGTGCGGGGCCTGCACGGTCAACGTCAACGGGATGGCCGTCAAGTCGTGCACGATGCTCGCCGTCCAGGCGGATGGCGCAACAGTGACGACGATCGAGGGGATGGCCGCGCCCGGCGACGGCGGCGCGCTCCATCCGCTCCAGACCGCGTTCTGGGAGAAGCACGGTCTCCAGTGCGGCTTCTGCACGCCGGGCATGATCATGACCGCCGCAGACCTGCTGGCCCGCAACCCTGATCCATCCGACTCGGAGATCCGCCACGCGATCGAAGGCAACATCTGCCGCTGCACGGGCTACCAGAACATCGTGCTGGCCATTCGTGAGGCGGCGCGGATGATCCGCGAAGGCGCGACGGTTCCGGTCAGTTCGCAGGCATAGGGCGACAAGGAGGAGACGATGGCAGTCGACGTCCTGGGTGCCCCGGTCAAGCGAACCGAGGACCCCCGCTTTATCACCGGCAAGGGTCGGTACCTGGACGACATCCAGCTCACCGGCACGGCCCACATGGCCATCCTGCGCAGCCCATATGCCCACGCCAACATCCGCTCGGTCGATACGTCGAAGGCCAAGGCGATGCCCGGTGTGTTGGCGGTGTTCACGGGCGCAGACATTCCGTACAACCCACTGCCGATGGTGTGGCCGGCCGGCGGGAGCGCGGGGATCCAGAACAACGTCAACTCCCCGCGGATCCTCGCAACGGACAGCGTCAAGTGGACGGGTGAAGGCGTTGCGGCGGTCGTCGCGGAGACGGCGGCCCAGGCGCTCGACGCGCTCGAGGTGATCGCGGTTGACTGGGAGCCGCTCCCAGCGGTCGTCGACGCCGAGAAGGCGACCCAGGCCGGTGCCCCGCAGCTCCACGAGAACGCGCCGAACAACAAGGTCTTCGAGTGGAATGTCGGCGACGAGGCCGGC
>JANPDO010000348.1:0-1597 GCA_031431535.1 Chloroflexota bacterium
CCCCCCCTCGCGCCCGAACCCGCTCTCGCGATACCCCCCGAACCCGCTCGCCGCGTCGAACTGGTTTGTGCCGTTGATCCAGACCGTGCCGGCTTGGATGCGCATGGCAACATCCAGCGCGACGTTCACGTTCTCCGTCCAGACGCTCGCCGCCAAGCCGAACGGCGTGTTGTTCGCGAGCTCGACCGCCTCGTCGGGGGTGCGGAACGTCATCGCGACGAGGACCGGACCGAAGATCTCGACCTGGGCGATCGTGCTGGCCGGCTCGACGTCCGTGAAGAGGGTCGGCGGGTAGAACCAGCCGTCGGCCGGGACGGCCCACGACGGCTGCCAGCACGTGGCGCCTTCCTCCACCCCTTGTGCGCACAAGCTGCGGATTCGCTCGAGCTGCACGGGGGCGATGATCGCGCCAATATCCACCGCCTTGTCCAGCGGCGAGCCGACGCGCAATCGCTCCATGCGCGCGCGCAGTTTGCGGTACACCTCGTCGGCCACGCGCTCCTGGACGAGCAGGCGCGAGCCGGCGCAGCAGACCTGGCCCTGGTTGAACCAGATCGCGTCGACGACGCCCTCGACGGCGCTGTCGACGTCCGCGTCGGCGAAGACGACGAACGGGCTCTTGCCGCCGAGCTCGAGCGTCAGCGCTTTGGTGGTGCCGGCCGTGGCGCGGCGGATGATCCGGCCCACGTCCGTCGAGCCCGTAAATGCCAGCTTGTCGATACCCGGATGCGCGACGATCGCCTCGCCCGTCCGCCCGTCGCCCGTGACGATGCTCACGACGCCCGGCGGGAGGCCGACTTCCTGGCAGATCTCGGCGAACAACAAGGCCGTGAGCGATGTGAACTCGGCCGGCTTCAGGACGACGGTATTCCCCGCCGCGAGCGCCGGCGCGATCTTCCAGCTGAGCATGAGCAATGGAAAGTTCCACGGGATGATCTGCCCGCACCCGCCGTGCGGCCCGTAGCCGGCCGCCTCGAACTCGCTCTCGAAGAGCTGCGCCCACCCCGCGTGGTGGGCGAAGTGCCGCGCCACGAGCGGCACGTCGATGTCGCGCGTCTCGCGGATCGGCTTGCCATTGTCCAGCGTCTCGAGCACGGCCAGCAGGCGGTGGTGCTTCTGAACGTGGCGGGCGATCGCGTACAGGTATCGCGCCCGCCCGTGGCCGCCCAGCGCCGCCCCCCCCTCCTGCGCTCCCCGCGCCGCCGCGACCGCCGCATCGACGTCCGCCGCATCCGCCTGGGCGATACGGCCGAGGACCTCGCCGGTGGCCGGATAATGCGTATCGAACCATTCGCCCGACGCCGGCACGCGCCATTCACCGCCGATGAACAACCGGAAGTCCGGCCCCCGCGCGGCGATCCAGGCACGGGCATCGGCGTCCGATTCGGGGGCGGGGGCGTAGTCGAGGGTCGATTCGTTCACCATGCGTGCTCCTCATGCCGTGCCAGATGCCACCCCGCCGCACACCGCCGGTTGCCCACGCGTAGGGGCGACGCGAACGCGTCGCCCGTAGGCGTCGCGCGTCCCAAACGCACCTCGGCCCACACGATCGCGTTGCGCGGACCGACATCGCATGTCGATCGGCCCACGGGCGACG
>JANPDO010000349.1:0-8035 GCA_031431535.1 Chloroflexota bacterium
ACCCCCAGCTCGACGCGGTCCACCTGTACGACTACAAGGTCCGGATCCTCGACGGCGACTCGGCGACGGCCGCCCGGACGCGGGTGATCATCGATTCACGGGACGGGGCGCGGACGTGGTCCACCATGGGCTCGGATACAAACATCATCGCGGCCTCGGCTTCCGCGCTGGCCGATTCGCTCGAATACGCCATCTGGAAATCGGGGGCCGAGCTACGCCGTCGGGACGAGCGGCAATTCACGATCGACCAAGGCGCGGAGATGGATGCGACGGCGCGCGCGGCCGCGCCGGCGGCCTTGGCGCCACCTCGTGTCACCACGGCTCGACGAGGGTGACGAGCGTGCCCCCAATGCCCCACGAGGAGACCCTGCGCCTGGCTCGCTGGACGGTGACGTCCGGCAGCAACGTCCGAAGTCGCGGGGCTGTCGTGATCACCGCCGGCGATCACGAGTGGCACGCCTCAGCGGACGGAACCGGGGCGATCGATGCCCTCTATCGAGCCGTGGACAAGGCGCTGCTCGGGGTCCTGACCGGCCCCCCGCGCCTGCTCGGCTACGACATTCACGCGCTAGGCGAGGGCACCGCTGCGACCGGGGTGGTCAGCGTCCGGATCGCGCCGCCCGACGTCGCCGGAGAGCGGGGAAGTGGCGAGTATCACGGCGAGGCGCGCGGCCCGAACATCATCGCGGCCTCGATCGAGGCGTACATCACCGCCCTCAATGGCCTGCTTGCCGAGGCGCATTGGTCCGGCGCAACGGACGTCGTGGTGAGCCGGCGGCGCGCGCCCGTGTCCCTGGGCAAGGCCCGCGAGCAGCGCGCTGACATCGACGAGGAAGTGGCCCACCACGACACGGCGGCCTGGTTCGAGCGGTAGGGACGGGGCGGCCGCGAAGAACGGGATTCCCGGCCCCGGATCGTCGGTTCGTTCGCGCGGAGCGGCGCTGTCCTCTCGGAGCGGCTCCAGCGTGGCCGCTTCAACGATCGCGACATCGACTACGGCAGGCTGTACGTCACCTGCAGCGTCGCGAGGCTGTGCTGCGACCGCGCCGCGCCCGAATCCTTCAAATACAGCTTGATGACCACCGAGTTCGCCTTGGCGGCCGTGTCGACCTCGGGCAGAGAGAATGATTCGGCCTGGAACGCCGCGCCCGAGGTGCAAGACGCCGGCGAACCCGCGCTGCCATGGGTGCCGAGCAGCGCGGCTCCCGAGTAGACCTCGAAGTAGTAGCAGATGGTGTCGGCGGCGGATGCGGACCGGTAGCCGTGCGCGAACGTTGCGGCCGTGACCACGGCACCGGCCGGCACATATGCCGGCATGCGCAGCGCCAGATAGCGCGTGCCGCTGAACGACGTTGCCCAGCCCGAGCCCGACTCGAGATAGACCTCGACCAGAATCGCGCTGCTTGTGCCCGTTATGGAGGGCAGTGTGGTATCCGTGGCGGTCACCGTGTAATTGCCGAGTGCGTGCAGCGTCACCGCGTTGGAAAATGCGTGGACCCCTGCGTCGCCGCCGACGAACGTGTAATCGGCCGGCAAGGACGCAGAGCCATCGTCGCTCGTGACGTGGACGGTTCCCGTGTAGCCCGACGCGATGTTGCCGTGCGCGTCCATCGCCGTGACCGTGACGGTGAACGCCGTTCCGCTGGCAGCAGAGGCGGGCGCAACCACCACCAGGCTTGCCGCGGCGCCCGGATTGACGGTGATGGCCGGGCTCGTGTCGGCGGTCTTGGCGGGATCGGTCACATCGGACGCCGTGACCGTCCGGGAGCCGGCCGTCTTGAGGGTCACGCTGAAGCTGTTGGTGCCGCCCGCCAGGGCCGCGTTGGCGGGCAGGACCGCATTGCTATCGCTGCTCGTGATGGCCACCGTGTCGGTCACCGCGGTGACGAGGTTCCAGTAGGCATCGACGGCGTTCACGGTGACGCTGAACGCGCTCCCGGCGGTTTGCGCGCTGGGCGTGCCGGTCTTGCCACCGGCGCTGCCCGGCGCGGCGGTCTCGCCGGGTACCAGCAGCTGGAGCCTCGTGAACGCGCCCGGGTTGACGGTGATCGAGCCACTGGTCCCGCTCCTGGAGGACCCCGACACGCTGACGGTCTGGGTTCCGGCCGCCTTCAGTGTCGCGCCGCCCGTGAACGCCTTCGTGCCGTGGTCACCGGCCATAAAGTCGTAACTCGGGGGCGAAAACGTCGCGTTGGCGTCCGTGCTTGAGAACGTGATCGTGCCCGTATAGCTCGTGACGGTGTTCCCGGCGGCGTCAAGCGCGGTAACCGTGACGTTGAAGGCGCTGCCGGCGGCGGTGCTGGCGGGCGCCGTCACGTCGAAATGGTCGAGAGCGCTCTGGGCCGGCTCCCCGACCGCAAAGTCACCGAAGCCAGTGATCCCGGTGGCCTGCGTGCTCGTCGCGGTTCGCGTGGTGGTGGCCTCGGGACTCCATGTGCCGCCCGAATACCGACCGACGATGAAGTAGGTTGTGTCGGCGCCGGCATCGACGTCCCCGCCGACGAACGTGAAGGTTGGGCTGTAGGTCGTGAAGGTGATCCCGCCGTTGGCCAGCGTCCAGTAGCGGTTCGCGCTCTTCGAGGAATCGAGGATGGAGCCAGCGATGTTGGGATGGTCGCCGTTCGAGGCGCTGACCGTCAGATCGCCCGCCGCCGTCACGTTCGCGAACGACAGGCTGACCGGCGTGTAGTTGCTCGCGTCTCCGACTTCGAACGTCCTGCTGGTCGCGCCCGTGGCGACGTACTTCCTGAAATTGCCGACGACGTGCCCGCTCGTTCGCGATACGCTGCCACTCGAGGCGACGTAGAGCGTATTCGAGCCGGTGGTCAGCATCCCACTTGTGAAGGTCAGGGTGCCGTCCACTGTGACATTCGCGCTGAGCGTGATGCCGCTCCCATTGTTCAAGGTCAAGCTGTTAAATGTCGTCGAGAACAAGCCGCCCACTGTCCCGGCACTCGTGCCGTTGAGGGTGACCGTGCCCGTCCCGGCGCTGAGGGCACTGATCGAAGCGTTGTTCGTCCAGTCGCCGGCCACCGAGAAGGTGGTGGCGGTCGGCGCCACGAGGGTGCCCGCGGTGATCGTGAAATCGGCGATCGTTACCGTGGCGCCGCTCAGCTCGAGCGTGCCGGCGCCCTGCTTGGTGAGGCCGCCCGCACCGGTGGCGATGCCGCCGTAGGTCAACGTCGTGGCGCTGGCGACGTCGATCGTGCCGGTGCTGCCAAAGGCGATCCCGCGGTTCGAGTTGAGGGTGAAGGTCGCCGTCGTGGCCAGCGTGCCGCCGCCAAAGGTCAGGCGGCCCGCCGTCGGGCTGCCCGGCGCCGTGCCCAGGCCCGTGTCGGCAGCGATGTTGACGGTGCCCGCGCTGATCGTCGTCACCCCGGTGTAGGTGTTGACGCCGCTCAGTACGAGCGTGCCGGCGCCCTGCTTGGTGAGGCCGCCGGTGCTCGAAATGACGCTGCTGATAGTCGTGTTGCCCGCCCCACCGATGGTCAACAACCCGCCGGCCGTGATGCCGGCCGTGCCGATGGTCAGCGTCTGGCCGGACGTCGTCGTATCAATCTGGCCGCCCCCGGCGTTGAGCGTGAAGCCGCGGGTGTAGGTCGCGGTGCTGCCCGTGTAGGAGAGCGTTCCCTTGTTGCTCGCGTCGCCGAGGATCACCGCCGAGGCCGCGTTGCCCAGGTTGCTGGCACTGCCGCTGACCACGATGCTGCTGGCACTGACGGTGCCCGCGCTGATCGTCGTCACCCCGGTGTAGGTGTTGACGCCGCTCAGTACGAGCGTGCCGGCGCCCTGCTTGGTGAGGGAGAACGCGCCGCTGACCACGGCCGACACGGTCAGGTCGGTCACCGTCGTGCCGTCGTCGGCCACGTTGAAGATCCGGTTGGCACCGAGCCCGAGATTGCCGCTGATCGTCGCGCCGGTCGCGCCGCTGCCGACCACGGTCAGCGTCACCGTCCCGCCTAGGGTCAGCGTCCCGGTACCGGTGGTGACGCTTGCCGCGTTGCTCGTGCCGCTGTTGACGGTCAAGGCGCCGATCGCGTCGGAGACGTTGTTCAAGTTCAACAAACCGGAGCTCTTGACCGTGACGGTGACGACAGGAATCTGGTTGGCGGCCAGGAGCCTCAGCACGTCCGCGCCGGCACCGCCGGCATCGTCGCCGACCACCAACGAACCGGCGAAGGCGTTGACGCCAGCCGTCTTGTTGAGATCCAGTCCGCCGGTGTTGACGGTCGTCGCGCCGCTGTAGGTGTTGGCCGAGGCGCCGCTCAGCGTCAGCGTGCCGGTACCGTTCTTGGTCAGGCCACCCGTGCCGCTGACCACGCCACTCAGGGCGATATTCCCCGCGCCGCCTGTGGTCATGAGAAAGCCACCGTTGACGATCGCCCCGCTCGCCGTCAGTGAGCTCGCCGTCGAGCCGATCGTACTGGCCGAGCCGAGTGTGATCGCGCCGGCGAAACTGTTGGCGCCGCTGACATTGAGAACGGCGCCATTCCCACCGACGCCGGTCCCGTTGACGGTGACCGCCTCGGCGGTGCTGTAGGTGATGCCCCCGTCGAATGCCAGCGTTGCGCCGGCGGTGATGCTGGTCGATCCGGCCGCCGTGCCCATGGCCTGGTTGGCCGCCGCGGTCAACGTGCCCGCGCTGATCGTCGTCGCGCCGCTGTAGGTGTTGACGCCGGAGAGTCTCAGCGTCCCTGATCCTGCCTTGCTGATTCCTCCCGCGCCGCTCACCACACTGGTGATGGTCAATGTCTCGGAGCTGCTGGTCACCGTGATGGTGCGGACCGCCGTCGTGGCGATCGCGATACTGATGGTGTTGAGTCCGCCCGTGGCGCTGTCGCTGATGCTGCCCGCCAAGGTGATGGAGTTGCCCGTCACGCTATAGCCGTTGCCCGAGAAGGTGACCGAGTTGAAGCTGGTGCCCGCTGCGATGCCGTTGGTCATGGCCAGGTTGGACGCGCCAGCGGGGAACACGAGGTCGTCGCCGGCTATCGGCACGGCGTTTTCCTGCCAGTTGCCCGCCAGGCCCCAGGCGCTGCTGAGTGCGCCGCTCCATGTGCGGGTCGCAGCCGCGACATAGGGCCCGACGATGGGCCCACCGTCGCCTAGAGGCCCGGCACCATTCGGCTCGATCGAAGCGGTGGACGTGTCCGCGATCGCGCGCGCGAGGTTAAGCCGGCCGTTGCCTGTCTCAGTCACGGAGCCGGCCGGGTCGGCGTTCTCAGCCAGCCGGTTAACGATCTGGCCGTTTGTGGCAGCCGGGTCCACGGCTCGCATTAGAGCCGCGGCCGCCGCGACCGCTGCCGACGAGGCCGACGTGCCGGTGACCCAGGCATACCCGCCGCCGGCGGCTGTCGTGTAGATGCCGGTGCCCGGGGCGGCCAGGAAGACGTCGTCGCCGTAGTTCGACGACGCGTGGAGCGCATCGGTCCTGTCGGTGTTGGAGACCCCGACCACGCCTCGGTCGCCGGCCGGATACGTGACGATCGAGGTTCCGTCGTTGCCCGTGGCCGCGACGACCACCACGTTGCGCTCCCAGGCGTAATCAATGGCTGTCTGAAGCGAGGCGGAGAACCCAGGGTTGCTGAAGCTCATGTTGATCACGTCGGCGCCGTGCTGCACGGCCCAGACGACGCCGGCGATGACGTCGCTATCGCGTCCGGTCCCGTCAGCGCCGAGGACAACGACCGGCATGACCCGCACGCCGGCATAGCCGATTCCGGCAACGCCGATGCCATTGTCCGTAGCCGCCGCGATGATGCCCGCCATCCATGTCCCGTGCCCGTTCGGATCCGTGGTCCCGTCGTCCCCTGTGGAGAGGACTGAGGTGCCCGGAACCAGGCTTCCGGCGAGGTCCGGATGGCTTGCATCGACGCCCGTGTCAAGCAGCGCCACGATTGCCTGGCCAACAGGTTTGACGCGGCCATACACCTTGTCCCAGCCGATTCGGGGCAACGACCATTCTTCGGCGTAGTCGGGATCGTTCGGCAGTCCTTCTACCGTCCGTGTCCGGTCGAGTTCGACCCGGACCACCGATGGATCGAGGCGCAGCGTCGCCACTGGATCTTCTCCGGCCAGTCGCATCGGGTCGTCGCCTTGCTCGGCGGCTGGAGATGTTGGCGCCTGCCGCTGCGGCAGTCCGACCGACCACATCCCGAGGGGCAGGCGGGTCTGCTCGACCGCACCTGCAGCGGCAAGCGTCTCCATCTGCAGATTGGCAGGGACGCTGGACCGAAACGCAACGATGACCTGTTGATAGGCTTCTGGCGGCGCGCTCTCCGCGGGGGGTGAGCTTGGAGAGGCCGACGGGGTAGGGCTGTCGGTCGGCGAGGGGGCAGCGCTCGGCGCCTCCGACGGAGTTGGATCCGGCGATGTCGAAGGATCAGGACTGGCTGTCGGCGATAGGCCGTCGGTGGGATCGGCCAACGGTGAGGGTTCGAGCCCGGGCGTCGTCGCCGGAGCGCTCGAGTTCGCGGCCGGCGCCCGGGGCGATGAAGGATTAGGGTCGGAGAGAGCTCTGGTGCCGGGCACCGCCAGGAGGCACGCCAATAGAGCCGCAGTTTCCGCGACCGCGATGGCCCCGGACAGTCGTCGCCAACGCTTGTTGGGAGCCATGTCCTATGGCCCCGCCAGCGACCACCGGGTCGCAACCGGCGTCCCGTCAGCGGCGTCCGTCCAGGACACTGGGTAGAGGGTGAAGGTCGCATACGGCGAAGTGGCGTTGACGACGGCGAGGTCGATCGTGGACCCCACCCCGCCCGAACTGTCCGAATACACGCGCACGCGCAGGTCGTCGGCGGTATCGGTTGATCCCACGGCACTGGCAATCGACGTCGAAACCGCCTCGAGCGACGTGCCCGTCACGCACCCTACCGGGCTGCCCGAGCTCCCAAAGGTTCCAATCACGGTGTTGGTCGATTGAGTGCGGACCTCGAGGTAGATGCACGACGTCACACCGGCCGCCGTGCTCGCGAATGCGAGGTCGAAGGTTGCGCCCGAAACGGCCAGGCCCCCGGGCAACGGCGCATTCAGGTCGAAGTCGAGATAGCGGCTCGAGCTGAAGGTGGTTGACCACGCCTTGGTTGCCGACGTCCGGCCATCGCCAGCGAATGCCAGCGGACTGGACGCGTCGACTTCGGTCCCGGACGAGGCGTCGCCAACGTCGAATGCCGGCGTCGTCCAGCTGCCCGCGAAGATGCGGGCCGTCGCGAAGGTGTTGCTCCCGGCCGCGCTCGGATCGACGAAGATCGCGTATGCGATGCGTCCGCCCGCGAACGCGATCGCGAGGCCCACGACGATCCCGATCCGCGCACCTCGACCGAGGCGGAAGGGCGATGAATCTGGGTTCGAATCCGGCGACACGAACGGACCCAACGCACGCGGGACGCCGCTCATGCGGGCTCTCCGGCTCCGTCTACCGGACCGTTGGGGCGCCGTTCGCGCCGCCGCTCTCCCTCCAGGTTTTCCAGCAGCCGGATCGCGAGGAACAGGCTGGCGAGCATCGAGAGGGTGCTGATCATGCCGGCCGGCGTCGAGAGCGTGGCGAGGATGAAGCCCGCGACGGGCACGACCGCGACAACGCGGCCGGCAACGTTTGAGGCAGGGACGAGTGCAGGATCGGGCGCTGTGTTGGCATCGCCCTTGAGCTCCAGTTGGACCCCGGACGGGCGGTCGGTGATGCGTACGACGCGGTGGGTAACGATGACTTTATCGTGCAGTCGGACGGTCACGACGTCTCCGGGACGAATGTCCGCGGGCCCGGAACGTTCGTCGATGACGAGCGATCCAAGCGGGAGGAATGGACGCATCGAACCGCCGCGAATGATGTAGGTGTCGCGTCCGACCAGAGGCGCGATGTGGGTCCCGGCGGCGAGTACAACAAGTCCGACGAGCAGCACGACCCAGCATGCCGTGAGTGCGCGCCGGACCACTGTCACGATCATTGACATGGGTGCCTCACGCATGCGGAAGGGGGCCCGGGCCCCCCGGCCCGGGGCGCCGTCGGGAGTCTGGAGGGGGGAGTTTTTGGCGGTGT
>JANPDO010000350.1:0-2122 GCA_031431535.1 Chloroflexota bacterium
TCCTGAAGAGCTGTCCATCAAACGAGCGCCGGCCGCGATACCCCGGATCGCGCCCCAGATAGGCCAGCCCGGAGCCAAAGATCCCGAGCCAGATCACGGAGAACCACCCATCGGGCTGTGCTGGCGCCGCCTCCCAGGGCCGTTCCACGACCAGCGCCAGGATGCCCACGATCACGAGCGCGAATGTCACCTGGAAGACTGCTGGAATCAGCGGCGGCAGTCCCCGGACATTGCGCCGGTTGTAGACGTTGCCGATCGCGTAGGTCAACGACGACGCGAGCATCGCGAGTTCGCCCGCGATGCCCGCCGTGCCACCGACTCCTGCGAGGCCTGGTGACACGATGACCACGATCCCGACGAAGCCGATCATGAGTCCAACGATCCCATTGATCCGAATGGGTTCTTCTGGGAGGAACAGCGGGGCGATGACGATCACCATGAGCGGAACCGTGGAATTGAGGATCGCGGCAAGAGCGCTGTCGACAGACTGCTCGGCCCAGGTGATCAGGCTGAACGGCAGCACGATGTTGATCACGCTCATGACGATGAGGTGACCGTAGATCCGCCCGACACGCGGGAGGGGGGTGCGACTTGCCCGCACGACGATCCACAGGAAGGTCGCGCCGACGAGCAGGCGCAACCCAACGAGCGTGAAGGTGCCGAAGTCGTCGACGGCGAGCTTGATGAACAGGTAGCTCGATCCCCACATGAACCCGAGGGCCAGGAACATGAGCCAGTTGATCCGGGAGTTGCCGTCGGTCATCGGCGCATCATACGGGCCCGTTGGCCTACGTAGGTAGGCCAATGTCGGCGGGGGATCCGAGGTTCGCCCATACCACCGTGAACCGCGATGGACGCGGAACCGTTGCGCGCGAATAGGACGCGCGTGCGTCAAGGCAGCCGCACCGGCCCTCAGCGCCAGCGAGTGAGGATGGCCTCTCGCGCAAAGAGCCGTACGCCGATCCGAAGCCCGCCGATCGAGACCACCAGCACGAGAAGCGCCGTGAGGGCGTAGCCTGCCGCCCCGACCACGAAGGTGCCGGTTGCCTGGACCAGGACGAGGCCGATGATCGGAACGATGATCACCCCGCCGATCTGCTGGGCAACGCGCGGATCGTTGACCCGCGCGCTGACAATGATCCCGGCCACGACGGACGAGAGCCCGACCGCGGGGCCGAGCAGAAAGACGCCGGCAAGCCACGAGCCATCCGTGACCACCGCGAACAGCGCTGGGCCATAGACGACCGACGCCAGCGCCACGAATGCCGCATACGTGACCCAGCCCCCCAGCACGCCCGGGACCAGTGCGGCGATGGCCTTGCCGGCCAGCAACTCGCCGGTCCTGATCGGTGTCGCCAAAACGGGCTCCAGCGACCGAACCAGCTTCTCGCCGATGATGCTGAACGTCGCGATGGACAGCGGGACATAGGCCGGCATCAGCAGGAAGAAGACCAGGAATTGCTGGACCGCGAACGCGCCCGCCAGTTCGCCCGGGGTGAATGACGTCCAGTCGGGGCGCTGCCGGAGGACCTGTTCGGCAAGATCCGGGGGCAACGAACGTTCTCCGATCAGGCCGGCCAGCGCGATCGGGGCAACCGTCAGCAGGATCGGCGGCACGACGATCGTCGCAACAAGGAGTCGATTGCGTAGGGTTTCGATCCACTCGCGCCGCAGCACGGCCCAGATGATGCCCAGACGCATCAGGCGGCCTCTCCGCCCGCGCCGGGTCGTACGCCCATGACTTCGAAGTAGATCTGCTCCAGGGTAGAACGTTCGACCTTGACCTCGATGATCTCGCCACCAGCGGCGACGACCGCGCGAACTACGGCGGGGGCGATGGACTCCGGCTCGTCGGCACCAACGCGCAGGACGCCGTCGATCGATTCGACGGCGGCTGGATCGATCCCGGCGGTCGCCCGGGTCGCGGTCAGGACCTCCGATGCGACTCCGCTCGATGCCGATCCAGCAAGCCGGACAATCAATGCCGTGCGCCCGTGGGTGCCGCGCAACCCCGCGGGCGAATCGACCCGAAGCAGGCCACCGCGCACGAACGCGATCCGGTCGCACAGGCGGTCCGCCTCATCGAGGTTGTGGGTGGCCAGCACGATCGTCCGCCCAGCCT
>JANPDO010000351.1:0-11485 GCA_031431535.1 Chloroflexota bacterium
TGCGGCAGCGGCTCGGGGGTGACGCTCCGTCCAGCGCTGCAGGCCGGCAAGGGCCTCCTCCACGTGCTCCGCCCGGGCGATCTCAACGACGGGGATGGTGCTGCGCCGACGTCCAGTGGGGGTTGGCCGCGAACCTGCGCCCCCTGGCCGGTCAGCCGGCGAGGATGAGCCCGGCCATTCGGTCGGCAGACCCGCGTTGGGGTCGCCACCGGCCACCGCCTGAGCACGCTCCGCTGCCACCTCGGGTGGCGGTCCGCCGGCCTCGCCGCGCCCTGCCTGGTACCCAGATGACGGTCGGCGCTGCCGAGACGGCTGGACCCGCGGAGGCTCGCCGGCCTGTTTGACGTAGTTCGGTGGCCACGGGGCGTCGCCATGGCCCTCGCGCTCGTCGCGCGCGGAGAGCTCCAACAGGGCGTCCAGCGAGCCAACCGCCGAGTCGATCCCGGCTCCCGGATCGCCGATGGCGGCAACCCGCCCGGGGACGGTGTCGATCGTGAACGCCTCCGCGTCCACGCCCGGGACCTCAGCCCACGAAAGCGGCGTGGAGACCCGGGCATCCGGCAGAGGCCGCACCGAGTACGCCGACGCGACCGTTCGATCCTTGGCGTTCTGGTTGTAGTCGAGGAAGACGCCGTGGCGCTCTTCCTTCCACCATTTCGACGTCGCGATCCCCGGCGCACGCCGCTCCACGTCCCGCGCCAGGGCCAGGGCGGCTCGGCGGACCTCCGGGAAGGTCCAGCGCGGCTCGATCCGCACGTTGATGTGGATCCCGCGCGAGCCCGATGTCTTTGGCCAGCCGACCAGCCCAACCGCATCAAGGGCATCCCGGCAGACCATCGCCACAGTGCGAATCTGCGACCACGGGACACCCGGGACGGGATCCAGGTCCACTCGCAATTCGTCGGGATGATCCAGGTCATCGGCCCGGACCGGGTGCGGGTTGAGGTCGATGCAGCCGAGATTGACGATCCAGGCAAGGGCGGCCGCCTCATCGATCACGATCTCGTCGGCGGTGCGGCCCGACGGAAATGTCAGGGTCGCCTGGCGAATCCAGCCGGGCGTGTTGTCAGGAGCCCGCTTCTGGAAGAAGGGCTGCCCGGCGGCCCCGTCGACGAATCGCTTGAGCGCCATTGGCCGGCCGCCCGCTCCACACAGCGCCCCGTCCGCGACCGCCAGGTAGTACCGGACAAGATCGAGCTTGGTGTGACCCGTCTCCGGGAAGTAGATCTTGCCCGGGTTCGAAATCGAGACCTCGCGCCCGCCAATCATCAGGACCTCGCGCTCGGTCACCAAGGCGAAACGATACCGTGCCGCCGCCAGACGGCTCGCGGTCAAACGACTACAGTCCGCGCCAGCGCCGGTCGATCCGGCGGTGTCCCGTTCGTCGGGAGGGTGACGGGCCGAGCTGTTCGGCTCGCGAGATGGAGGCATGCAGCCATGCGTTACGCCCTGTTGATCTATACCCCAGAGGCGACCGCACCGGTACCCGATGAGGTCATGCGGTCCGAGTTCGAGGGCTACAACGCCTTCACCGCGCACGTTCGGGAGCGTGGTGCGATGGAAGCCGGCGAAGCGCTCCAGTCGACCTCGACCGCGACCACCGTTCGCGTGCGCGACGGCAGGACCCTCACCACCGACGGCCCGTTCGCGGAGACCAAGGAAGCGCTCGGTGGCTTCTACCTAGTGGAGGCGGCCGATCTGGACCAGGCCATCGCCTACGCCGCGATGATCCCGGGAGCGAGGCACGGCTCCATCGAGATCCGCCCCATCTTCGAATACACGGCGGGCCCGGTTGAGGCCCAAGCCATTGGCACGGCGAGCCCGAACTGACTGACAGCGCGGGCGGTCCGCCTGAGCCGAGCGAGCGGCAGACCGCAACCCGGGCCACCCATGAAGTCATCGACCGCGTCTTCCGCGACGAGCAAAGTCGCGCTCTGGCCACGCTCATCCGCGTTCTGCGCGATTTCGACCTTGCCGAGGAGGCCGTCCAGGATGCGTTCATCTCGGCCCTCGAGACGTGGCCGAACCGGGGCGTACCGAGCAACCCGGGGGCATGGATCACGACCACGGCACGCAATCGGGCCATCGACCGCCTTCGCCGTCGCCGACGACTCGCCGAGAAGACCGAGCTCCTGACCCGCGAGGAGGCGATCGAGGCAAACCTGCGCGCCATCGATGGCGGGCCTGCGGAGGAGGACATGCCAATCAGCGACGATCGACTCCGCCTCATCTTCACGTGCTGTCATCCGGCGATTGCCATGGATGCACGCGTGGCGCTGACGCTGCGGACGCTTGGCGGCCTCACGACGCCGGAGATCGCGCGCGCTTTCCTCGTCCCGGAGGCGACCCTCGCCCAGCGCCTGGTCCGGGCCAAGCGCAAGATCCGCGACGCCGGGATCCCGTACCGCGTGCCGCCCGCGGAGCTGCTTCCCGAGCGGCTCGACGGCGTGCTCCACGTGCTCTACCTGGTCTTCAACGAAGGCTATGCCGCGAGCTCGGGCGACTCGCTTGTCCGCCGGGAACTGTCTGCCGAGGCGATCCGCCTGGGGCGGCTGGTGGCCAGGCTTCTGTCCGACGAGCCAGAGGCCCTGGGGCTGCTGGCCCTGATGCTCCTCCACGACGCCCGACGTGAAGCGCGCGTGGGCGCCTCGGGCGAACTGATTCTGCTCGAGGACCAGGACCGGACGCGCTGGGACGCCGCGCAGATCGGCGAGGGCCAGGCCTTGATTGACCGCGCGCTCGCGATGGGCCGGCCTGGTCCGTACCAGGTCCAGGCCGCGATCGCGTCGTTGCATGACAGCGCCCGAAGCGTTGCGGACACGGACTGGGCCCAGATCGCCCGGCTCTACGAGACGCTGATCCGGATGCATCCGACGCCGGTCGTGGAGCTGAACCTGGCCGCCGCAGTCGCCATGCGCGACGGGCCGGCTATCGGCCTGGCGATGATGGACGGGATCGGCATGGAAGGCTCGCTTGACGGCTATGCCTATTTCCATGGCGCCCGGGCTGACCTGCTACGTCGGCTCGAACGCTGGTCCGAGGCGGCGGCCGCCTATCGTCGCGCGCTCGCGCTCACCACGAGTGCCCCAGAGCGCGCGTTCCTGACCGGTCGTCTCGAAACGGTGGAGCGGCACGCCGGGGAGGGCACGCAGGCACCCGCACGGAGCGTTCGGCTCGCCTGAATCGCCGCGCTTCAGCGGCCGAATCGCCGGAGTGGTGCGACGGGGGCGCCGCATGTTCGACCGATGCCCGCTATCGTCAACCCGTGGTTCAGAGCGCTGGAGCCGACACTCGGATTTGAACGGTGGACCTGCTACTTTGCAAATCGTCGCCATGTGTCCGCCCCACGACCAAGTCAAGATTGGAGATCGCCGGATCCGCTAGAGAGTCCGCTGGCTGCGGATCCGGGTTTCGCAGGTCGCGGCGCCGGCCATGGCGCGAGGAGGATGCACATGACCCAGATGCGAATCGGCCTCTGCCCGCCGCAGGGCTACTTCAACGAGTTCGACGGCTGGGACCCGGTCAGGGCCTGGGACCGCGTCCTCGAAGTCTGCGAGCTCGCGGCGCGGCTGGGCTTCGAGTCGATCTGGACCGGGGAGCACGTGACCTCGAAGTGGGGCGGCGCGAAGGCGATCGCGTTCGATTTCTGGACCATGACGACGGCGATCGCGGCCCGCGTCCCGGGTCTCGAGATCGGCTTCAGCGTCCTGAACTCCACCTTTCGCAACCCGGCGCTGACGGCCAAGATGGCGGCTACGCTGGATGTCATCACCGGGGGGCGTGTCGTCCTGGGCCTTGGGGCCGGCTTCCGCCAGATCGAGGCCGACACATTCGGCTATGACTACCCGAGCCTGGGCGAGCGCCTGGCGATCCTGACCGAGCACTTCGAGATCGTGACGCGGGCGCTGAACCACGACGAGCCGCCGTTCTCGTACGAGGGCACGCATGCCCGGGTCAGGGACTTCGACAACCAGCCGCGCGGCGTGCGCCGGCCGCGGGTCAAGATCATGGTCGCAGGCCGCGGCCCAAAGGTGACGTTCCCCCTGGCTGCGAAGTACGCCGACATCTTCAACCTCGGCGTGGAGACGCCCGAGCTGCCGGAGATGCTGGGCCTGTTCCGGGCGACGTGTGAGCGGCTGGGCCGCGACCCCGACCTGATCGAGCTGCAGGGCGGCCTGCACCCGGCCATTGCCTACAAGGGCATGACCAACTTCTACGGCCAGCGGATCATGGGCCCCACCGAGCGGGCGTTCGCCGACCCCGAGGTCATGGCCAGGATCGGCAGTCGGGTCGACGAGATCGGCAAGTGGGTCGAGCACGGCTGCGACGACTTCGTGGTCACCCCGCCCGGCCTGGCCAATAGTGATGAGGGGCTCTACGAGCTGATCGAAGACATCCGTGCGGCGGGCATCGAATTCCCGCGCGCGGGCTGGGGCCCTCGCGCCAACGAGCCACGGGCACCCTATCGGCCGGTGAACGCCGTCCCGGCCCCATGATCGCGGTTCCGAGAACCAAGCCCCAGCCTGGCGCTCCGGCCTGATCGAGGCGATTTCGTGCCCCCCAGGCGGCTGCACCTGCACGGCCTGGCTCCGGTCGGCGGATGGTGACCAGGTGACCCAATGGACGGCGTTCGAGTGATCGAGGGTCCCCGCGGGTGCGGTCCTGCGGAATTGCCCGGCGTCATCCGCCTGGTTGACGGGGCGATGCGTCAAGGCTCGGACCAGACGATGCTGACCGACTATCCGCTGGTCTACGCGGCGGACAACCTGGTGAACGTCAGCGTCGTGTTGGAGGACGGGCTGCCCGTGGCGACCGCGCCGGTGCTGCCGCGGCGCGTGAAGGGCGACGGGTTCGAGTTCGGGCTGGGCGTCATCTCACCAACGGCCACCGATTCCACCCATCAGCATCGTGGTCACGGCAGCCGCTCCGTCGTGCGATGCGTGGACCGGATGGCCGAGCTTGGCCTGGAGGCGTCGGTCCTGTGGACGCAGGTCGCCACGTTCCCGTTTTACGAGTTGAACGGGTGGCAAGCCGTTGAGCGCCATGGGCACTCCTATCGGCTGTCGCGTGTCGACGCCGGCCGCTTTGGCCGATGGCGCGGCGAGATCCGGGCCCTGGCCGGCGAGCCGTCCGATCTCGCGGCCGTCCTCGCGCTCCACGAGGCGTACCGCGATCGCATGACGCGGTCCCCGTCGGAGGCGGCCCGATTGTTCTCGCTGCCGAAGATGACGACGTGGCTGGCGATTGGGTTCGGCGGCCGGGTCGCTGGCTATCTCCTCAGCAGTGTCGCGATGAACAAGCCGGGCCTCCTGGAGGCGGGCGGCGACCGCGACGCGATTGCGGGCCTGGTCCATCACGTCCTCAACGGCCTCGCCCCGGAAGCCTTCGTGGACCTCCACGTGGGGTTTGCGGCGGACGGTCTGGAGGCCATCGCGGCGGACCACCTCCTGGACTGCGCGCCCGCGCCGTTCGATGGCAACGTGATGATCCGGATCAACGACGTCGCGGGCCTCATGCGGGCGATCTGGCCGTGGCTGGCCGCGCGAATGCCGCACGGTCGGCCAGTGTCCGTGCACGTCCCGGACGCGGGCGTAACCGTCTCGTTCGAGCCGCAGGCATTCGGCATCGTGGTGGCCGACCGGCAGATGCCCGATCACCTGGAGCTGACGCGGCGGGAGCTCACGTCGGTCCTGTTCGGCTCGCACCCGGCGCAAGTGGTTCCGGTGCCGCCTGCCATCGCCTGGATGGGTCCGTTCCGATTGCCCATCCACGCTCTCGACCGGAGCTGAGGCCAGCTCGGCCGAGGAACTCCGCTTTTCGGACGCACGCCGGCAGCGCGCTATTCAGCAACCCGACGATCAGCCTGATCGAGATCGGCCGACGCAAGGCGATCCTCGTTACGCTCTACCTCTTCACCGAGGGAGCCCGGGGCGAGGAGGACGAGGAGCTCCTCTTCTATCGGACACTGCTGGCCGGGACGAAGCGACCCCGACGAGTTCGGTGGCAGTGGGTGCCGGACAAAGGGAAGCCGGACTCGCGGCCGGCTTCTGAAGGTGGTCGCTGGAGCCGATACTCGGATTTGAACCGAGGACCTGCTGTTTACGAACTTGCAGGTCGGAATGCCTGCTCAGATGGTCACCTGAGCGTCAATACTCGGCGCGGAGCTCTTGGGCCTCGAGACGCTCATCCACGCGTTGCCGATGGTGACCAGTGTCGAGCACAGACTTCTCTCCGTAGCGTTGATGCTACGCCACCGTAGCACCACAGATACGACTAGGACTAGGTCAAGTCTCCAGCCGTCGGAAACACCTGCTGCGCGGAAGACAGCAGATCCTCGTGGGGCCGTGCGCGATTCGGGGCCGCGGCGCCCACGTGGTCGAACGGAAGGAAGCGTTAATCCAGCATGTCCGCACAGCGCTTCGCTCGGACGGCGACGGCGTCCACGAGCCGGGAAATGACGTCGCTCTTCAAGCCAGCCAGCGACTGGTCGGCGGCAGCGGCGGCGAACGCGGATGGCGCCGATGCCACGAGCATCTGGACGCGCGAGAGGAGTTCGTCGGGCGGTAGTCCGAGCTCGATCGCCGCGGCTTGCCAAGTATTGCGTGGGGGCTCAAGCCTGTACTCGCCGCCGATCTTCATGGCCAGTTTCAGCTTTCGACCATGAATTACCTCGCCATCGGGCCCTCGTTCTCCAAGGTAGGGAAGGATGGATGAAATGTCGTAGAGGGGGGCAAGACGAACTTCGCGCCGATTCAGGAGAAGTGAGTAGTTCTTCGCATGCGCATCAGTTCCAGCGATGATCCAGTTCCATGCCAGAGCGTCGGCGAAGCTCCAGATGGCATTCCGAGCCTCCCGCGAAGACATCGTTCGCTGCAGGAGCTTGGCGATGCTCGAGGCCGACGGCCCGCCGTTGGACTCGTACTTGGCGGTCGGATGGAGACCCATAGCCTGGCAGAGATCCTCCTGATGGACTCGCTCAACCTTTCGTCCAACCCTCACGCGGTCGTAGCGCTCGACGACAATCGCCGTTTCGCCGCCGAAACTGGCGACCCATGACCTGGGTGTGGTGAGTCCGGCACGGCGGGCAGCGTCCAGGCACACGTGCTCGTTAACGTCCTGGTCTGACCACCCGGCACTGGCGGGCTTGAGGATGTGCGTCGTCGGGCGTGCGCCCATGGGACGACCCCAGCGACCCTTTAGGAAAAGAAGGGCCGTCTTCGCATGGGCGCCAGCAAGGCTGAACTGGCCTGCGAAGTCACGCCCGAGCCATGTCGTTCGGTCGAGTCGAAGGTCGCGCAACAGGGTTTCCACGTCGGCGTCGGTTAGCCATTCCACCGGAGCGGGTCGACCCAAGTGGCGTGACAGGTCCGCAGGCTGGCAGAAGGCGACCGCGCCGGCGCAGTCTTCTCCCACCGGCGTACCTAGAAGGAAGAACGGTGACGTGTCGCGAACCTGGTAGTGGCGGGCCCAGCGCTCTAGTACCAACTCGTTGTCCGGGAGCAAGCCCCACAGGAAATTGGAGACTGTCCGCTTGGCGTGAGTGTCCTGGTGGATCGTGATGGCAAGCGGCAGCGACAATGACAGAGGGGTAGCCGCCGGCGACGAGGCGTACGCGTTTTCGTACTCGAAACGCAGCAGGTTGTTTGCCTGGCGGGTGAGGGTTCCTGCGACCTCGGTGCCCATCAAGACGGCGAGTGCCTCAGCCACGACGAAGGCGATTGAGGATGTCGTCGAGGTCGATGTCGCTGTCGTTCGGCACCGGGCCGCCGGGCACCGTGTCGAGGCCGACGTTCAATGCCTCGAGCACGCGAAGAACGAGGCCCATCTCGGCGGTCGCCTTTCCGCCCGCCTCGAACTCGTTGATCCATTTCCGCGACACCCTGGCTCGTTTGGCCAAGTCGCCCTGGGATAGGTCGAGCTCCATGCGACGTCCGCGAACTACCGCTGCAATGTCGGCGATTGATAAAATCCGCATGAGATCCACTCTAGTATAACCGTTCGGTGACAATCATGCACCTGTAACCGAGCGGTGTCAAGTTCCAACATGTAACCGAGCGGTGACGCCGAAGTAACAGCGCTAGTAAAAGCGTTCCGGGGTGTCGAATCCGGACCCCGCGGCCACGGTGAGACGAGACCCCCTTCAGGGGCCATCTGCGCTATGGTCATCTACAGCTTCTCGAGAGCCCCGCTGGCCTGGCCTTGCGGTGCGCCTCCTGGGCGCGAGCCGACCGGGTGAAGGCGCAATACAGTCGCTGAGCTCACGCTCATTCGAGAGAGGTGGAGCCGACACTCGGATTTGAACCGAGGACCTGCTGTTTACGAAACAGCTGCTCTACCGCTGAGCTATGTCGGCCCGGACGGGGAGTATAGGCGATGCCCTCAAACGGCAGCCCGCGCCGGACCGCCGCGCCGGGTCCACCCGGGATCGCGCCGACGGCCACGGCGATTCCAACCACATTGGTGCTCGCGACGCGGCCACCCCAGAATCGGTCCGTTGTTCCAGCGGCTCTGGAATGTGCAGCACAGTTCCACCGGGATTCGGTCGAAAATTCCAGCCCGACTGGCGAAGCCGCCCAATGCCCTCCCGTAGACCAGCCAGGGTTGGAATCTGTTCGAATCTCGCCCCCTTGTCGAGGTCCACCATCCCAGGCAGGCGATCGGTGTGAGGGCGAACGGGACACGCCGCCGGAACCCCGCGCGATGCGCTACCGTCCCCCCGAGAATGCCGAAGCTGCTCACATCCCGTCGCATCATCGCCCTCGTGGCCGTCATCGGGATCATGGCCGGGTGCGCTGGCGGGGCAGCGGCGCCATCGCCCACCATGACCACGGTGCCCGTCATCACGCCGGACGACGCCGTTGCCAAGGTGATCGCCAACGAACCGCGTCTCGCCGGCATCGGGCCGCTTGATACGGGCCTGATCGGCCAATCGAGCTGGTACACCGTGGAGCCGGCGTCCGGCGTCGGCGCCTTCGTCGTCTACATCCGCATTGGGTGGGGCGATTGCCCGGCCGGCTGCATCGATCAGCACACCTGGAATTACGCAATCGGGCCCCGCGGCGAGGTCACGGTCCTGTCCGAGAGCGGCCCACCTGTTCCGCCGGAAGCATGGCCAAGCTCCCTCGGCGCGGGGTAAGCCGGTCAGGTCAGGGCAGAGCGGGCGGCGCCATACGGAGGCGGACCCGGCTCAAGCCGATCCCTTGACCGGCGTGACAGGAACCGCGACCCTACGGACGATGAGCGTGGACCATGGCGACTTCACCCAACTGCCGGGCCACGACATCGTCTCGGCCGGTCTGAGCGATCTCGCTGCCGGCCGCGACACACCGAATGCGTTGCTCGTGGCGGTGGCGGCGCCGCGCCTTCGCAGCGATGGCATTCCGTTGCCGGATCAACTCCCCGCCAACGCGAAGGACCGACTCTGGGAGCTGCTCCTGGCCGAGTCCGGCGACGATGCCCACCGCCGGTACAACGCCCTGATCGGGCGGATCCTGTCGTTCGCCGCCGCGTACGAGATGCTGCAGACCGCCCAAACCGCAAGGCAGATGCGCAGATCCGCTGACGCCGCCCGGGTCAGGGCGTTCATGGGCCAGCTGGCGGCCGGGTCCAGGACGGAGGCAACCTGACCGGCCGTTGCCTCAGTCCGAGAGCCGCACCGTGTAGTTGTCGAACGGGCTGGTCGTGATGATCATGCCGCAGGTCCCGGCGGCTTCCTGCGTGGGGGTGCACTCACCCACGGTCAACGGTGAGGTCCGGAAGTTCTCGAGGAAGTAGCCGTTGATGACCTTGTCCGAGCCGCCCGAGGCGCTGACGACATGGAACATCGCCCAGCCCTTGAAGCAGCCAGTCGTGTACGCGGAGCCTGCGCAGGTCGTCTCGGGTGGCGCGGGATCGCCCACGATTGGAACGGGAACATTCTTGCCGTCGAGGTAGGTGTTGGTGTTGGTCCACAGAGTCGTATGGCAGCCGTTGTTGTGCTGACCGACGTACTGCTCGAAACCGATCGTGGAGGTCACCGTGTTACTCCCGTCGAGGATATTCTTGACCTCACTACTGTTGACATTGTCGGCTCCGTTGAAGTCCGTCCAGGACATGTCGAGGCCGTTCACGGGGGTGTCCCCGCACTCCGTGCCAAAGTTCTGCGGGTTGCTGGCCGTGTACTTGGGGCTGCCGTCAGCGTTGAAGGCATCGATGTGCATGGTCCAAGGTGCGGCGCCCACGCCGGTATCGATCACGCCGGCCCAAGCTGACGCGGTCACGGACACGTCCCAGGATTCCTGGCCCGGCACAATCCGGGCGAAGGCGTTGAGATGGGGGTCGGTGACGCCCACAGTGATCGTCGCGCCCGACGATTCATAGGTCACGCTGACGGCGAGTGTGGTGCCGCCCACGCCGTGGGTATAGCCGTTGAGCGTCGCCGACGCATTCGCAGCGCTGATCGCCGCCGCCTTCTTCGCATCCGGGGTGCCCGCCGCATTCATGTAGGCGTTGGCGCCGGCCAGCGCAGCGAGATCGGCTGCGTTCTGCTCCACGCGGCGTTGGGCAAAGGCACCGCTCCCGTCGAGTACCAGGCCCACCATCGCGATGACCGCGGTGAGGGCGAGGGCAAAGATCACCAGGATCTGACCTTCGCCTTGGCGACCGCGCCCTCGTGGCGTTCTCATCGTGTGACTCCTCTCATCTGTTGAACGGGTAGAGATCACGGGACCGCCACCGATGAAGTCGAACTCAGGGTGACCGGCCCCAGCAGGCCGAGCAGCGCCGGTTGAAACGAGGCGGACACGGTCACGCGCACGTAGTCCTTTGCGTCGCCTGACCCGCAGGTGGCGTTGATGCTGGCGTTCCCGGCGATGTCGACGCACTCAAAATTGGGCGCCCCGGGGACGACCGGCGCCATCCCGGGGACCAGCTGTCGCTGGGTTGCGATGGTTGCCTGGGCCTCCAGCGAGGAGCCCAGAGTGGCTCCAGACGCAAGGCCGAGGTACGGGTGGACAGCAGCGCGGCGGGCGATCTCGCGGGCGGCTTCGGATACGCCGTTATACATGAAGATCGCCCGGCCGGCATCGAAGATTCCCATCAACAACACGAGGAAGATCACGATCGCGAGCGAGAACTCGACGAGAGCCTGACCGCGCTGACGCGGGCGTTCGATGATGCGCATCGTGCTCAGCCCTTCGTCAGGACGACCTGGGTCGTCATGGTCGTACCACCCGGGTTGGTGACTACCAAGGTCACCGTGTAGGAGTGCCCCTGCAGGGCATATTGATGACTAGCTGAGGGCAGGTTGCCGGCGTCGGTTGTGGTATCTCCGTACTCCCATCGCCAGTACGTGATTGCACATGTCCCACTCGTCGGGCTCGACGTGCTGGTAAAGACGACGGGCTTGGTCTTGTTCTGTTGGGTAAAGGTGAAGCCCGCGTACGGCAGGGCGCAGGTCGGAGTCGGCGCCGGTGTGGCCGTCGGCGCCGGTGTGGCCGTCGGCGCC
>JANPDO010000352.1:0-22185 GCA_031431535.1 Chloroflexota bacterium
ATCCCGGTCCTCCAGATGTCCATGCCGGACCTCGATCCGGCGCACCTGTTCGAGGTGGGTCGGCGGCTGGCACCGCTGCGCGACGAAGGCGTGCTGATCGTGGGCAGTGGTTTCCTGACCCACGGGCTCCCGTACATCCACGAGTACTTCGTGGGCAAGCCGGGCGCCCCGCAGTGGTCGATCGACTTCGACCAGTGGGCGACCGAGGCCCTTGACCGAGGCGATCTCGACACGCTGTTTGCCTTCCGCGAGAAGGCTCCAGGGATGCCGTATGCGCACCCGACGGTCGAGCATCTCGCGCCGATGTTTGTGACCCTGGGTGCGGCCACCAGGCCGGACCACAAGCCCGAATACACGATCGAAGGCTACTTCTACGGCCTCTCCAAGCGCTCCTTCGAGGCGCGCTGACCGTCAGTCGGCCGCATCGCCGGCCTTTGACTCCGAGGGTTTGTGTTCCTCTCGCACAAATGTGCGGTAGACTGCTGAGGCTTGACGAATCGGCGCAGGAGGAGATCGGGTCATGGGCGAGGACTTCTTCACAGAGGTGGCGGGGCCGATTCCGTTCGGCGGGCTCGAATCGGACGAGCCACTGTCATTCAAGGTCTACGAGCCTGATCGGTTGGTCCTGGGCAAGCGGATGGAGGACCATCTCCGAATCGCGGTCTGTCTATGGCACTCGTTCGCGTGGCCCGGGTCGGACGTGTTTGGGGCGGGGACGTTCGACCGACCCTGGAACGACCATCGCCTGGACCCGATGATCGCGGCCCGCGCCAAGCTCGACGCGGCGTTCGAATTCATTGCCAAGCTCGGCGTGCCGTTCTTCTGCTTCCACGACCGGGACGTGGCCCCGGAGGGAGCCACCTTCACGGCGACGCAGGCCAACCTCGACGCGGTGGTTGACGTGATCGAGGGGCACATAGCCCGAACCGGCGTCAAGCTCCTGTGGGGGACGGCGAACCTGTTCAGCCATCCTCGCTATGCAGCCGGCGCGGCCACCAACCCGGACCCCGAGGTCTTCGCCTTCGCGGCGGCACAGGTCAAGGCGATGCTGGAGGTGACCCATCGCCTGGGTGGCGCCAACTACAACCTGTGGGGCGGGCGCGAGGGTTACGAGACCCTGCTCAACACCGACCTCGCGCGCGAGGAGTCGCAGCTGGCCCGCTTCCTGTCGATGGTCGCCGAGCACAAGCACCGGATCGGGTTCAAGGGTCCCCTCCTCATCGAGCCCAAGCCGCAGGAGCCGACCAAGCACCAGTACGACTATGACTCCGCGACGATCCACGGCTTCCTTGCGCGGCACGGCCTTGAGAAGGAGTACTGCCTGAACCTGGAGGTGAACCATGCCACGCTCGCGGGGCACAGCTTCCAGCACGAGGTGGCCTACGCGACGAGCCACGGGCTGCTCGGCGGCGTGGACGCGAACCGCGGCGACTACCAGAACGGTTGGGATACGGACCAGTTCCCGAACTCGGTCGATGAGCTCTCGCTGGCTGTGTACGACATCGTCCGCGCCGGCGGCCTGGGGGCCGGTGGCTTCAACTTCGACACCAAGCTGCGCCGCCAGAGCATGGACCGGACCGATCTGTTCCACGGCCATATCGGCGGGATCGATACGCTGGCGCGGTCGCTGCTCGTCGCGGCGGGGATGATTGAGCGCGGCACGCTGGAGCGGCTCCGGGCGGAGCGTTACGCCGGCTGGACGGGCAAGCTCGGACGGTCAATCCTGTCGGGCGATGCCCTGCTGGAGGATCTTGCCGGGCGCGTGGCCGTCGGCGAGATCGACCCCAAGCCGGTCTCCGGCCGGCAGGAGCTCCTGGAGAGCGTGGTCAACCGGGAGATCTGGGCCGTCGAGCGCTGACATCGATGGGCTACGTTCTCGGGATCGATGCATCGACGACTGCGACCAAGGCGGTCCTGATCGACGAAACCGGCGCGGTCGTCGGCGTCGGGGTATCCGAGTACGGCTACGAGGTTCCGCGGCCGCTCTGGAGTGAGCAGGATCCGGGGCTCTGGTGGGCTGGCGCGATCGCGGCGATCGGCTCTGTGCTGGCGTCGACCGGTGTGGCGGCGACGGACCTTGTGTCGGTCGGGCTGACCGGCCAGATGCACGGCCTGGTCCTGCTGGACGAGGCGGGGCTCATCCTCCGCCCGGCGATCCTGTGGAACGACCAGCGAACCGGAGCGGCGTGCGACGAGATCCGGCGGGCGGTGGGCCAGGCACGCCTCATCGAGATCACAGGGAACGACGCGATGACCGGCTTCACCGCACCGAAACTGGTCTGGGTCCGTGACCACGAGCCAAACATCTGGCGACGGATCGCCCATGTGCTCCTGCCCAAGGACTACCTTCGACTGCGGCTCACCGGCGAGTACGCCCTTGACAAGGCCGACGGAGCTGGCACGTTGCTCTTTGATCTCGCGGCCAGGGACTGGTCGCCCGAGGTGATGGCGGCCCTGCGAATCGATCCGGCGTGGCTGCCCCGGACGTGGGAAGGCCCGGACGTGACCGGCACCGTAACCGCCAAGGCCGCGGCGGCCACGGGATTGCGGGCCGGCACCCCGGTCGTCGCGGGCGGAGGCGACCAGTCGGCTAACGCGGTCGGCGTCGGCGTCGTCAACCCCGGCACCATGGCCCTATCGCTGGGGACGTCCGGCGTAATGTTCGCGGCCACGGAGCAGCCGCTCCATGAGCCGCACGGGATCGTCCACGCGTTCTGCCACGCCGTCCCGGGACGCTGGCACATGATGTCGGTCATGCTGTCCGCGGCCGGCAGCCTGCGCTGGTTCCGCGATGCGCTGTCGCCCGGGATGGAGTTTGGCGAGCTCGTCGATCCGGCCGCTGAGGTTCCCGCGGGGAGCAATGGACTCCTGTTTCTCCCGTATCTCACCGGCGAGCGAAGCCCGCATTCCGACCCACTCGCCCGCGGCGCGTTTGTCGGCCTGACCGTTGCCCATGACCGGCGCCACCTGACCCGGGCCGTCCTGGAGGGTGTCGCCTTCGGTCTGCGCGACGGACTGGACCAGATGATCGCCGCAGGCGTGCCCGTCCCGGCACAGGTCCGGGCCTCGGGAGGCGGAATCGTGAGCCCCCTGTGGCGGCAGATCCTGGCCGATGTCCTGCGCGCCGAGGTCGCGACGGTCAACACCTCGGAGGGCGCGGCCTATGGCGCCGGATTGCTCGCCGCCGTCGGGGCCGGCTGGTTCCCGACCGTGGAAGCAGCCGCGGAGGCATTCGTGACCGCGACGGCGGTGGCAGCGCCCGGCCCGGATGCTGACCGGTACGTGACCGCACACGAGGTGTACAAGGGCCTCTACCCGGCGCTTGCCCCGACCTTCCACCGAACCTGAGATCGGGTGCGGCCCTCCTCGGGCACGAGGCTACAACCGCGGGTCGATCTGGATCTTCGGCGCGGGAACGCCATGCGACCAGCGTCGCAGGACGTCGGGGACCGCGTCGAGTCCAACCGTCGCCCCCACCAGCGGTCGCGGATCCACCGTTCCGATCGCGTATTCCTGGATCGTCGGTGCGAGACCGGGGGAGCCGCCAAGGACCCCGATCGCCGTGATCTCACCGAACACCAGGTCACGCGTGTCGATCATACTCGGCGTTTCGGACAGGCCGATACACACAAGCCGGCCTCCTGGCTCGATCAGACGTACCGCCGATGCCGGAATGTCAGGGTCGCCGGTGGCATCGATCGCCGCGCGGAACCCCAAACCCGGCACGTCGTCGGGCAGCCACGTCTCGGCTACCCCGAACCGCCGTGCGAGCGAAAGCCTGGCACTAGATCGTCCCACCAGGTGACCCTGCGCACCGGCAGCGGCCGCGTAGGCGGCGGCCATCAAACCGATCGTGCCCGCGCCCCAGACGAGTACGCGCGAGCCCGGCGGGGCCTCTGCGGCAACGGCCGCCCGCCAGGCATTTGCACCCGGCTCCACCAGCGCCCCGGCCGCATCGTCAACCGCGTCCGGTAGCCGATGCAGGCTCGCGGCCGGTACCCGTAGTCGCTCCGCCAGCGCGCCCGCGAAGCCCATGGAGATGCCGACCTCGACGAGCTCGCGACACGACTGGCGACGTCCTGCCAGGCAGCGATCACAAGCGCCGCAGGAGAGCATGGTGTCCCCGGTCACCCGGACGCCCACCCAGGCAGGGTCCACGCCCGAGCCCACGGCGCGCACCACACCCGACCATTCGTGACCCGGGCGAAGCGGGTAGCTCGCCCGACCCGAGGCCAAGTACGCCATCGCCCCGGAATACAGCTCGTGGTCCGTGCCGCACAAGCCGACCCGATGGACGTCCGCGACGACATCCCCGGCCCCCGGCGGCAGATCATCAACGTCCTGGATCTCGGCACGCCCCGGCCCCACAAGGACGACCGCGCGCATCGTGTTCACCGGCCGTGCGAACGGCCTACCCGTGCAGCTCGGCAAGCTCCTTCTGGCTCACCTCGTCGGGCTTCTTGCCCATGATGATCATGCCCAGGACCTCGTCCTTGGTGACATCGTGCTTGTTGACCGTACCGACGAGCCGGCCCTGGAGCATGACGCTGATCCGGTCGGACAGGTCGAACACGTCGTGGATGTCGTGGCTGATCAGGAAGATGCCGATACCCTCGTCCTTGAGCTGGGCGACGAGCTCGCGGACCTGGGCGGTCTCCGCCGGACCAAGCGCCGCCGTGGGCTCGTCCATGATCAGAATCCTGGCGTTGAAGTGGACAGCCCGCGCGATCGCGACCGACTGGCGTTGGCCACCGGACAGCGACTTCACCGCAGTCTTGAAGTTTTTGAACTTCGGGTTCAGGCGGCTCATGACGGTGCGGGTCGCCGACTCCATGGCCGAGTCGTCGAGTGATCCGAGGTTGGTCAGGAGCTCGCGCCCCAGGAACAGGTTCGCGGCAGCGTCCACGTTGTCGGCGAGGGCGAGCGTCTGGTAGATCGTCTCGATCCCGTAGGCCTTGGCATCGCGCGGGTTGTGGATCGACGCAAGTTCGCCATCGATGTAGATCTCCCCGGCGTCGGCCGGACGGGCGCCGGAGAGTGCCCGCATCAGCGTCGATTTCCCGGCGCCGTTGCCGCCGACCAGGCCGATGACCTCGCCCGGATACAGGTCGACCGTCACATCCTCGACAGCGTGGACGCCGCCGAACGAGACACGGATATCGCGCATCTCGACGAGTGGGACGCCGCGCGCGGAGGTCGCCGCCGCCGTGCCCGTGGCCTCCGGAGCGGGCAATACGGCAGCCATCGCGGGGGGTGGCCCGGCGGGCGCGTCGAGCGGTTGCTCGCCCATGCTCATGCTCATGCTGGCTGTTCCCTTCCGCTCACGTCGCCTTGCGGCGCAGCCACGAGTCCGCGCCGACTGCCGCCACGAGCACGATTCCCACGACGATGTCCTGGACTGGCGAGTCCACCTTGAGCAGGACCATGCCCGACACGAGCGATTGCATGACCACGGCGCCAAGGACGGCGCCCGGGATGGTGCCGATCCCGCCGGCGAACGACGTGCCGCCGATGACCGCGGCCGCGATCACGGACAATTCGGCCGCTGTGCCCAGGCTGACCACCCCGGCGTTGAGCCGGGCGATCTGGACCGCGCCGCTGAGGGCGGCCAGCATACCCATCAGGACGAATGTCCCCATGATCGTCCGCCGCGTGTTGATACCGCCCAGAATGGCGGCCTCGGGATTGCCTCCGATGGCGTACACATACCGTCCGAATCGCCGGCGAGTGGCGAGGAACGTCATCACGATGGCCACGCCGATGCCGATGAGGACCGGGATGGCGATGCCGACCGGGATGATCAGACCGCCATCCGGCCAGACGATGCCATTGGCGTCGGCGTAGTCGCGAGCGAGCGCTTCCGGCCAGAAGTAGTTGTTGGTGATCCAGACAGCCCCCAGGACTGCAGCACCGGCGATGAGTCCCAGGGCGGCCTCCGCCCACATCGGGCGAACGGGGAATCCGAACCGGCGGCGGCGGCGGCGGCCGGCGATCAGCGTATAAGCGATTCCCGCACAGGCGAGCCCGCCGATGACCCAGCTCGCGACCTCACCGATCGATCCTCTTGGCCCTCCTCCGAGCAGCGCAAAGGTCGGGTCCATGGGCGCGATGGTGCGTCCGGACGCGAGCTGGAAGGCGAGCCCGCGCCACACGAGCAGCCCGCCCAGCGTGACGATGAACGACGGCACGCCGATATAGGCGATGATGAAACCGTGGAAGGCGCCGATCAGGGCGCCCAGGGCCACCCCGACGATGAGGGCCACGATCCAGGTGTAGGGTTGCTCAAGGCCGAGACCCAGCGTCTTTGGGATCCACTCTGCCTGGAGCAGCGCCATCGCCATGCCCGTGAAGCCGAGCACGGACCCGACCGACAGGTCGATATTGCGCGAAACGATGATCAGCACCATGCCGGTCGCCATGATCGCGACCGACGCACTCTGGACGGTCAGGTTCCACAGGTTGCGCGTCGTGAGGAAGTCGCCGCCCGAGAGGATGTTGAAGCCCACCGAGATGATCGCGAACGCGGCGATCATCCCGAGCAGTCTGGTGTCGATCTCCGTCGTGGCCAGCAACGACCGCAGCGAGCGCGGTGGCCGATCGCCGGTCGAGCCCACGGGGACGGAAGAAGCCTCAGACATCAGAACGCCTCGCTGAGGGGCTCAGGAATGGACGCGCCCCGCGCCGCGGTCGAAATCCGCGGGCGCAGGGCGCTTCGTGCTACGAGTCGAATTGACCGGCCGTTAGCAGCCGCCCACCGAACCCGCCGCGACACCCGCGCAGAGGGTTGCGGCATCGATCCAGCCGGCGTCGAGGACCACGTTGAGGTTGTCCTTGGTGATCGCAATCGGATCGAGCAGGATGGAGGTGACGGTGTTGCCACCCGGGGTAGTGAACGGCGCGGTGCCGGTCACCTTGGTGACGTCGGGGTCCTTGCACAGCTGCGCGGCGGATGCTCCGGCAGCCGTGCCGAGGGCACGGGCGTCCTTCCACACGTCCACGTGCTGGGTACCGAGCGCAACCCGGTTCAGCGCGGCGGCGTCGCCGTCCTGACCAGACACCGGCACCTTGCCGGCAAGCCCCTGGGCCTCGAGCGCCGCGATGACACCGCCGGCCATGCCGTCGTTCTGCGAGAGGACCGCATCGACCTCGTTGTTCGCGTCGGTCAGGATCTGCTCCATGTTGGTCTGAGCGACCGCCGGATCCCAGTTGTCCGTGTAGGTCTCGCCGACGATCACGATGTCGCCAGCGGTGACCGCGGCACCGATGACCTCTTCCATGCCGGCACGCAGGAAGTCGGCGTTGGCGTCGGCACTGTTGCCCTTGATGATCGCGTAGTTGCCCTTGGGCACGAGCGCGTAGATCACTTCGGCTTCCATCCGGCCGACCCCGACGTTGTCGAACGTGACGTACAGCACGCCCGGATCCTCGATCAGGCGGTCATAGGCGATGGTCGGGATGCCCTGCGAGATCGCGCTCGCCACGGATGCCTTGATCGCGGTGCCGTCCTGCGCCAGGATGACCAGGACCGTCGCGCCGTCGGTGATGAGCTGCTCCACGTTGGTCGCCTGTGTCTCGGCGGACGACTTCGCGTCATTGGAGACGTAGGTCCCGCCGCCGGCCTCGATCGCGGCCTTCAGAGCGGGCTCGTCCCACAAGGCCCAACGCTCTTCCTGGTAGTTGTTCCACGACACGCCGACCACGCATGCGGCGGGCGCCGGGGTTGCGGGGGCCGCGGTGGCGGGGGCCGCGCTCGGGGCGGCCGGGCTGCTGCATGCAGCGATCACAAAGACGACGCTCAACAAGAACGCCGCCATTCGACGAATGGACATGTTGGATCTCCTCCTATGCCCGAAGGTACCCTTCAGGCTGATTCGGCCCTAGGCTAGCACGTCAACTTTTTTTCCTGCCAGTCAGCGCGGCCCGCGGACGGCGCTACCTCCGATCCTCCTTTCCTCCTCCTCGATCAGGCAGTCGCCAGTTCGGCCGTGGCAGTGCGCGGGCGCAGCCAGGCCGCGGGGTCGGTGAGCAATGGTTCAAACGCCAGCTCGGCGGCCCCGAGCAGCGGCGCGTCGATCCCGAGTGTCGTGGGCACGACCCGAATGAGCTGTCGGCTGGCCGGGAGCGCGCGCCGGTCCAGTTCCGCCTCCAGGGTGGCGCGGACGAACGGGTAGCCCGCCTCGAGCCGTCCGCCCAGCAGGACGAGTCGGGGGTTCAGGACGTTGATCAGGCCGGCCAGCCCGATGCCCAGCCAGCGACCCGTCTCGGCGAACGCGGCCAGGGCGACCGGGGACCCTGACCCCGCCTCGCGAAGCACCGCATCGACGGCCTCGGGTCCCCCTTCGGGCGGACGGCCCGCCCGGCGCAATAACGCGCTCGTCCCGACTTCTGTCTCCCAGCAACCGTTTGATCCACACCGGCACGGCAGGCCGTCCGGATTGACCGGGATGTGGCCGACCTCTCCACCATAGCCGGCAACCCCCCTGAGGGGCCGGCCGTCGACGATCAGCCCGCCGCCAACCCCAACGGATCCCCAGATGACGACGACGTCGTCGGCCCCGCGCGCAGCGCCGCGACGGAGCTCCGCCAACGCCCCCATGTCGGCTTCATTTGCATAGGTGATCGGGACATCGGTCCCGAGGACCTCGGTCAATCGATCGCCGAGTGGCTCATCGCGCCAGCCGAGGTTGGGCGCCGTGGACACCATGCCGTCGCTCCGGCGCACAACACCGACGACTGCGACCCCAACGCCGACCAGCTCGTCCTCCGCAGCTCCCCGTCCCCGGACGGTGGAGGCCAGTCCAGCCAGCGACGCAGCGATGTCATCCACCCTGGAGCGACCGGGCGGTAGGTCAATCCGAAGGCTGTCGAGGACCTCGCCCCCCAGCCCCACGACCGCGGCACCCAGGGAATCGACGGCGATCTCGAGCGCCAGCACGACCGCACCGTGCGGGTCCGGACAGACCAGGGACGAGGGACGACCGGGTGATCCATCCAGCGCCGCCGGTCCTTCGGTGACCAGTTCTCCGTCGACGAGCTCGCCGATCAGCGCGCGGATCGCGCTTCGCGTGAGCCCGGTCCGCGCCACCAGCTCCGATCGCGACAGCGCGCCGTTCAGATGCAATTGCCGAACGATGGCGCTCAGATTCGCCCGACGGACGGTCTCGCTGCGATGCCCAAGGTCCTCCCGGCCAATCATGCGGAGTTTGTGTTCCTCTCTTTCAAATGATTGTGGGAGACTCTTACAACGAAGCCGTCGTGTCAAGCCGTCGCCAGGCGGGCATCCGGCAAGGTTGGAGGAGAGAACCATGAACAGGCTCGACGGTCGGATCGCCCTGGTGACGGGATCGAGCCGGGGCATCGGTGCGGCCGTGGCTCGTGCCCTTGATGCGGCGGGCGTGCGACTTGGCCTCGCGTCGCGAAGCGGCGACAACCTGGGGATCACCGGCGCCGTCGCGCAGCCGTGTGACGTGCGCGACCCGCGGGCCCTGGAGTCGATCGTGGCAGCGACCGTGGCGCGTTTCGGTGGCCTGGACATTCTGATCGTGAACGCCGGCGTCGGGGCCTATGGCCCATTCCTGGACCTGCCGAGCGATCAGCTCGAGGAGATGATCGACGTCAACATCAAGGGCGCTATCTACTCGGTTCGGGCGGCCCTCCCCCAGCTTGAGCGCAGTCCCGCGGCGGAGATCGTCATGATTGCCAGCGAGGCCGGCCGCCGTGGCCTGCCGCTGGAGGCTGTCTACTGCTCGTCCAAGTTCGCCCAGGTCGGCCTGACCCGCGCGCTGGACCACGAGCTGCGCGAGAAGGGCGTCCGCTGCACCAACGTCTGCCCGGGCGGCGTGGCGACCGACTTCGCGATGGGTCGTGGCCGAACGCCGGAAATGCCGGCGCTGGCGGGGATGATGGCTCCGGATGACGTCGCGGAGACCGTCATGTTCGTGCTGACCCGTCCGCGGACCCACCGGATCCTCGAGGTGGCGCTCCGCCCCGTCAGCGAAGCCTCGTGGGGGTGAGCCGGCCATGAGCGTCCTTCGATGGGGGATCCTGTCGACGGCGAACATTGCCACGGAGAAAGTCATCCCCGGGATGCAGAAGGCCGCTCGCTGCGAGGTCGTGGCGATCGGATCACGGAACGCTGAGCAGGCTCGTCAGGTGGCGGACCGCCTGGGGATCGAGAGGGCACACGGCTCGTACGAGGCGCTGCTCGCCGACCCTGGCGTCGACGCGGTCTACATCCCGCTCCCCAACCACCTCCACGCCGAGTGGACGATCGCGGCGGCCCGAGCCGGCAAGCACGTCCTGTGCGAGAAGCCCATTGCGATGACCGTCGCCGATGCCGAGCGCATGGTCGAGGTCTGCGCCTCAGAGGGCGTGCACTTGATGGAGGCGTTCATGTATCGCCTCCACCCGTCGTGGATGGCCGCATGCGAGCTCGTCGCCTCCGGCCGAATCGGACGGCTCGTGGCCATCGACAGCTGGTTTTCGTACTTCAACGATGACGCCGCGAACATCCGCAATATCCGGGCGTTCGGGGGCGGCGCGTTGTACGACATCGGCTGCTACTCGGTGAATCTGTCACGAATGCTGTTCGGAGCGGAACCGACCCGGGTCTCCGCCGCGGTGACGCGTGATCCGACCAGCGGCGTGGACGTCCTGACGAGCGCGATCCTCGAATTCGGGGGCGGCGTCGCGACCTTCACCTGCTCCATGCTGACCGAGACGAACCAGCGCGTCGACATCTACGGGTCGGACGGCCGGATCTCCATCGGGATCCCGTTCAACATCCCGCCAGACCGTCCGACCGAGGTGTACGTGACGGCTGGCGGCGACCCGCCCGTGGCGCCGCGGACCGAGACCCTGACGTTCGAGACGGCGGATCCCTACACCGTGGAAGCGGCCCGCTTCGCGGCGGCTGTGCTCGATGGCACCCCGACGCCGGTTCCACCAGCGGACGCGGTGGCGAACCTCCGGGTCATCGAACGGATCTTCGCCGCGGCGGAGCGCCGCTGAGCGTCCCGACTCAGGGTCGCGCCGACCCGTCGAAATAGCGCATCGCCAGGCCCATCGCGTCACGGCCGCAGGTCGCGCCGATCTTGCGCCCCTCGAAGTCGTCGCTCGGGATGTGGATACCCATGTAGAGACGGGAGATGCCGGCCTGGTCCGCGGCGTCGTAATAGGTCGCCGCGGCGATGGTCACGTCCTGGGTCGGCCCTTCCTCGTGGAGCAGGTCGCCCCGCTTCGTGGTCCACGAGAAGAGACCACCCGGGAAGTACGGGTCCCCGGTGAACGCCGTCATGACCTCGGCCGCCGCACGGCTGAACGTGCTGTGGCCCGATGGGTAGCCCGCGAACGCCGGGGTCACGAAGGTCGACCGCTGGTACGGGACCCACTCGACCGCCCGGATCCAGCCGACGCCGCTGGTCTGCGTGGCGGGATCCTCCGGAAAACCGCGCCAGGTCCGTACCGCGATCTCGCCGACGTGCCCAGCCAGTTCAGCGTGGCGCTCGCCGAGTGCGCTGGACGCTGCGGTCACGACCTCGACGAGCCCGTCGACCAGGGGCAGGCCCTGTGGGTCATAGGCTGGACCGGTCGGATGGCTTGACTGTCCCTGGCCGCCCAGATGGCGGATCATCGAGATCGGACGGGCGGAGTCGTAGAACCCCTTGAGACCCCACGTCGCGATGGCCGCGTCATGGACGGCCCCGTTGAGCGCCAGGTAGAGCTTGACGTCCCACTCCAGACGATCGAGGACGGGCCCGGAGCCGCCGATCCGGAACTCGAATCCGGGGGTATCGGAGACCGCGTTGGCGATCACGTTCCAGTGGCCCGGCGGCGTCTCCGACTTCGGGCCGTCCGCCCAGTACTCCGCCAGCGCGCGGGCAAAGTCGGCGCCCAGGACGACATTTGGCGCGTATGGCTGCCCGGTCGCGGGGTTCAGCGCGTGACCGTCGCCGTCGTTCGCGCCGAGGCTGTTGTTGCCGAACGCGCCGGGGCCAATGTCGATCGTCACGCCGTCGGACGAATCGAGTTGGCTGCTTCGGCGGATGACCTCGACGGCCTCGTCCTTGAACGCCTGGTCGGTCGCCCCATCGCCGAGACGCGGAGGAGGCCCCGGGTCGATGGGTGTGCCGGCCTCCGACGACGGCAGCGCGAAGCTGGTGACATGGCCCCAATGCGGTCCGATGAACGCCTGGACTGAGCCTGGGATCGGCAATCCGTTCTGGGCGATCTGGCTGGCCAGCGACAGGGGCTGCCAGCGATTCGGATCGCGCATGACCGTCCCAGGCTGCGCAACCGCCAGTGGGTCGTTGACCGGCGTGTAGGACGGATCCTTATAGCGGTCCTCCTCGAGAGCGCCGTCGGTCCGGCCGGCCTCCAGCACGGCCGCCGCGATCCGGTTCCCGAGCGCTGCCGGCGAGTCGCCCTCGGTCGTGATGACATCCGTCCGGTAGCACAGGGAGCGCATGGTCGCGTCGAGCTGCTCGGCCGTCGTGGCGAGGTCCGAGACCGCCCCGTAACGCCAAAGGAGAATCCGATAGGCCGCATAGCTGATTGCGGCCTCACGTGCCGCGGTCACATCGGAAGCGCTGTGCTTTTCGGTAAGGTAGTAGCCGTCCGCCGTCTCGTCGTACGCGGCCCACGCGTCCCACATCGCGGCGGACACGTGGAACAGGTTCCGCGCGTGGACCGTCGGCGCCGGCACGACCTGGCGGATGAGCTCGAGCAGCTGGTCGTCCCACACGCGCGCGGCGGAACGGCCGCCGAGGTCGGCCCGAACGCACGCCTCCTCGATGTACGGGGGCGTGTTCGGCGAGCAGCCAGCGGCGAGACCGACAACAGCAACCAGCGCGGCGATCAGGACGACCCACCCGCGATGGCGCCGGGGCGCTCCTCGATGCGGCGATGTATCGCCGATCGATCCTGAGCCACCGTTCATCGCTCCGATCCCCATCGATTCAGAGTACCCCCCCGCAGCACGACCTCGCCCTGACGAAGCGCCCGATCTGCTGGACAGACGTGCGTGGACCCGTGCAGGATCGACAGGAACGTGTCGTTTCCAGGTGGATCCACGAGTCACCTATTGATAGTCGGGTACTGGTGGTACCGGACGGCCGGCTCATCGGAGCCCCCGCCGGGCGCTGTGGTTCAATACCGGCCTTGCCGCGATCCGTGTGGCGGCATACCCAGGAGGCACGACGGTTCGCGAGACGATCCCCGACCCAACCGACGCCGCCAACGCGGACGCACGGAGCCTCACCCGCGGCAATCGGCGCCGGGTTCCGCGCGTCGAGACGGCCGTCGCCATGGCGGTCATCGTCGCGGTCGCGGCCACCACGGTCATCGTCGCGGTCGTTGTCGGGGTCACTGCGCCGGCGCTCGTGACACCCGGAGCCTCGCCGGTCGCCCTTGGGGCACCACACTTCGTTGAAGAAGCCGCAGCCGCCGGGATCAGCCACGCCTACGACGGCGAGTTCACCTACTTCGTCGGCGGTGGCGTGGCCGCGTTCGACTGCGACGATGACCGCAAGCCGGACCTCCTCTTCGCCGGGGGTGGCAACCCCGCGGCCCTATTCCGGAACCGGAGCCCGATCGGCGGCGCGATGGAATTTCAGCGCGTCCCGGATCCCGCGACGGACCTCACGGCCGTGACCGGGGCGTACCCGCTCGACATCGATGGCGACGGGCGGACCGACCTTGCGGTCCTGCGCCTGGGCGAGAATGTCATCCTGCGGGGGCTCGGTGACTGCCGGTTCGAACGGGCGAACGAGACGCTGGGCGTCGCCGGCGGTGACGGCTGGACCGTCGGGTTCAGTGCCGCGTGGGAGAGCCCTTCGGTTGCCCTGCCAACGCTTGCCTTCGGCGACTACGTGGTGCTCGACGATGACCTCCACGCGACGGCCGAGTGCGCCGACAACACGCTGGTCCGCCCGGCGGCCGACAACCTCGTCTACGCGGACCCCGTTTCGTTGTCACCGGGCTGGTGCACCCTGTCCATGCTGTTCAGTGACTGGGACCGATCGGGACGGCGAGATCTGCGCGTGACGAACGATCGCCACTACTACCGCGACGGCGAGGAGCAGCTGTGGCGGATCGACCAGGGTGAGGCGCCCCGCGTGTACACCCGCGAGGACGGCTGGGCGCGGCTCCAGGTCTGGGGAATGGGGATCGCCAGTCGCGACGTGACCGGTGACGGCTACCCGGAGATCTACCTGACCAGCCAGGGCGACAACAAGCTCCAGACGCTGATCGACGGCGCGACCCAGCCCCGTTACGGGGACATGGCGCTCCGCCGTGGCGTGACCGCGCATCGCCCGTACGCGGGTGGCGACGTCCTGCCGTCCACCGCGTGGCACCCCGAGTTCGAGGACGTCAACAACGACGGATTCGTCGATCTCTTCGTCAGCAAGGGCAACGTCGAGGCAGAGACGGAGCACGCCATGATCGACCCAAGCAACCTGCTCATCGGCCAGGCCGACGGCACGTTCATGGAGGGCGCGGAGGCGGCGGGCATGGTCGACTTCTCGAGCGCTCGCGGGGCTGCGCTGGTCGACCTGAACCTCGATGGGCTGCTCGATCTGGTCAAGGTAGTCCGCCGTGAGAACGTCGAGGTGTGGCGCAATGTGGGATCCGGAACTGCCGCCAACCCGTCCCCGATGGGTGCCTGGATGGCGGTCGAGCTGGAGCAGCGCGGGGCCAACCACGACGCCATCGGGGCCTGGGTCGAGGTCAGGGTCGGCGACCGAACCAGCGAACGCGAACTGACGGTCGGCGGCGGCCACGCCAGTGGCCAGCTGGGGTGGATCCACGCCGGTCTCGGTTCGGCCGAGCGCGCGGAGGTGCGGGTCACCTGGCCCGATGGGGAGGTCGGGCCGTGGCTGCCCGTCCGCGCGAACCAGTTCGCCCGTCTCGTTCGCGGAGCGTCGGAGGTGCAGTCGTGGACGCCGTAGCGGATCGGAGAGGTTGTCGATGTCGCTAGCGCGGCCCGCTCGACTGGCGCAGATCACCCTGCCGGACTTTGGCATGCCCGAGGAGGCGCCGGAGATCCCTGCCGGGCTCTACACCGCCCGGATCGAGGCGCTGCGTGCCCGCATGGAAGCCCGCGGCTATGACCGGCTGGTCGTTTACGCCGACCGCGAGCACAGCGCTAACCTCTCGTACCTGACCGGGTTCGATCCACGCTTTGAGGAAGCGGTGCTCGTGCTCGGGCCGACGGTCGAGCCAGCGATCCTGGTCGGCAATGAGTGCTACGGGATGGCGGGTGCCGCGCCAGTCGCCATGCGGCGTGTGCTGTTCCAGGACCTGAGCCTGCCCAGCCAGCCACGGGATCGGTCGCGGCCGCTGGGCGAGATCCTGGCCGGCGAGGGGATCGGTCCTGGCGTTCGCGTCGGGGTCATCGGCTGGAAGACGTACGCCAGTCGAGCCACGATGGAGATCCCAACGTACATCGTCGACGAGCTGCGGCGTCTGACGGGCTCGAGGGGCCTGGTCGAAAACGCCGGGGACCTGCTCACCGACGCCGCCGACGGATTGCGCGTCATCAACGAAGTCGAACAACTGGCCGCCTTCGAGTTCGCTGCGTGCCAGACCTCGCAAGGCGTGCGCGGGCTGCTCAGCGGCCTGCGGCCCGGCATGCGGGAGTCCGAGGCGGTCCGGCTGTTGGGTTGGAACGGATCACCGCTCTCGTGCCACCTGATGCTGACCGCCGGTCCGCGGGCGTCGCTCGGGCTGCTGAGCCCGGGCGACCGCCGGATCGAGCACGGCGATCGGTTCACGGTGGCCTTCGGGATCTGGGGGGCGCTGAACTGTCGCGCCGGCTTCGTCGTGGAGGACGCCGCCGAGCTGCCCCCCGGCATCGGCAACTACGTGGACCGCCTCGTCGGTCCCTACTTCGCCGCGGTTGCGGAGTGGTACGAGGCCCTCCACATCGGCCAGACCGGCGGAGCCCTCCAGGCGATCATCGATCGCCACCTCGGCGACCCATTCTTCGGCATCTTCCTGAACCCGGGCCACCAATTGCACCTCGATGAATGGATCAACTCCCCGATCGGTCCCGGGTCCACGGTGGAACTCGCGTCCGGGATGGCGCTCCAGGTGGACATCATTCCGGCGACCGGGACCGACTACTTCACCACCAACATCGAGGACGGCGTGGCCCTTGCCGACGCATCGTTGCGCGACGCCTTCGCCCGTCAGTCTCCCGCCGCCTGGAGACGCATCCAGGCGCGCCGCCGGTTCATGGAAGAGTCGCTCGGGATCCGCCTGCACCCCGACGTGTTGCCCTTCTCCAACCTCCCCGCGTACCTGCCGCCATTCCTGCTGCGCCCGGACCGCGCGATGACGGTGGCCGACTGACCCGACGCCAAGTTACGGCGTCAAGCGGTAGAAACGGAGCGTGTCGAGCTCGGGCTCATCGAGGCGCTCGACACTCCCGAACCCAGCCTCCGACCCGAGGCGCCGCATCGTGTCGGCGCGCATAACCGTGCCGGTCGCTGCCGTCGGTCGCTCCGTCATGGCGGCCGGCAGACAGGTGAAGATGCTGAAGCCGTACCAGAGTCGCTCGGCCTCGCCGGCCGGGGCTGTAAAGACGTCCTCGGTCTTCTCGTCGGCGATCAGGGCGACGCCGTCGGGCCGCAGCATCCGCCGGATCGAGGCCAGCACCTCGACCGGCCGGGACATGTCATGGACGGCCTCGATCACCACGGCGAGGTCGTACTGGCCGGCGGCGGCCTCGGCGACATCGCGGGACTGGAACGTGACGCGATCGCTCAGGCCGGCCGCGCGAGCATGCTGGCGCGCGAGCTCGATCGATGATTCGTCGAGGTCGAAGCCGTCCACACGCACCTTCGGGTAGGCACGCGCGATCGCGATCGCCGCCCAGCCCACGCCGCAGGCGACGTCCGCCACACGGGCCGGCGGGTCCCCGACCAGGCGTTCGTGAATGGCGGGGATGGCGGGCAGCAGTTCGGTGCCAAACGAGCCGACGAGCCAGGGGCGGTTGAAGTCGCCCTGCGCCTCGATCATGTCGGCGCCGTAGTCCGACCAGGCCACGCCGCCGCCGGTGCGGTACGCCTCCATGAGTTGGGGCAGGACCTTGGCGCAGGCCACGACCGACCGGCCCAGCGGCGCGATCGAGTACGGGCTGTCTGGGTTCAGCAACGGGTCCACGTACGCGACCGGGAGGCTGTAGCGCCGCGCTTCCGCGGATGCCGCGACATCATCAACCTCGAGGATCCCAGTGGCGGCCTGCTGCTCCAGCCACTCTCGGGCATAGCGCACATCGATCCGGCCGCTCGCGGCAAGCTCGCCGGCCGTCGCCGGCCCGCCTTCGTGGAGCGCCCGGTAGAGTCCGAGCCGGTCGCCGAGATAGACGGACATGACGTCGAACATCCCGATGCTCGCCTCGAACAACCGTCCGACGAGCGCATCAGCGGTCTTCGCGGCTGGGGCGTTGGCTGTCTCAGCGGTCATGGCGAATCCTCCATCACGGTCGACATCCTGGTGTCGATCGCGCCGACGATCATGTCGCGGTCCCTGTCCCGGGTCAATGACCTCGTCGAACGGCATCGGAGGGTCGCAGCGCCCGGGCGGGCTCAGGTCGCGGATCCCGGCCAGGCCCGGCCGGCCAGTGGACTCCGCCCTGACGTCTGCCCTCGCGCCGAGCGTTCCGGTACTGGCAGTACCGCCTTCCGTACGAAGGAAGGTGGTCCGCCGACAGAATCGACAGGCTTTGGTCGATTTCGGGCAAGTCCACGAGGCGCTCATTCAGAACCGGGTACTGGCAGTACCGCGCGTGGCGCTGATGGGCCGGCATGTCCGCCTGCAGTGCCAAATGTCAGCCAACAGATCATCTAACGCTAACCGGCTCGCACCCGGCCGGCCGAGACCTGGCTCAGCCCGTAATCTCGGCTCGCTCCGTGAACGTGGCGGCGACGACCAGCGACCCGATCAGCCAGGCGACGACGACGATGAGCGCGGTATCCGGGTCGAGCCCCGACACGCCAGGACCACCGCCAGGGCCGTCGCCGAAACCCTGGCCTCCGCCGGGTGGGGCGACCATGGCGCCGGCCGCATCGAACGGCATGTACTTCACGATGTCAGGCAGGAAGAGCGAGGCAAACCCCTCCGCAAAGTAGAACGCAATGCCGGCACCGATCCCGGCGAGCTGGCTGCGAGCGAGCGTGGCGATCGCGAACCCGAGGGCCCCTTGCTCGACGACGGCGAGCCAACCGCGGGCAATCAGGTCCGGCAACCTCGCGAGGGCGGCGGAATCATCGAGACCGCCGACGGGGAAGCCAGCGATGACCCCGCCGAGGATGGCCACGACGACGCCCGCCCCGAACGCCACCAGCAATCCAATGCCGAGCAGCAGGGCCACGGAGGCAAACAGCGCCAGCTGGTAGCGGCTGCGGCTTTCCCCGCGCGCGACCGCTGACTTGAGCGTGCCCCAATTCCACTCCGAGCCCGCGATCGCGGCGCCATAGATGACCGCAAACAGGCCGCCCAGACCAAGGATGAACGCGATGATCGTGACGTAGGCGCCCGGGAAGGTGAGCAGCAGCGCGGCCGCCGCTCGACCCCGGCCGGACACCTCCTGGTTCGCGGTCGCGCCAACCGCGAGGAAGATCAGCGCCAGGAGCCCGATCAGCAGGACGAGCGTGATGAGCGAGGCCGGGCGCCGGATCAGTCGGCGCAGGCCCGCCACGAACAGCCTCACCTCCCCTTGCCTCCGCCCTGCCACCCGGAAGGGCCCGTCGGACCCGGCGCCTGGCTCGACCCGGCGAGGCCAAAGAAGGTCCCTTCGCCACCGGTCTGCCCCGATCCTCCGGTCAGCGACAGGAAGAGGGACTCGAGATCGCTTCCGGTCTCGAGCCGGGATGCGTAGATTCCGGCGGTCGCGAGTACGCGATTGACCTCCGTCGCGCGGTCGGGTTCGACCCGGACCGACAGCCAGCCTGCGTCGCCGGGCAAGGAAGCCACTCCATGCGGCGCGAGTCCCGCCAGAAGCGCTGTCGCGGCGTCGCTCTCGGACGGGGCCACGCGAACCCGCACGACACTCTCGCCGTGGAGCAGCTCCGCCATCGGTCCCTCGCGGACCAGCTTTCCTTCGGCGACGATCCCGACCACGTCGGCGAGCTGTTGGACCTCGCCCAGGATGTGACTGGAGATGAAGACGGTCTTGCCGGTCGATGCGAGGTGCCGCAGGGTCGCGCGCATGGCCGCGATCCCGGCCGGGTCAAGCCCGTTCGCCGGCTCGTCGAGCAAGAGCAGCTGCGGATCGCTTAGCAGCGCAGCCGCGATCCCCAACCGCTGCTTCATGCCCAGCGAGTAGTTCTGGACCTTGTCGCGCGCTCGGTCACTCAGGCCGACCAGCTCCAACAGCTCCTCGATTCGGTGCCTTGGGGTTGGTGCGCCCGTTGCGGCCAGGGCGCGCAGGTTCTCGAGGCCCGACAGGTACGGGTAGAAGGACGGTGATTCGATCAGCGCGCCAACCTCAAAAAGCCGGCGCCGTTCGCCGCGCCCGAACGGCCGCCCAAGCAGCTCGATCGTCCCGGCGTCCGGGTGGATCAGGCCGGTCAAGAGGCGCATCGTCGTGGTCTTGCCGGCGCCGTTGGGACCGAGGAACCCGTAGACGACGCCGGTCGGGACTGACAGCTCGAGCCCGGCGAGCGCGACCTGCTTGCCGTAGCGCTTCTGGAGCCCGTGGGTCGACAGCGCAAGGCCGGGCGCGTGGGAGGGTTGGGTCACCCGCGGATCCTACGGCCTGGCGGCAGATCCGGCCGAAGCCTGGGCCCGCCACGTGGCGAAGGGGTCACCTCAGCTCGTCGCGGAGCAGATCCATCAGCAGGCCGTCGTGGAATATCCCGTCCGATCCGCGCTCGTACGCACGCATGAGCCCGACCGGGCGGAAGCCGACCCGCCCGTAGGCGCGGATCGCGCGCTCGTTGGCGGCGGATGGGTCGATGGTCAGCCGGTGATGCCCGCGGGTGCCGAACAGGTATCGGGCCACGGTCCGGATGGCATCCGTGCCGAGGCCGCGACCCTGGACAGCGGTTGCCAGGAAGAGGTCGATGCCGGCATGGCGGTAGTCGGGGTCGGGCTCCTCGGCTGCCTGGATGCTGCCGGCCACGGCACCGTCGACCTCGATGATCCACACGGTCGTGCCGGGGTCGCCGTCCAGCCAGTCGTCGACGACATCGACGTCGGGGCGCGGCGGACCCCACCAGCGGGCCACCGAGTCCTCCAGCAGGATGTCGCGTAATCGCTCGCGGTCACCAGCCCGAACGGGCCGCAGGGCAACGCGCTGGCCACGGAGCATCGGGGTGGTCACTCGGTCACGGCGCCAGTTCCAGCCGGCCACGAAGCAGGTCACCGGCGTCGTCGAACAGGCGCACGGACCAGGCGGAACCGACCGCGTTCGGCCAGGCAAACGATCGAACCGCATCGTCCCGCTCCGCCGAGCGGGCGTACTCGAGACGTGCGAGACGCGGGATGGCCCGCACGGCAGACTCACCCCCACCAGCGATGATCCCCTCATCCAGCCAGTCGGCATAGACCGCGTTGTTGGCGTGGTCCATCGGGTCCAGTTCCTGGGGGCGAACGGTGAACGCCGCGGCACGTGCATCCGGTGGTCGCTCGCCCAGGTCCACCCGGGCAAGATCGAGCTTGGCGGGCGGGTCCGTGAGGGCCGCGGCGAACTCGGGCGGGATCCTGGTCGGAGCGCCGCGAGCGTCGAGGAGCACCCAGTCGATCTGGACCCACGCGGACAGCCGCCCGTCCGCGGCGTTGAACTCGGTCCGTCGGCGGGCCCAGACCCGGCGCGAACCGACCACCCGGGTGGACCCGTCGATCATGTCACCGAAGCGCACGGGCGCCACGACGGCCACCTCCGCCGCGCGCACCAGCCAGACCAGCCCCCGCTCGCGGTACCAGTCGCGATCGAAGCCGAGCAACGCGGAGTGATGGCTCGCCAGGTCCTGGGCCCAGCGCAGGAAGACACTCGTTCGCAGGTGGCCGTCCGGCCCACACTCGTCGTAGCGGACGCGATACGGCCAGTGGCCGACCCGCGGGTCGTCGGTCATGCTGACGGGCGGGGCGGTCCGCCGGCAAGCGCATCGAGCGACTCCAGGGTGACGATGGCCGTCGCTTCGTGCGGCGCGGTCTGGGCTCCAAGCCGGACGGTGCACGACAGGCGGGCATCGAAGATGACCAGCGCGACCGCGAGCCGCTCGTCCTCGTCGGCGGCGTGCGCTCGCGCGTCGTCGAGCTGGTGGAGGACGTCGGGATTGATCCCGCGCGCGCCCCACTTGCAGTCATACGCCTCGGCCGCAGACTCGCGCTCGACCGTCACGTCGTAAGGGTGGATCTCCGCGCGGACGCCATCGAACAGAATCCGCCGCTCGCGCTTGATCATCGACGGCCCGGCTCGCCGCCCGAGCAGCCGGGCCGTCAGTTCCTCCACGATCGCACCGCGAAACTGGCTGCGAACCTGCTCCCCGCGGTCGGCCACGGCCAGCGACGTGGCCAGGATGGCCTCCGAGTGGGCGCGCTCGGCCGCATCGGTCGCGTGGGTCGCATCGGTCGACGTCACCCCGAACAATGACGGAAAGGTCACCCGCCAGCCGTCGGGGTCGGTCGTCTCGCCGTTCATGACGGCGCGGGCGAGGATCCGCTGCCCGAGCGTGGCCGCCGCCAACAGCTTGGCGGCTCGTGCCACCAGCGGGTCGGCCTGGATCCCCGCGTACACGACGGCCCGGGCATCACGGGCGGCATCCTGGAACCTCATGGCAGCTCACCGAGGGCCAGCAGGACCACCTGCGGGAACGTGGACAACCAGTCAATCGCACGGTGCGGGTCGGTGATCAAGCTGATCTCTGCGATCGCCCGGTCAACTGCGACGCCGGCCCCTTCAGGAGTTGACTGCGCTTCGCGTTGAGCGCCGACTTCGGACAGACGTTCGCGCCAGGCGCCGGCCAGGTCACAGACGTACGACCATTCGTCCTCGACCTCCTCGCCAAGCTCAGCCAACCGCTCGTACGCCTCGAGCGCGCGGTCGACAAGTTGCTGGATCGTCTCGGACACCGCGCTAGCCTACGCGGCGATGGATGGAGGCGCTCCAGAAACGCCACCGATTCTGCAAGACCCGCCGCCTCCGGCACAGGATCCGGAAGCGCCTGGACGGGGCGG
>JANPDO010000353.1:0-2373 GCA_031431535.1 Chloroflexota bacterium
CCCCCCGCCCGCCGTCTCGTCTTCGCTCCCCCACGCGCCACGGGCCCCCCCCCCGGCCCCCCCCTTCGCATATCCCCTACCTGCGGCAGACCTAGTCGAGGCACCGTCTCCGGATGACCCGGTTCATCATCCGCCGTCTGATTTCAAGCATTCCGGTCTTGATCGGGATCGTCTTGCTCGTGTTCGTGCTCGCCCGGGTCATCCCCGGCGACCCGTGCACGGCGACCTACGGCGAGAAGGCCACCCCGGAGATCTGCGCTGCATTCGAGCAGCGCTACGGCCTGGACAAGCCGATCTACGAACAGTTCGTGATCTACGCCGGCGCGCTCGTCCAGGGCGATCTTGGGAGCTCCATCCGGTTCGGACGGCCCGTTGCGGACCTGTTGCTCGAGCGGCTCCCGGTGACTGCCGAGCTGACCCTGGCGGCCATGCTGTTCGCGACCGTGATTGGCGTTAGCCTGGGGCTCCTCTCCGCCACCCGGCGGAACTCCCCGGTCGATGTCGGCACGATGATCGTCGCCAACCTCGGGGTCTCCACGCCGGTCTTCGTCCTGGGCCTGTTCCTGGCGTTCACGTTCGCGGTGATCCTCGCGGACACCCCGTTCACGTTGCCCCCGTCGGGGCGGCTGTCGCCCGGGGTGAGCGTCATCCCGCTCGCGGAGTCATGGGGCCTGCTCGCCCTCGACGGTGCCCCACGCGCGGTCCTCGACTTCATCTCCAACATCTACCTGTTCAACACCCTCGTGACCGGCCAATGGTCGGCGTTCGTCGACGCCTTCCGCCACATGATCCTGCCGGCCATCGCGGTGGGCACGATCCCGCTTGCCATCATCGCCCGGATGACGCGCTCCAGCCTGCTCGAAGTCCTGGGCCTTGACTACGTGCGAACCGCACGCGCCAAGGGCCTGCGGGAGCGATCCGTGGTGCTGCGCCACGGCATGCGCAACGCCCTGCTACCGGTCGTCACGGTCATCGGCCTGTCGCTGGGGGCGTTTCTCTCTGGCGCCATCCTGACCGAGACGATTTTCAACCTCACCGGGATGGGCAAGACCCTGTTCGAGGCGATCACCGGTCGTGACTACATCGTCATCCAGGGCGTGACGATCGTCGTCGCGGTCGCCTACCTGGTGGTCAACCTCATGGTGGATGTGTCGTACGCGTTCCTTGACCCACGGATCCGACTCACGTGAGCACGGGTTCGGTCGGGCTCCTCGGGCCGGACGTCGCCGATCCACAAGCCACGCTGGCCGTGTCCTCGCCCCGTCGCGAGGCGATTCGCAACGTCCTGCGGCAACGAACCGCGGTCGTTGGACTGATCCTGCTGGCGATCCTCCTGTTCGTCGCGGTCTTTGCGCCGCTGATCGCGCCGTACGAACCCAATGTCTCCATGCTGGACCTCAACTCGCCGGGCAAGCGTGGCGAATCGCCGTGCATCCATCTCCTGGGATGCCCGGCGGATCAACCCCAACACCTGATGGGCCTCGATTCAAACCTCCGGGACGAGTTCAGCCGGGTCGTCCACGGGTCGCGGATCTCGCTGTTCATCGGCCTCGCGACGGTCGGGTTCGCGATCGTCCTGGGGACAGTGATCGGTGCCATCGCGGGGTACGCCGGTGGACGAACCGACAACATCCTGATGCGGATCATGGACGTCGTCATGTCCTTCCCCAGCCTGATCCTCGCGATCGCGATCGTGACCGTGCTGGGAACGGGTCTCATCAACGGCATGTTTGCCATCGGTATCGTGTCCATCCCGGTCTATGCGCGGGTCATGCGTGCCTCGGTGCTCTCGGTCCGCGAGACCGACTTCGTGACGGCGTCGCGGGCACTGGGCGAGTCGCCGGCGGGGATCCTGAGCCGTCGGGTCCTGCCCAATGCGCTCACTCCCCTCATCGTCCAGGCGACGCTCGGCATCGGTGGCGCGATCCTGGAGGTCGCGGCGCTATCGTTCGTGGGTCTCGCGGCTTCTCCGCCGCTGGCCGAATGGGGTTCGATGGTCGCCAATGATCGGAACCTGTTCTTTTCCGCCCCGCACCTCATCTTCTTCCCGGGCGTCGCCATCACGCTGAGCGTCCTCGCGTTCAACCTGCTCGGTGACGGCTTGCGCGACGCCCTCGATCCGAGGCTCAACCGATGACGTCGCTCGACGCAACGACATCGGTGATCGAGGAACTTGCGCCGACGCCCGCGCCCAAGCCCCGCCATGAGCGCGGGGGGCGTCCGCTGTTGGAGGTCAAGGGTCTGCGCACGTCGTTCTACACGCGCGATGGCGCCGTCCGCGCGGTCGATGGCATCGACTTCAATGTCGATCGGGGCGAGATCATGGGCCTGGTCGGCGAGTCGGGCTGTGGCAAGAGCGTGACCAGCCTGTCG
>JANPDO010000354.1:0-3863 GCA_031431535.1 Chloroflexota bacterium
GGCCAGCTTCGCCGCGTTCTCGCGCACGTCGTCGACCGTGCCGGCCAGGAAGAAGGCCTGTTCGGGGAGCGTGTCGGTGCTGCCCTCGAGGATCTCCTTGAATGACGCCACGGTGTCCTTGATCGAGACGTACTTGCCGGAACGACCGGTGAAGACCTCCGCGACGAAGAACGGCTGGCTCATGAACCGCTGGAGGCGGCGCGCCCGGGCCACGGTCGACTTGTCATCCTCGGACAATTCGTCGATGCCGAGGATCGCGATGATGTCCTGGAGGTCGCGATAGCGCTGCAGGACCCGCTTGGTCTCCTGGGCGACGTCGTAATGCTCCTGGCCGACGACGTTGGGATCGAGGACCCGCGAGGTCGAGGTCAGCGGATCGACTGCCGGATAGATGCCGAGCTCGGCGATGTTCCGCTCGAGGCGGATCGTCGAGTCGAGATGGGCGAAGGTCGTCGCCGGGGCCGGGTCGGTGTAATCGTCGGCGGGAACGAAGACCGCCTGGAGGCTGGTGATCGAGCCGTTCCGGGTGGAGGTGATCCGCTCCTGGAGGCCGGCCATCTCGGTCGCCAGGTTCGGCTGGTAGCCGACCGCCGAGGGCATCCGTCCGAGTAGCGCCGACACCTCCGAGCCAGCCTGGGTGAATCGGAAGATGTTGTCGATGAACAGGAGGACGTCTCGCTTCTCCTCGTCGCGGAAGTACTCGGCCATGGTCAGGCCGGACAGGCCGACCCGCTGGCGGGCGCCGGGTGGCTCGTTCATCTGGCCGAACACGAATGCCGTCTTGGCCAGGACGCCCGACTCGGTCATCTCGGCAATGAGGTCATTGCCCTCGCGGCTGCGCTCGCCGACGCCGGCGAAGACCGACACCCCGGCATGCTCCTGGGCGACGTTGCGGATCAGCTCCTGGATGATGACGGTCTTGCCGACGCCGGCACCGCCGAAGATCCCGATCTTGCCGCCCTTCTTGAACGGGCAGATCAGGTCGATCACCTTCAGACCGGTTTCGAAGACCTCGACCTCGGTCGACTGCTGGTCGAACGCCGGCGCCGCGCGATGGATCGGCAGGTGCACCAGCGCGTTCACGGGTCCCTTGTTGTCGATCGGGCGACCCAGCACGTCGAACACCCGGCCGAGCGTCGCTTCGCCGACCGGCACGGTGATCGGGGCGCCGGTGTCGAGAACGGGAACCCCGCGGGCCAGGCCGTCAGTGGTGGTCATGGCAACAGAGCGAACCCAGTTGTTGCCCAGGTGCTGCTGGACTTCACAGACGAGCGAATCCTGGCCCGGCCGCTGGATCTCGACGGCGTTGAGGATGGCCGGCAGCTGCCCGGCCGGGAACTCGATGTCGACGACGGGCCCGGTGATCTGGATGACTCGCCCGGTCGCGGTGGATGCGGCGATCGCCATGGTGTGGGTTGCCTCCTGCGTCCTGTAGCGTCAGCGGGCGTTTGCGCCGGACGCGATCTCGATCATTTCGCGGGTGATGTTGGACTGGCGGACCTTGTTGTACGAGAGCGTCAGATCCTCGATCAGATCCTCCGCATTCTCCGTTGCATTCTTCATGGCCACCATCCGGCTGGATTCCTCGCTGGCTTTGCCCTCGAGCACCGCCTGGAACAGGCGGGTGGCCACATACCGCGGGACGAGCCGCTCCAGGACGGCCGCCGCGCTTGGTTCAAAGATGAACTGGTTGCCCGGGATCCCCTCGGTGTCCGCGGCCGGGCGGATCGGCAGCACCTGGATCATCTCCGGGCGCTGGACGAGGGTGGATACGAAGCGGTTGTAGACCACGTCGACGCGGGAGTACGTGCCCGCCAGGAAGTCGTCGGTGATCAGGCGGGCCAGCGGCAGGACATCGGCAAAAGCAGGCCGGTCACCGAAGCCCGCGAAATGGGCGGCTATCGGGACACCGGCCCGGCGCATCGCGTCGCGGCCCTTACGCCCCACCGTCACCAGGGTCAGATCACCCGGGTGGCCCGTGATCTCGCGCGCCGCGAAGCGGATCGTGTTGGTGTTGAGCGGTCCCGCGAGCCCTCGATCCGTGGTGACCAGGACGATCAGGCGCTTGCCGCCCTCGGTCAGCCCGGCCAGGAGCGGATGATCGTCGGCGCCGAGCACGGCCGCCAGGTCCGCCAAAACCTCGTCGAGCTTCTCGCTGTAGGGGCGGGCGGCCAGGGTCGCATCCTGGGCTCGCTTGAGCTTTGACGCAGCGACGAATTGCATGGCTCGGGTGATCTGCTTGATGTTCCGTACGGCGCCTATACGGCGCCGGATATCACGCTGCGATGCCACTGCGTGGTCCCTGGCCGCCGCTGTCATCACCGCGCGGCTGCGTTGTCGCCTGCGCGCGCTCGCTCACGCACCTTGGGGTGCGCTCGCTCACGTGCTCGGCTCCGCCTTGCCGGGCGGCGCCACAGCGGCGGATTCTCAGTTCGATCATCGGCCTAGGCCAGGAACGACGTGCGGAAGGCGTCGGTGGCCTCGAGCAGGGCCGCGCTGAGGTCGTCCGTCAGGACCTTGCCGGCAGCGAGTTCGGTCAGGATGGCAGGCCGTTCCGTTTCCAGGAAACGATAGAACTGGGACTCGAACTCGCGCACCCGCGGCGTCGGCACGTCGTCCAGTTTGCCCGTCGTGGCGACGTACAAAATGGCAACCTGCTTCTCAACGCCCAGCGGCTGGTACTGCGGTTGCTTGACGATCTCGGACAGCTTCTCGCCGCGAGTCAGCTGGTCCCGGGTGGCCTTGTCCAGGTCAGAAGCGAACTGCGCGAACGCGGCCAGGGCGCGGTACTGGGCCAGGTCCAGCTTCAAGGGTGCCGCGACCTTCTTCATCGCCTTGGTCTGGGCCGCCGAGCCGACTCGCGACACGGAGATGCCGATGTTCAGGGCGGGTCGTTGACCGGCGTTGAACAGATCCGTCTCGAGGAAGATCTGCCCGTCGGTGATCGAGATGACGTTCGTCGGGATGTAGGCCGACACGTCTCCGGCCTGCGTCTCGATGATCGGCAGGGCGGTCAGCGAGCCACCGCCGTTCTCGTCATTGAGTCGAGCCGCTCGCTCCAGCAGTCGGCTGTGCAGGTAGAAGACATCGCCAGGGTACGCCTCACGACCTGGTGGACGGCGCAACAGCAGGGACATCTCGCGATAGGCCCAGGCGTGCTTGCTGAGATCGTCGTAGACGCACAGGGCGTCCTTGACGAGTCCCTGCCCGGCAACCTCGACGCCGTTCTCCATGACCTCCTCGCCCATGGCCACGCCGCTGTAAGGCGCGAGGTACTGGAGCGGGGCCGGATCGTCGGCACCGGCCACGACCACGATCGTGTGATCCATGGCGCCGTATTGCTCCAGGATCGCCACGGTGTTGGCTACGGTCGACAGCTTCTGCCCGATCGCCACGTAGATGCAAACAAGGCCCTTGCCCTTCTGGTTGATGATCGTGTCGATGGCGAGGGCCGTCTTGCCGGTCTGGCGATCCCCGATGATCAGCTCGCGCTGGCCGCGCCCAATCGGGATCAGCGCATCGATCGCCTTGATCCCGGTCTGGACCGGCGTGTCCACCGACTTGCGGACGATGACGCCAGGGGCGATGCGCTCCACAGGTCGAGTCTTTGTCGACGCGATCGGGCCCTTGTCATCAAGCGGACGCCCCAGCGAATCGACGACCCGCCCGAGGAGGCCCTTGCCGACGGGCACTTCCACGACGCGCCCGGTCGTCTTGACCGTGTCGCCTTCCTTGATCGCGCTGGCGTTCCCCAGGAGGACCGCACCGACCGTCTCCTCCTCGAGGTTGAGGGCCATGCCCATCACCCCGTTGGGGAACTCCAGCATCTCGGACGCCAGGGCGCCGTCGAGACCGTAGATCTG
>JANPDO010000355.1:0-1646 GCA_031431535.1 Chloroflexota bacterium
AACGGTGTACAGCCCCTCGGGATCGCCATAGACGCAATCGGGGGGTCGGGTGCCGCGCAGGCTCATGAAACAACCGTCCGCGATGATCCGTTCCTTGTCCTTGGCGGCTGCGGCCAGCGTCGGTCGAAGGTTCGGCGGGAGCGGCCACGGATTGGGCACCGGGGTCGGTTCAAGGGTCGGGACAGGCGTCGGGGCGGGGGTCGGGGCAGGCGTCGGCTCAACGGAAGGCTCAATGGTTGGCGGTGCGCCGGAACCTCCCGGTGAACTGCCGGGACCCCCGGATGCCAGAGGGTCCGAGGCTGGGGGCGATCCAGCCGCGGGCACCAGGGGCAGGCCGGGTGCCGAGACCTGGGGACTGCCCTCGTCACCAGGCACCGCCGGACCAGGCGCCGAGGCCACTGGCGCGGCCGCTGCAACCCCGACTGGCGCCAGCCGTCCAAGGCTGTAGTCCCCGATCCCGATCGCCAGGGCCGCTACCGCGACCGCGGTGCTCAGGGTCGTGACCACGACCAGACGGGGGTGCCCGGCCCATTGCCATCCCCGGCGAAACGGTTCCTCGATGAATCGCCAGCTGGCGGCGGCTACGACGATGGATGCACCTCCCAGCGCAACACGGAGCTCCAGTGGCAGCGAGTCACCGGTCGCCAGGGACGGCAGCACCAGGATCGGCCAGTGCCAAAGGTAGAGCGAATAGGAGATCCGTCCGACAAAGCGGACCGGCGGTCGGGTCAGGATCCAGCCGATGGGGCCGGCCCCGCCGCCGACGATCAGCGCCGCCGCCCCGAGAGTGGGCAGCAGGGCAGCCAGACCCGGATAGGGCGTGGAACCGTCGATCATGACCACGGCTGCGCCGATGAGCACCGCGCCGAGGCAGCCAACGACGAGGAGCACCCGTGCGGGTCTTCCCGCGATCCATGCCGCGAAGCATGCGATGAAGGCGCCCAGCGCAAGCTCCCAGAGCCGGCTCGGTAGCGAATAGAACGCCCACGGCGCGAAGAGGTCCGTGAGCCACAGCCCGAACCCCAACGACGCGATCGCGAGCCCACCCACCACCACCCCAACGGCCCGACGGGACCCGATCACCGTCAGGGCGACGGCCAGGAGCGCCGGCCAGATGAGGTAGAACTGTTCCTCGACGCCTAGTGACCACAGGTGGCGGAAGGGCGACGGCTCCGAGGTCGCGAAGTAGTCCGCCGACTCGAGCGCAAATCGCACGTTGCCCAGCGAGAGCGCCGATGCTGCCCCATCGAGCGCGATCCCAGGAACCTGCAACGGAGCCAGGACGAGGGCCGCGATCGCCACCGTAGCGATAATCGTGGCGAGCACGGCCGGCAGGATCCGGCGCAATCGTCGCGAATAGAAGTGGCGCAGCGAGATCCGGCCCGTGGTCTCGTGCTCGTGCAGCAGGAGTCCGGTGATCAGGAAGCCGGAAATGACGAAGAAGATGTCAACCCCGACAAACCCGCCGGGCATCCCCGGGAGGCCCACGTGATACCAGAGCACGGCGAGTACGGCGACCGCGCGCAAGCCCTCGACGTGGGGCAGGAATGCCCGCTCAGGAGCTGCCTGGGTCTCGCCTGGGTCGGATATGGAGGAATTCCTCTGGGGAACGCGGGCAACGCGTACGAGGCCCCGCCCCCGCCGCC
>JANPDO010000356.1:0-1843 GCA_031431535.1 Chloroflexota bacterium
AGCCTGGCCGGCGGCGCGGGCAACGATGCCAGTGGCTCCGGCGCGGGCAGCGAGGTCGGCGGCACCGGCGTGGGACTCGTTCGGATCCTCGAAATCCGCGAGGCGCCGTTCACGGCCGCCATTTTGGGCGAGCTGGCGGACCGCCTGGCGGTACCGGAGGACGGAGCCTTCGTCGGGTTCCTGGGCCGAACGCGATCAACGCCGGGAACACCGGCCCCGGGGCAGGCGACTGAGGCCGCACGCCATGCCGGTCGCGCCGTCGAATCGCTCGAGTACGAGGCCCACGAATCGATGGCGCTGTCCGTTCTGGCCACGATCGCGGACGAGGTGGCGTCGCGCTTCGGTGTGGAGCGGGTGGCCATCGTCCACCGAACCGGGGAGGTCCCGCTGGGCGAACCGTCGATCGCGGTTGGGGCGGCCGCACCGCACCGTAACGCCGCCTTTGCCGCGGCCCGCTATGCCATCGACGAAACGAAGGCGCGCGCACCGATCTGGAAGGCGGAGCGATTCGCGGACGGGCACGTCTGGATCGGCCACCAGGCGCGCACCGGTCCGCAGGAGGGAACGTGACCGACAGCTGGGGCCCGCTCGATCGCCTGGTCGGACTCGCAGAGTCGCTCGCCGGTGCCTGGGGCGCCCGGGCACGGGCTTCGACCACGGTTGGGCAGGAGCGCGCCATCCTGCGTCTGTTCGGCGTCCATGGGCTCGATGCGAGCGGCCGACCGCTGGCCGGGACGACCGTGGACAGCTGGCTGGCTACCGACCTGCGCGGTCTGGGTGCCGGGATCACGCTGCCATTCGCCATGGCGCTGCTGGAGTACGACCTCGAGCCGCAGCAGCTCGCGCTCGATGTCGCATCTGGCGCGGTGGACCTCGGGCTCGAGGCTGCTCTTCTGCGAGAGCCGGATCGGCGTGCCGCGGCCGAGACGGAGGCGCGGCGGCTGGCCGCCGCAGCGATCGCGCGGATCGATGCGGAGCGGACGGCCCGGAACGAAACCATGGGCATGCTCGGCGATGTGCCGCGCCCGTGGCTCGGGGCGACGCTTCGCCAGCCGGACGAGGACCTGGCGCTCGAGGAAGGGGCCGCCATTGTCGCCGCTGGGCTCGACCTGATCGAGATCGAGGTTCCCATCGGCCGCGAACTTGCAGCCGGCCTTGGCGCAGCCGGCCTCGATGTCCCCGAATGGCGTCCACGAGAAGGATCGCGCGGAGCGCCGGGGCGTGAGCTGGCCGACCCGGCCCCGATCGGAAGCCAGCGGGCACTCGCCATGCTCCGGGCGGCAGTGGATCGAGCCGGGGCGGAGCGTCGACGCTACATCCGTCTGTCGACGGTCGTGCCCGCGCTGGGTTCGCCCGAAGGCGCCGTCGTCGCCGCCTTTGAGCGCATCGATCTCATCGTGGCCGATCTCATGGAGGAGATCGTGGCCGATGGCGTCGAGCCGGATCGAGCCCTGGCCGACCACGCGTTCGCGCACCGACTGGCTCGTCGCGCGGGTACCGCGGTCGTGGTAGGGCCAGGCCCGCTGGTTGTGGCGCCGGACCTGGCTGCCGGTGTTCCGTCAGATCCGGCCACACGGGCCGGCCGAGCGCTCGCCCTTCAGCTGATCGGCGTGATCCTGGCTCGAAGCGACGGATTGGCGGCCGACCAGATCGTGCTCGGAGCGCTCCCCCCGTGGGTCGCCGACGAACCGGTCCCGGGTGCCCGGGCGATCGCGGAAGTGTCGGTGCGGCGCGCCCTGTTCCCGGGGCATCCGTTCGCATTCACGGAGCCGCCGCTGCAGGGGGCGGCGCTGGGACTCTGGCCGCATGTCCAGGCGGCGGCCGCGGTCCATGCCGGGGACGC
>JANPDO010000357.1:0-2429 GCA_031431535.1 Chloroflexota bacterium
GCGTTGGGGCGGCGCGCAGATGCGCCACCCCCAGCGCCGGGCCCAGCTACTTGATCTCGACCTTGGCGCCCTGCTCCTCGAGCGCCGCCTTGATCTTCTCGGCTTCGTCCTTGGTGACGCCTTCCTTGACGGCCTTGGGGAACGCATCGACAAGATCCTTGGCCTCCTTGAGCCCAAGTCCGGTCAGTTCGCGCACGACCTTGATGACCGGGATCTTGTTGGGGCCGATCTCGGTGAGCGTCGCCGTGAATTCGGTCTGTTCTTCGACGACGGCCGGGGCTGCGCTCTCGCCGCCGGCTGCCGGGGCTGCCGCGGCGGCTGCCGGGGCTGCAGCTGTCACGCCATAGCGCTCCTCGAACCGCTTGATGAACTCGGACAGCTCGAGCACGGTCATCTTGTCGATCGCTTCGAGCAGGTCGTCCTGGGTCTTGACTGCCATCGGGGTTCTCCTCTTCGTTGTCTGGGGCGTTCGTTGTCTGGCGGCTGTCGGGAATGCGGAAAGGGCTATACGCCGGTCCCTGCTTCGCCTTTGGACTTCTGTTCAACGACCTGCGTCAGGGCGTATCCGAGATTGCGCAGCGGGGCCGCGAACAGGCCGGCCAGAGTGGCGACAGGTGCCTGGATACTGCCGGCCAGCCTGGCCAGCAGGACCTCACGCGAAGGCAGCGTGGCGAGCCGGGTCACATCCTCCGAGCCAATGGCACGATCGCCCAGCACGCCGCCCGTGATCCGGACGATCCGGGAGTAGGGACGAGTGGCGTCGATCACGGCCCTGGCCGTGTTCGCGGCGTCCCTTCCGAACGCGATCGCCGTGGGCCCTACCAGCAACGGGCTCAGCGCGGTCCCAACGGCATCGTCGGCCGCAATCCGCATCAGGCGATTCTTCACGATGCGATAGGTCACGTCCTGCTTGCGCAGCGCCCGCCGGATCTCGGCGAGCTCCTTCACCTTGAGTCCGCGGTACTCGGACACGATCATGGTCTGGGCCGCGGCGAGTTCCAGGCGGAGCTCCGCGACGGTTGCCTGCTTGGCCGCTGTGGGCACAAGTCCCTCCTGTCGTTCGGCACGCGACCGGCGTGCGGCGGTGGGCACCGATCGACGATCGGGTGTCCCTGCGACGGCCTCTCGAGCATCTCCTTCAGAGGAGATCCTCCCCAGATCGCAGGGGCGCTGCCCACCGGAGGGTGGGGCGGCACCGGTCTGCCTCGGCGTGCTCGCCGTCGTCCCCGTCCGCTTCGTCTCCTCGGCGGAGGACGACGCGACCGGTCCGATTCGGCGGATCAAGCCCCGACCGTCGCTGTCCAGAGAGGTCAGCCACGGTCCGCGGGCGCAGGCTGTCTGCGGCGGTCCGTCTTTCTTGTCGAAACTATTGTGTCAGAGAATGGCCTCCCGGTCGTCACGCGCCCGTTTTCCGGCCTCGCCGACCAGCGACATGTCAGGCGGCTGCGGCCGCGAGGACGCCGGGCACATCGACCCGGATGCCCGGGCCCATGGTGCTCGCGATGGTCAACCCGCGAAGGTACTGACCCTTGGCGCCCGAGGGCTTCGCCCGGTTGATCGCCTCGACCAGGGCGGCCAGGTTATCGACGAGAGCGGCCGGCTCGAAACTGCTCTTGCCGATCGCCGCGTGGATGATCCCGGCCTTGTCGACCCGGAATTCGACGCGACCAGCCTTGACTTCCTTGACCGCCCGCTCCAGATCGAAGGTGATCGTGCCCGCCTTGGGGTTCGGCATCAGGCCACGCCGGCCGAGGATCTTGCCGAGCTTGCCGACGAGACCCATGGAATCCGGGGTCGCCAGGGCAACGTCGAACTCGAGCCAACCGGCCTCGACTTTCTTGACCAGCTCCTCGCCGCCAACCTCGTCCGCTCCGGCGCGGAGTGCCTCCTGGGCCTTCTCGCCCTGGGCGAAGACGGCGACGCGCACGATCCGGCCCGTGCCATGTGGCAGGACGACCGTGCCGCGAACCATTTGGTCGGCGTGGCGCGGGTCGACCCCGAGCCGCAGATGCGCTTCGATCGAGGCATCGAACGCCACCGTTGTGGTCTGCTTCGCGAGTTCGACCGCCTTGAGAGGATCGTAGACCATCGACCGATCGATGAGCTTCGCGGCCTCGAGATACTTCTTGCCGTGTCCGGACATGTCGTCAGATTCCTTCCTTGCGGTGGGCGGACCCAACCTCCCCCACATGCTGGACGCGGATCGCGAGACCGGGGTAAAGCCACGCGACGCGATGAGCCGCCGCGACGGCTAGCCGACTACCTCGATTCCCATGCTGCGGGCGGTGCCTTCAATCTGGCGCATCGCGGCGTCCACGTCGTTGGCGTTGAGGTCGGCCATCTTGATGCCGGCGATCTCGCGGACCTGGTCCTTGGTGACCCGGCCGGCGGTCTCGCGCTTGGCGGTGCCGGAACCCTTCTCGATCCCG
>JANPDO010000358.1:0-17545 GCA_031431535.1 Chloroflexota bacterium
CGCCGCATCCGATCGGCATCCTCTTGCCAGCTGCGGACGAGGTCATCCTTGGTTCGGTCATCGTCGTCGCCGGACGCGTTGGCGACCCGCGGCCCGGACCTGCCCGGCTACGTCCGTCGGTGCTCCATGTTGCCGTTGTCAGTGGCGAGGTGGTGCTCGGCGAAGCCGATCTACGGGTGGTCGATCAGACGTTCGTCGGGTCCCTGCAGGTCCTGGAGCGGACCCGCGGTCAGGTCGTCATCCTGCGCGTCAGCGATCGACAGCGTCCCGACCGAATCCTCATCGAACAGCGTTTCGTTCTTGGTCCCGGCCACTGACCTCGCGTCAGGCGGCTTCGCTCATGTAGTGCAGTTGGTCACATCCGAGCGGCTCGGGTCCACCCATGACGCCAGGAGGTGCCGAACTACCTGTCAAGATGCTGCGATGTCCTCCCGCTCCGAAGCATCCAGACGGCAGCCGACCGGCCCCAGCAGGCGATCCTGGCTGGCTCACCTTGCGCCTGTTCGCCGCGGTGCGGTCATCTTCGTGACGGCCAGCGTGGTCTTCGCTGGCGTCGATGCGCTGGTCAAGACGCTGGTCTCGAATGTGCCGGTCGCCGACGTCATCTGGGGTCGGCACATCGCTTATCTCGTGGCGGTGGTCGCCATCGCCGGGCGGGGCCGCCCACGACGCCTCCTTGCGTCGTCGCGGAAGAGGATCCAAATCGCCCGTGGGTTGGCCATGTTTGGCGCGACGGCCACCTTCTTTGCCTCACTGTCGTTGCTGCCGCTGGCCGAGGTCAGCACCCTCGCGTCAACGACACCGCTGATCATCATCGCCCTGGCCGGTCCCTTGCTCGGCGAGCGAATCGCCCGTTCGGCCGTCGCCGGCGCTGTGATCGGGTTTGCCGGGGTGGTGGTCCTCATCGGAGTTGATCCGGCGCACCTGAACCCGGCAATCCTGTTGCCGCTGGCCACGGCTGCCTCGTTCGCGTTGTTCAGCCTCCTGACCCGCGAGCTCCACGCCGAACCCGCCGAGGTCACCTTGTTCTATGCGGGCGTGGTGAGCCTGATCGCGGCGACCGTGATGTTTGCGCTCGGCCCGCGAGATCCGATGCCCGAACCGCTCCAGTGGGTCGGGATCGGGATCGTGGGACTCGCCGCACTGGGCGGCCACCGCCTGCTCGTCGGCGCCTACCGCTGGGCCCGGGCGAGCGATTTGGCGCCGCTGGGCTACCTCGGCTTGGTGTGGTCGTTCATTCTCGGGGCGGCGCTGTTCGGGGAGCCGACCCAGCCGCAGGCGGTCGTCGGCGCGGTGGCCATTTCGATCGGGGGGCTGATCGCGCTTCGCAGCCGACCCGAGGCCGACGGCGAGATGCCGGTCTCGGTCGACTTCGGAGACCCGGCCGATATCGGACAGCCGGTCGACCGAGCCCGGCAATGACGGCCCGGGCCCGAGCCGAGGCCCTCGACCAAGGCTAGGTGTGATTCCCGGACACGTTGTTGACGGTCTTCGGCAAGGCGCCACGCAAGGCGCCACGCAAGGCGCCACGCAAGGCGCCACGCAAGGCGCCACGCAAGGCGCCACGCAAGGCGCATAACCGCACCAACGGACTGCTACGGAGACGGCCAGGCCGGTCGGGCGGGTCATCAGCCCAGGCCCACGCTCAGGTGCGTCCCGATTCCGGCCTGACTCAGCCGATTCCGGGCCAAGCGCCCAGTCTTCGCTCCGTATCAGTCTCCCGGCGCGGTTATGCGGAAAGGTCCCACCCGTGCTGGGGAGAGTCAACAACGTGTGCATGAATGACAACTAGAGTGCAGCCTAGGGCCCGATGCATGTTGGAGGAGCAGGTCATGGATCCACGAGCCGCCGAACGAGCTGGACAGCCGGCCGATCCGTCCATGCTCGTCGACGTCGAGCGACTCGTCGGCGCGTACTACGACCTGCGCCCGGATCCCGCCGTCGCAGGCCAGCGGGTCGCGTTCGGTACGTCAGGCCATCACGGATCCGCATTCAATATCGCCTTCAACGAAGCCCATATCGTGGCCACGACCGAAGCGATCTGCCGTTACCGCAACACCCAGGGGACGGACGGGCCGCTGTTCATCGGGCGGGACACGCATGCGCTGTCTGAGCCGGCGTTCCGCTCCGCACTCGAGGTGCTCGCGGCGCACGAGGTCGATGTTCGGGTAGATGCCGCCGATGGATACACCCCGACACCGGTGATCTCGCATGCGATCCTCGTCCACAACCGGGGCCGGCGTGACCTGGGCCGCCGCGATGGCATGGCCGACGGGATCGTAGTCACGCCGTCGCACAACCCGCCCGAGGACGGCGGCTTCAAGTACAACCCGCCCAACGGAGGGCCGGCGGACACGGACGTCACAGGCTGGATCGGCACGGAGGCGAACGGTCTCCTGGCGTCCGGCTGGGACTCGGTGAAGCGCGTCCCATTCGCTCGGGCACGGGATCGCGCGAAAGCCCACGATTTCGTTGGCGCCTATGTTGGCGATCTCGACTCGGTGATCGACATGGAGGCGATCCGGGCGTCCAGCCTGCACCTTGGGGTCGATCCGCTTGGCGGGGCCAGCGTCGCCTACTGGCCGGCGATCGCAGAGCGTTTTGGGCTTGACCTGACGGTCACCAACGCCGCCGTCGACCCGCAGTTCGGGTTCATGACTCTCGACTGGGACGGGCGAATCCGGATGGATCCGTCGTCGCCCCACGCCATGGCCCGCCTGGTCGAGCTGCGCGACAAGTTTGACGTAGCCTTCGGCAACGACACCGATGCCGATCGCCACGGAATCGTCACGCCTGGGGCAGGCCTGCTGAACCCGAACCACTTCCTGTCTGCGGCTATCGCCTACCTGTTCGGTGGTGGGCGGGAGTGGCGGTCCGATGTCGCCGTCGGCAAGACCCTGGTCTCGAGCGGGATGCTGGATCGAGTGGCGGCCGACCTAGGCCGGCGGCTGGTGGAGGTGCCGGTCGGGTTCAAGTGGTTCGTCGATGGGCTGCTGGCCGGTGATCTCGGGTTTGGTGGCGAGGAGAGCGCCGGCGCCTCGTTCCTGCGCCGGGACGGCACGGTCTGGACGACCGACAAGGACGGACTCATTGCCTGCCTGCTCGCGGCCGAGATGACCGCGCGGACCGGTCGCGACCCTGGCGAGACCTATGCGGCCCTGACGGATCGGTTCGGCGCGCCGGTCTACCGGCGGATCGATGCCCCGGCGACACCGGCTCAAAAGGCGGCCCTGGGGCGGCTGTCGCCGGATCGAGTGACCGCCTCGGCACTGGCGGGCGAGCCGCTCACCGGAGTCCTGACCACAGCACCCGGCAACGGGGCGCCGATCGGAGGGCTGAAGGTCACAGCCGAGCACGGCTGGTTCGCCGCCCGGCCGTCCGGAACGGAGGATGTCTACAAAATCTATGCGGAAAGCTTTCTTGGCGAGGCGCACCTGGCGCGGCTGATCGACGAGGCCCAGGGCCTGGTCACGAGCGCCCTCGCGGCAGCCGACCGCTAACCGGCAGCGCCGCGCGCCCAGTCGCAGGCAGCGTGGTCTAATCGGGTCGTGACGACGCCGATCGAGCAGGACGTCGATGTCCCGCTCCGTCTCGAACCTGTGCTCGGACGACAGGAACGCGGGCGGGGGCGATCGAGCCGCCTGGTCGCTGTTGGCCTGGTCAGCTTCGTGGTGGTCGGGATCGTGCTCGGCACGGTCTTCGAGGATGGCGGCCCGCCGCTTCCGGCGAGCGTCGCTGACGCCAACGCGCCGAGCGCGGCACCAGGTTCCTCCGGCTCAACCCAGACCACACGACGCCCAACGCCGACCCGGGTACCGCTGGCCACCCCACTGCCGACGATGGAGATCCTGGGTGGGCAGATCCCGACAGAACGCCGCCTGGTCTACGCCAATGGTCTCCAGGTTCTCGACCTCGCGACGGGTACCCTCGTCTTGCCGGAGCGGGCCTGGGAGGACGCGGTGCTGCCGCTCGGGGACGACCAGCTGGTGTGCGCCTGTGTGGTCCGTGGAGTCGCCGCCAACGGCAACCCGACACCGCCCAGCCCGCTCCTGCGCTTCGGGCGCTTCGATCTGAGCGGAGCGCCCATCGTCGAGCGCGATCTACTGACAATCGAGGGCGTGGTGCCGGCGCCCGGGATGGACGAGGGGTTCAACCTCGTTGCGGCGCTCAGCGCGGATCGGCGAAGCCTGTTTGTCCTGGCCTCTGCGCGCATCCCGCCGGTCTGGACGGTCGAGCTTCACCAGGTCGACGTCGAGACCGGCGATCTGATCGGCACCACCGCCCTCGATTCGATCCCCGTCGATCTCGAGGAACCCGATCCGTCCGCGTCTCCGCGACCGCCTGGTTCCACGCCCGACGGCATCCATGCCTGGGCCACCTGGCTCGCCGCCGCGCCGGACGGGAGAACCGTCTTCGCCGCGTGGCAATTGAGCGAAGTCCGCGATGAGAACTGGACGAGTGACGTTCGCGAATGGATGATCCCGATTCTCGACGGATCGCCGGGAACACCGACGATGCTGGCGCCGGAGGCACGCCTGAAGCCGAATGGCTGGTGCGTCAGCCAACCGAGGTTTCTCGACGCGGAACTGCTGGTTCAGGTCTGGACGTCCCCGGAAGGACAGTCGCCGGGGACGATCTACTACGTTCGCCAGGTCGCAGCCTCCGGGGAGGCTGGTGCCGAGCTGGCGATCCCCGGCGACAACGGCGGTGGATACTACCCGACGACACCAGTCTTCGATCCGGCGCGGCGTGCCGTCCTCATTTGGGAGACCCTGCGGCACACGCTCACCCGGGTGGGCGTCGATGACGGTCGGATCGACGAAAGCTCCGTGCCTGAATCCATGCTCGCCGGGGATGGACGGTCCGTCCGCGGCTGGCCTGGGGCAGACTCCGGACTGGTCGTCTCGCCCGACGGGCTCCGGCTCTACGCGCTCGGGATCCGTTCAAGCGGAGGAGAATCGGACAGGTCAACCGGGGTCTGGGTATTTGACGCCGACACGCTGGCACTGCTTGATCACTGGGAACCTCGCGCCCTCCTGATGTCCCTCGCAGTGTCGACGGACGGGCGCTTCGTGTACGCCGCCGGGGCCTCCGGCCTCGATGTCGAAGGACGACAGAACCCCTGGCCCGCATCGGTCACCGTCTACGACGCGATCAGCGGTGAAATCCAGGTGGTGTACGGCGCGGTCGGTCGCGACATCTGGCTCAGCTTCCCGAGCTGGCCGTAGCCAGACCCCGATCGACGGTCGATCTCGCCCCCGTCGCCGCTCCCGAAGCGCTAGGATGAGGGTTCGTCGGCAACGGCCTCGATCATCAGGGCCGGAAGCAGCCAGGCCGTCTCAGCCAACAGCAGGAACGAATGACGAAGACGGTCCCGGTACCCTCGGACGCCGCCCCGATCGCCACCGGACGACTGCCGACCCAGGCGGACCGAAGTGGCCATCGCTGACCGTACGCCCGACGTGGCACACCCGCGTGCATTCGAGCACCTCCGAGGCCTTGACGGACTGCGCGCCATCGCCGTACTCGCGGTCGTTGGCTACCACGCCGGGATCGGCGGGCTGACCGGCGGGTTCCTCGGGGTCGAGGTCTTCTTCGTCATCAGCGGCTACCTGATCACTGCGCTCCTGCTGGCGGAGCGGCGGGCCACCGGTCGCATCAATATCGTCGGGTTCTGGCGACGTCGCGCCCGACGCTTGCTGCCGGCCCTCTTCGTCATGCTCGTGACCACCATGGCCTTCAGCGTGCTCGTCGTTCCCGACGAAGTCGCGCGACTCCGGACCGATGCGCTGGCGGCGACGGGGTACGCAACGAACTGGTACCTGATCGCCGGCGAGCAGTCGTATTTCGAATCGATCGGCCGACCGTCGCTGTTTGTCCACCTCTGGTCGCTCGCGATCGAGGAGCAGTTCTACGTCGTGTGGCCGGTCTTGCTGGCGGGATTGCTGCTGGCCGGTCGCAGGGTCGCGCTCGCGCTGACCATACTCGGCGCGGTCGGGTCCGCCGTGTGGATGGCCGCGTTGTTCGACCCGGTGAGCGACCCGTCAAGGATCTACTACGGCACGGACACGCGCCTGTCGGGCCTGCTGGTGGGGGCGATGCTGGCCTTTGTGTGGGTGCCGCCCGCTGGGGCGCTGACTGCGCCCGCGGCTACGCTGAGCCGCCGGAAACGGCGCCGCTTGGCAGCACGTCTCGCGGGCGCCGGTCGATGGAGCAGCGCGCCGCTTGGCTGGGCGCTCGATCTGGTTGCGGTTGCCGCCCTCGCCGCCCTCGGCCTCTTCCTGGTGGCAGCAGACGCGTTCGAGCCGTTCCTCTACCAAGGCGGTCTCGCCATGCTCGCGCTGGTCACGGCCGCACTGATCGCCGCGGTCGTCCACCCGCGCGCACACCTCGGGCGGCTCCTTGACGTCGCTCCCCTGCGCTGGGTCGGCACCCGGTCGTACTCCATCTACTTGTGGCACTGGCCGATCTTCGCCCTGACCCGGCCTGAACTGGACCTGTCGCTGGAGGCAACGCCGGTCCTGGCGCTGCGGCTGGGCCTCACCGCGCTTGCTGCGGAGGTCTCCTACCGACTTGTCGAGACACCGATGCGAGCTGGCGCCCTGAGCCGGACGTGGACCTCGCTCCGCTCGCCGGCGTCCGTCGCGTCGCAGCGGGTGCGGCGCTGGACCGCGCCGCTGCTCGCGGGTGGAATGGCTGTTCTGCTGTCCGTCGTGCTCGTGTCGGTGGCGCTGGCCACGCCGCCGGCCCCGCCCGACGGAATGCTGACCGCCTCGATCGACGAATTGGTCATGGCACCCGGGGGCGGTCCCGGAGACCTGAACGGCCTCGCGAGCGGGAACGGAGCCTTCCACCAGACGCCCAATCGAGCGCCGAGCCTGCCCCGGTGTGGTCGGCGCCACCATCAACGCCCCCGACCACGATGCCGACGGCCACCTCCGCGGCGGCGTTGGATACCGCGCCACCAACGACCTCCGCGCCGACGGCGGCCTCCACGCCACCAACGGCTTCCACGGCGACGACGGCCTCCGCGCCACCAACGCCCCCCGCGCCACCAACGGCCTCCACGGCGACGGCGGCCTCCACGGCGATGCCAACGCCGCGCCAGAGCATCCTCGCGTTCGGCGAGTCCGTGATGATCCAGGGTGCCAAAGCGTTGGCGAAGGACCTCGGTCCAATGCGAGTGGACGCGGCCGTCGGCCGCCACGTCTTCGAGGGGATCAGGGTCCTCGAACGCCGCGCCGCGACGGATCGCCTTGCCGACATTGTCATCGTCCAGCTCGGCAACAACGGGCCGTTCCGGGCCGGGCAGTTTGACGCGGTGATGGACGCTCTGCGCGACGTGTCGCTGGTCGTGTGGGTCAACGTGCGGGTGCCTCGCGACTGGGAAGCGCACAACAACCGGATGATTGCCAGCGGGATCACGCGCTATCCGAATGCCCGCCTGGTCGACTGGTACGCCGCGACGGCCGGGCAACCGGACCTGTTCTGGAAGGACGGCTACCACCCGCGACCGACTGGCGCCGAGTTGTACGCGGACCTGATCGCCGCCGCGATCCGCTGAGGTGGTGCCGGGATTGGCCGGTCAGCCGTCCGTCGCGATCTCGCGCTTGCGCCTGGCGACGAAGGCGTCGAGAGCATCCCTGATCGGAGGATCGAGGGGCGGCGGCACCGCCTCGGCCAGCAGCCGCTTCCAGATCGTGTTGGCGCGCTCCGTTGCGGTTTGGGCGCCATCGGCCTGCCAGGTCTCGAAATTCCGCCAATCGGACACGATCTGCTTGTAGAACGCCGTCTCGTAGCGCTCCAGCGTGTGCGCCGTGCCGAAGAAATGACCGCCCGGACCCACCTCGGCGATCGCATCAAAGCCGAGGCTCGCATCGTCGACGGGGAGCGGCTGGAGCACCTCCGAGAGCATCTGGAGGATCTCGGCATCGATGATCAGCTTCTCGAACGAGGCGGTGAGGCCTCCCTCGAGCCAACCCGCACCCTGGTAGAGCAGGTTGACCCCACCCATCACCGCACCCCAGACAGCCATTTCGGACTCGTAGGCGGCCTGGGCATCGACCACGTTCGAGGCGGTCGCATTCGATGACCGCCAGGGCAGCCGATACCGCCGTGCCATCTGGCCGCTGGCGATGGCCCCCTTGACGTACTCCGGAGTCCCGAACGCGGGCGCCCCGGTGCGCATGTCCACGTTCGAGGTAAAGGCGCCGTAGACCATCGGTGCGCCAGGCCGCACGATCTGGGCGAGCGCGACGAGGAACAGGGCCTCGGCATTCTGCTGGGCGATCGCTCCAGCCAGCGACACGGGGCTCATCGCGCCGGCCAGGGTGAACGGGGTCGCCACCACCGGCTGGCCATGCAATGCCATCTCCATCAGCCCGTCGCCCATCGGACCGTCCAGACGAAGCGGCGAGTTGGTGTTGATGACGGTCATCAGCGACGGTTCATGCAGCAGCGTGTCGCGATCCACGCCCCGGATCAGGCAGGCGACTTCCAGCGCGTCGTCGACCGGTCTGGCCCCGAAGCCAAGGCATTGCCAGGTCTTGTCGAGCTCGACCGCAAAGGTCCGGTACATGTCGAGGTGGCGGGTCTGCACCGGAAGATCGGTTGGCTCCAGCGGCCCGCCGCCCTCCTGGTGAATGATGTCGAGCGCGCCGATGATCCGGACATAGTCGACGAAATCGGCGAAGTTGCCGGCCCGGCGACCACGGTCCAGGTCACTGACGAAGGCCGGCCCGCCCACGGCGCCGAACACCAGGTTTTTACCCCCGAACTCCACGTTCCGCGCCGGGTTGCGAGCGTGGAGGCGGAATGTGGATGGGGCCGTTGCGACCAGCGCCTCCACCTGTGCAGGATCGAGCCGGACATTGCGGGTCAGCCGGTCAACGCGGGCACCGGCGCGGGCGAACGCATCCAGCGCCCGGTCGCCCAGCACCTCCATGCCAATCTCGGCCAGGATGCGCAGCGAGGCCCGGTGGATCGTCTCGACCTGGTCCGCCGACAGGATCTCGAGCGGCCGGAAGGGGTTGACGAGCCGCCGCCAAGGCAACTGGCTGATCCCCGGGGCGGGGCGTCGCTGGCGTCGGCGGTGCGCCTCCGGCTGTTCGGGTCGCTCGGCCTCGACTGGTTCATCCACCCCGCGGATGCTACGGCCACGGATCGGTAGTCGTGTGACGTGTCCCGCGCAGAGGTGCCGCGACTCCCTCACGCACTGGGTCCTCATCTGGCGTTGATCGGCAGCATTGGCACGTATCGGCGAGGTTCTGGTCATCACCGGTCGCAGCATCAAGGGTCGTTCTCCGTGTTAGAACAAACCCGAGGCGCCGCGGCTCCTGGCGCCAGTCAGAGCGGTCATTTGGCCTGCACCGGGCGATCCGCATGGCCGTCACGAGGCTCTTTCACCCCGATCAGGTCCGCAATGCCCAATGGCACCATTCCGACGCTCGGCCGCGCACGAATATGAGCCGATCGCAGTTCCCGGATGTCAGCCGAGAGCCGTCGTGCGCGGTTTGTTCTACTGGGGAGAACGCGTGCGCCGCCAGGTGGTGACGCGAGGCGATCGGTGCCTGGCGCGCCGTCGGTGATGGCAACGCTCGGTGACTCTCAGCCGGGTCTCAGAATCGTGTCGTACGCTCCCGCGATGCACCTCCTGGTCATCGAGGACGATCCGCGGCTCGTTCGCCTCCTGCGCCGCCTGCTCGAGGAAGACCGCCACGTCGTGGAAACGGCCATGACCGGCCGGGACGGCCTCGACATCGCCGAGGCCACCGATGGCATTGAACTGGTCGTGCTCGATGTCGGCCTCCCCGACATCTCCGGCCTGGAGGTAGCGCGACGGATCCGCGCCGCTGGCTCGGAGGTCGCGATCCTGATGCTCACCGCTCGCGACACCGTTGGCGATCGCGTGACCGGGCTCGATGCCGGCGCCGACGACTACCTGGTCAAGCCGTTCGCCTACGAGGAGCTGGCGGCGCGCCTTCGAGCACTCGGGCGGCGCGGGGCGGGCGCGCGACGCCCGGAGCCGAAGCTGGTGTCCGGCCCCATCACGCTCGACGAGACCACGCGGCGGGTGACGCTGGACGGTCGGACTGTGGATCTCAGCCCACGTGAGTTTTCGCTGCTCGAGTGCCTGCTGCGCCACCCCGGCCAGACGCTGTCGCGGGATCAGCTCCTCGACCAGGCCTGGCCGTTCAGTGCCGCGGTCACCCCCAACGCCGTCGATGCCTACGTCCATTACCTGCGTGTCAAGCTCGGGGGTTCGGGCCGGCTGATCGAGACCGTTCGCGGCGTCGGCTATCGTCTGGCCGATGGCTGACCGAACGGAGCACCTCGCCGGGATGCCGCCTCCCGAGATGACGTCGGAGGGCAGCGACGGCCGGCTCGTTCGCCAGGTTCGCCGCAGCCTTGTGCTGTGGAGCGGCGGTACCACGTTGCTGATCCTGGTCGTCCTGGGCGTTGCGCTCTACACGGCCGTGGCCGGATCATTGGCCAGCTCGGGGATGGCGCAGCTCGATGCTCGCATGAATGAAATCCGGATCGGTCGGGCGGGCCCAGCGGACGTCTCCCGGTTCGGGTTCATCTTTGGCGGCCAGGGATCCGGGACGTACGCACTGATTGTGGGTCCGGCCGGGAACGTCGTGAGCGGGCCGCGCATCCAGCGGCCACCGCCCGGTCTGCCAGACGAGGGCGGCATCGCCGCGGCCGCCATCTCCGGTCGCGACCTCCGCACAACGTCACTGGGCGGCACGCCGGTTCGCATTCTCACCGAGACGATGCAGGTTGACCGACTCACGTTCACCGTCCAGGTGATCGGGGATCGGACGGCGGAACAACAGACACTCGGGGTCATGCTGGCCGTGCTGCTCACAGGCGGCCTCATCGTCGTTCTCGTGGGGTTCGGCTTCGGAACCGTGTACGCCCGCCGGGCACTGGTCCCGATCCGGGAGTCCCTGGCAAGCCAGCGTGCCGCACTGAGCCGCCAGCGCGAATTCGCGGCCGACGCCAGCCACGAACTACGCACCCCCTTGACGGTCATTCGAAGCAGCATCGACCACCTGATCCGGCATCGCTCCGAGCCGGTGGAGCGGGTCGGTTCAGCGTTGGAGGACATCGAGGCGGAGGTCCGGCAGATGACCTCGATCGTCGAGGACCTGCTCCTGCTGGCCCGTTCAGATTCGGGCGCGATGGCGCTCGAGCGAGTGCCCGTCGACCTCGGCGACGTCGTCGTGGCCGGCGCGTCGGCCCTGAGCAAACCGGCCGCCGAGCGCGGGGTCCGGGTCGAGGTCGATGCACAGCCGGCAGTGCTCGTCGGCGACCCGGCCCGACTTCGTCAGTTGGTGATGATCCTGGTCGACAACGCCATTCGCCACAGCCCAGCGGGTGGTCGGGTCGGCGTTGCCGTCCGTGTCGATGCCGTTGGCCTGTCGCTCTTCGTCGACGACGACGGCCCAGGCATCCGGCCAGACGACCTGCCGCATCTCTTCGAGCGCTTCTACCGCGCGACGGGTGCCCCTGGCGGAGGGACGGGGCTCGGCCTGGCCATCGCGAAGTGGATCGCCGAGCGCCACGGCGGCCGGATCGAGGTCGTCAACCGCGTCGAAGGCGGGTCCAGGTTCATCGCCCGACTGCCCGCAACCGGCAGGTCGGAAGGATCGAGCAACGGCTTCCCGGTCTGAGCGACCTCAGTGGGCGGTTCGCGAGCCTTCGAGTCGTTCGACCTTCTCGAGCAGGGTGTTGAGCGCCTTGTCCTGGGCCGCCAGATGCGCCTGGATCTGCTGGGCCTCGTGGAAGGTCGCCTCCGCGTCTCGATAGGTCATCACGGCTCGCTTGTCTGACGTCCGGGCGAGGATGTTCTGGCCGACCATGATGACCGACAGCATCACCAGCTGAATGAACGTCTGGCTGACCCAGTCCACGAACGGGAGGAGGCCGCCCCCGATCGCTTCGGGCAGGACGATCAGGGCAAGCAGGGCAAACGCGTACGCACACCACATCGTGCCAACCGCCCCGGTCATGGCCAGGGCGATGCGCCCGTTGACGCCGACGTGCTCCTCGCGAGTGTTCGGCGGTCTGGTCCGCGCTCGCTGTTCGATCCGTGGATGCGGCTGGTGATCGAACATGATCCGCATGCGAATTCTCCCTCCGCCTGAAGCGGTTCGCGGTGGTGCGCCCGGCCGATGGGTCGCCAGGGACCGGACCACCCGGTTCAACGACCAGTGTGCGTCCGCCGGTCGCGCAGCGTACCCACCGCGGCGTTGACGGCGAGATGGGCCGGCCCCGCTGAGGGTCCCGAGAATCGAAAGCGCGGCGCGGGCCCGAAGGCCCGCGCCGCGCCGCGTCGCGTCGCCGATCGCCCTGACCGCAGGTCAGGACTCGCTGGTTGGCGCCGCGGAAGAGGGAGCGGCGCCTGGATTTCCACCCTGATCGGGGGAGCCGAAGCCATGGAAGCCAAACCCGCGCCCGGGTCCCCGGCCATCGCGGAGGCCACGGGGACCGCCGGATCGACTGTGCACCGCGTCCGCGTCCAATGACCCGTCGGCCCGAAGCGTACCCACGGCCATGACAAACGTGCCGACCGTGACATCGGACAGGGCCTTGCCCTTGATGCCATCAACCGAATAGGTTGTGTCGCCGTCCACGTGGATCGTGCCGGTCGTGCCACCCATCCCGGTTACGGTCATGGTGTTGCCGCTGATGGCCGTGACCTGGCCGCCGATGGCCGGCAGGACGACCCCGATCGCGGTGATCGTATAGGTCCCGTCGGCCGCCTTCTCCTGGCGGAAACGGATCTGGTCACCCACGGCAAGATCGCCAACGGCGATCGTCGCGCCGCCCCTGGAGATCGTGGTCGCGCTGCCAACCGTGATCGTGCGGGTCCAGCCATCGTCGGTCTTGAGCGACAGGCTCGATCCGTTGATGGCGCTGATCGTGACACCGTGGAGTCCGCCGCGACCGAAGGCTCCGGGGCCGACCCCGGCTGGGTCGAACCCGCCTGGCTCGAATTCGAGGGCAACGGCCTCGAGGTCGGATGCGGGCGCACCCAGCGCACCAGGCTGCGGCGCCGCGCCTGCTGCGAGCGAGGCCGCGACGTTGGTGGTCACAGGTGCCGGCGACGCACCCATCGCGGCAGCGGCGCCGACCACGATGAGCAGGGCCGACCCGGCAACGATGCCGATGCGGGCGGGAATGGAACGGGCGTCGGTGCGTGCCTGGGATACCTCGACGTGCTCGTCGACTTGGATCTGATCGCGTTCGGTCATTGCATGCTCCGTTGCTATGCCGCACTGACTGCGGTCATCCAGCCACCGATTGGGGACCTTGAGCTGCAAGCTTCGTGCTCGATTCTTGGAAGCTTCTGAGAATGCGCTTGCCGTACCCTGTGGCGATGGACCGCGACTGGCCGATGTTTGGCCGCGACGGTGATGGCGTTGCGTGGCGACCCGGGCCGGACCTCCTGCATGAGTCGCACCTCGCCCGGTTCCTGCGGGTAACCGGCGAGGACTCACTCGACGCACTTCAGGCCCGGGCGACCGCGGATCCGGGCTGGTTCTGGGGTGCCGCCGCGGACGACCTGGGGATCGCTTGGGCGCGCCCACCGCGCGAGGTCCTGGATTCGAGCCGGGGTCCGGCCTGGGCCCGTTGGTGGTCCGGCGGCCAGCTCAACTACGTCCGCGCCGCACTCGATCCGCGGGTCACCCGCGATCCGGACGGCGCGGCCCTCGCCTGGGAGGGTGAAGACGGCGAGGTTCGTCGGCTGACCAATGCGGAGTTGGCGAACGCCGTGGAGACTGCAACGCGCCGCCTGCACACACTTGGGGTCGGTCCGGGCGACCGGGTCGGGATCCTGCTGCCGATGCTCGTCGAAACGGTCGTGGCCGTGCTTGCGCTCGGCCGGCTTCGCGCCATCTACACGCCCATCTTCTCCGGCTATGCGGCGCCGGCCATCGCGGCGCGGCTGACCGATTGCGAAGCGTCGACCCTGATCACGGCCGACGGCTTCCTGCGGAGGGGTACCTGGGTCCCCCTGAAAGCCGTCGCGGACGAGGCGGTCGCGGCTGCACCGTCGGTTCGACGAGTGCTGGTCGTCCGGCGCGCGGGCGACGCGATCGATCCCCCCTGGACGCCGGGCCGGGATGCCTGGTGGCACGCGCCAGCTGCCGGCGAGGACAAGGCCTCGTTCTCCGCCGACGTGGCCGCGACCGACCCCGAGACCCCGTTCATGATCATCTACACCTCGGGAACGACCGGCCGACCGAAGGGCGCGGTTCATGTCCATGGCGGCTTCCCGATCAAGGCGGCCCAGGACCTGGCGCACCAGTTCGATCTCGGCGCGGGCGACACGCTGTTCTGGTTCACCGATCTCGGCTGGATGATGGGGCCCTGGGCGATCGTTGGTGCCCTCATGCGCGGCGCACGCCTCGTCCTGTATGAGGGCGCACCGGACTACCCCGGGCCGGACCGGATCTGGTCGATCGTGGCGCGTCATCGGGTCACCCATCTGGGTCTGTCGCCGACCGTCATTCGGGCACTGATGGCCCACGGCGAGGTTCCAGTTCGCGCGCACGATCGGTCATCACTGCGCGTACTCGGCTCGACCGGCGAACCGTGGAACCCGGACCCCTGGTGGTGGTATTTCCGTGTCGTCGGTGAAGGCCGCTGCCCGATCATCAATTACTCGGGTGGCACGGAGGTGTCCGGCGGGATTGTCAGTGGCAATGTCCTTGGTCCAATCAAGCCGGCCTCATTCTCCGGACCATGCATCGGGACCACGGCAGATGTGGTCGACGATGCCGGGCGACCGGTGCGTGGAGCCGTCGGGGAACTGGTCATCCGGACGCCGATGCCGGGCATGACCCGAGGCTTCTGGCGAGATGACGATGGCCGCTACGAGGCGACCTACTGGTCGCGCTGGCCCGGGACGTGGCAGCACGGGGACTGGGCGAGCATCGACGCGGACGGGTTCTGGTTCATCCAGGGCCGCAGCGACGACACGCTCAAGATCGCCGGCAAGCGGGTCGGACCGGCCGAGGTCGAAAGCGCGGCGGTCTCACATTCAGCGGTCCTGGAGGCCGCGGCGATCGGCATCCCGCACGAGATCAAGGGCGAGGTGGTGGTCGTGCTGGTCGTGTTACGGCCGACGGAAATCGCCGACCCGGCGCTGATGGCGGCTATCGGCGCGACAGTGACGTCCCAGCTGGGCAAGCCGCTCAAGCCCGAACGCGTGGTCTCGGTCTCGTCCCTCCCCAAGACCCGCTCCGGCAAGGTCATGCGCCGCGCGATCCGGGCGGCCTGGCTGGGACTGGATCCGGGCGACCTGTCGGGGCTGGACGACCCCCGAACGATGGATGGGATCCGGGCGATCGCGTCCTCCCGGTAGCGAGCTGCGAGACCCGACGCAACGACCGGATCTGGTATCCAAGGGCCCCGTCGCGATCGACGCCGCGCAGGCGAGCCGAACCCGAACTACGGTATCGTCCGCGAAGGCGGACCTGACGGATGCCGCAACGTCTTGCGAGGGCCCCACCATGACAGAGCGTGTCCTGCTGTTGGTCGGCACCAAGAAGGGTGCCTTCATCCTGGAGCGTGGCCCGGATCGGCGTGCCTGGGCGCTGCGCGGGCCGCTGTGTGACGGGTGGCCCATCCACGATTTGATCATGGAACCCGGAACCGATGCGATCCTGGCGGCCGGCAGCAGCCCCTGGTACGGCTCGGCGGTCTGGCGAAGCCCGGACCTTGGGGAGAGCTGGACGCATTCGTCCGACGGCCTCACCTACGGCGACGACGGCCCGGCGATGCAGAACGTCTGGAGCCTGGCGGCAACCGGCTCAACGATCTTCGCCGGCGTGGAGCCAGCGGGGCTATTCCGGAGCGATGACCGCGGTGCGACCTGGACGCACGTCGACGGCCTTACCAATCACCCAACCCGGGCAACCTGGCAACCCGGCGCCGGTGGCCTGATCCTCCACACGATCGTCCCCCACCCGACCGACCCCGAGCGCACGTGGGTCGGCATCTCGGCCGTGGGAATCTTCGAAACGCGCGACGGCGGGGCGACGTGGGAGCCGCGCAACAAGGGCGTGCGAGCCGACTTCATGCCCGATCCGGATCCGATCACCGGTCAGTGCGTCCACAAGTTCGCAGCCGCGGCCGGCGAGCCGGAGACCCTCTACCAGCAGAACCATTGCGGCGTCTATCGATCGGACAACGGCGGCACCAGCTGGCAGGAGATCACGCCTGGCCTCCCCAGCGAGTTCGGTTTCCCGCTGGTGGCCCATCCACGTGATCCCGCGACCGCCTGGGTCATCCCGCTCAACGGCGCCGACAAGGGTCGCTACATGCCAGACGGCCAGACCGCTGTCTGGCGTACGCGGGACCGCGGCACATCCTGGACTCGGCACGACAACGGGCTGCCGAACCGTGACGCGTTCCTGTCCGTCCTGCGCGAGGCAATGGCCCGCGACACCCTGGATCCGGTGGGGATCACGTTCGGGACGAGCACTGGCCAGCTGTGGCACAGCTCGGACGAGGGCGACACCTGGCGGCTGATCACCGACACCCTGCCCGAGATCTGGTCCGTCGAGGCCGTCGTTCTGGACGGCTGAGGCCAGGAACATGGCGACCGTGCTCCTGCCGCGATCCCTTCTCGCCCTCTTCCCCACTGCGGAGCGTCGTCACGAGGTGGACGGGCGTTCCGTGGCGGACCTCCTGGCTGCCCTGGATCGCCTCATCCCGGGCCTCCGGGATCGGCTGATCGAGGCGGGTCCACGCTTGCGACCGCACATCAACGTGTTCGTCGATGGGACGCCGGCGGACCTGGATACGGCCGTGCCACCGGGCGCAACCGTCCACGTGATCCCCGCGGTCTCAGGCGGCTGAGCCGGGTGACCCTAGTCGTGGTCCTGGACGAGTCCACTCGCCCGGCCCGGGTCGCGGCGCATCGAGGATTTGACCACCCGGTACCCACAGGACCGCTTTTCACACGAACGAACGTGGTCCCCTGGCAAATTCGACCTGTTTTGTCGATTTCCGACAGGACCACGAGGCGTTCATCCAGGATCCGGTACTGGCAGGACGCGAGGGCGCGGGATGGCGCAACGGGCGCCGGCCGACCTCGCAACGTCCGTGGCAGCGGGAGCCACCGTGCACGTGATCCCCGCCGTCTCAGGCGGCTGAGTCCGTCAGCCCCGGGGGCCGATGACTCCAGCTAGGGCGTCGAACGCCTCCATGCGTTCTGCGACGGCATCCCGACCACCGAGTGCACGCCCTCCATGCATGTCGCCAGCCACGGTCCGCCAGCCGTGGTCCGCGAGCCCTTCAACCGTGACGATGGCCGCCGCGATCATCGCCCGGGCATGCGTCAGGGCCAGCCCTGCCAGCGGGCCTGGTCGTGCGGCCGCCGCCACCTCCGCCGCCATCGCCGAGCCAGCTCTGAGCGCCGCAACCGTGGTGCGGTAGCTCGGCCACTGTGCGTGCTGGCGCATCACGAAGGCGGCGTCCCCGGCATGGACCGCGGCCGCCGCCTGGACATGCGGCCAGAGTCCCA
>JANPDO010000359.1:0-14312 GCA_031431535.1 Chloroflexota bacterium
GTCGGTCGAGCCGGAGCACGACGCCGGCGATCAGCGCCACGATCAGGACGGGCGCGGCGGCGAACCCAAGCGCGCGGCCCGGCGCGCCGGCGTACAGGTGACCGAGCCCGGGGACGATCAGGGAGAGGAACGCCGCCGCGAACGGGGACCGTCCGCGCGGCCACGCGTCCTGCGGTTCTGGCATCGCGGGTAGGATACTCGGGCCCACTGATTCGGACGCCGAGGCGTCTCCGCCGGGTCGCAGGGTTGTGCCGATCGCCCGGATCGCCCGGATCGCCCGGACGAGACCGATCTGCCAGGACCCCAGCCACGCATGAGGCCCAATGTTCCGACCCGTCACCGCAAAGCCCGACTTTGTCGCGCAGGAGCACGAGATCCTCGCCACCTGGCGGGAACGCCGGACCTTTGCGCGGCTTCGAGCGCGGAACGCCGGTGGACCACGGTGGAGCTTCCTGGACGGGCCGATCACGGCCAACAACCCGATGGGCGTCCACCACGCGTGGGGCCGTGCCTACAAGGATCTCTATCAGCGCTTCCACGCGATGCTCGGCGAGGACCAGCGGTTCCAGAACGGGTTCGACTGCCAGGGCCTGTGGGTAGAGGTCAACGTCGAGCGCGACCTTGGGTTCACCAGCAAGCGTGACATCGAGGCCTACGGCATCGATCGCTTCGTCACCCTGTGCAAGCAGCGGGTCCTGACCTACGCCGCTCGCCAGACGGAGCAATCCATCCGCCTGGGGATGTGGATGGACTGGAACGACCCGGCAGAATTGCGGCGACTTGGCGACCTGTTGGGTTCGGACCCCACCGCGATCACCACGATTGATGGACCGGATGGGCCGGTCAGCGACACCGTCGAGATGCTCGTTGGGCGCCTGGGCATGCCCGAGACGGGCGGCAGCTACTTCACCTTCAGCAATGAGAACAACGACTTGATCTGGGGTTTTCTCGCCGAGGTCCACCGGCGCGGCTGGTTGTACAAGGGCCACGACACCATGCCGTGGTGCCCTCGCTGTGGAACCGGTCTGTCCCAGATGGAGATGAACGAGGGCTACCAGGATCGGGAGGATCCTGGCCTGACCGTCCGTTTCCCGCTGATTGACCGGTCAGGCGAGTCGTTGCTCGTATGGACCACAACCCCCTGGACGCTGACCTCGAATGTCGCGGCCGCGGTTGGCTCCAACCTCCGGTACATCAAGGTGCGGCAGGGCGAGGCGAGCTATTGGGTGGGCAAGGGGACCCTCTCTACCGCGATCCACGGTCCGTTCACCGTGGAGGAGGAACTCGCCGGGTCCGAGCTCGTCGGGTGGCGTTACACGGGTCCGTACGACGACCTGCCGGCCGTCCGGTCCGCGTTTGCGGCCACCGCCGCCACGACCGTCGGCACCGCCGCAACGACCGCCGCAACGACCGTCGACACTGCCGCCTACGAACATCGCGTGGTCGCCTGGGACGAGGTCGGCGAGACCGAAGGGACCGGCATCGTCCACATCGCGCCCGGCTGTGGCGCCGAGGACTTCCAGCTCGGCAAGGCCCTCGGGCTGCCAGTGATCGGCCCGATCGACGAGGACGGACGGTATGTCGACGGGTTCGATTGGCTGACAGGGCTCGAAGCCCCGAATGTTAGCGAGCGGATCGTCGACGACCTCGAACGGCGGGGCTTTTTCTACCACCTCGAGCCGTACACCCATCGCTACCCGCACTGCTGGCGGTGCAGCACGCCGCTGCTGTTCCGGCTCGTCGACGAGTGGTTCATCTCCATGGGTCCGGTCTACGACCAGCCGCGGGAGACCCTCAGAACGGAGCAGGTCGAGGCCAGCCTGCGCTACCAGATCATGGACGTGGTGGATCGGATCCGCTGGATCCCCGACTTCGGCTACGAGCGCGAGCTGGACTGGCTCCGCAACATGCACGACTGGATGATCAGCAAGAAACGTTACTGGGGGCTGGCGCTGCCGATCTACGACTGCACGGCCTGCGGCGTCGTCGACGTCATCGGGGGGCGCGACGAACTGCAAGATCGCGCTGTGGCCGGCTGGGATGCGTTCGAGGGCCACACACCCCATCGACCGTGGATCGACGAGGTCCGGATCGCCTGCCGGGGCTGCGGCGCGCCTGTCCAGCGGATCAAGGACGTGGGCAACCCTTGGCTCGATGCCGGGATCGTGCCGTTCTCCACGCTCCACTACCGCGAAGAACCGGACTACTGGGCGCAGTGGTTTCCGGCGGACTTCATCACCGAGAGCTTTCCCGGCCAATTTCGCAACTGGTTTTATTCGATGCTGGCGATGTCGACGGTGCTCAAGCGGCAGGAGCCCTTCAAGACCATCTTCGGCTACGCCCTGGTCTTTGGCGAGGACGGTCGGCCGATGCACAAGAGCTGGGGCAACGCGATCGAGTTTGACGAGGCCGCGGACCGAATGGGCGTGGACGTCATGCGCTGGATGTTCGCCCGGGCGCGGCCGGAGGAGAACATCGCGTTCGGCTGGCATGCGGCGGACGAATCGCGGCGTGAGCTCCTCGTCCTGTGGAATGTCTACGCGTTCTTCATCACCTATGCCCGGCTGATTGGCTGGACCCCGGCCGAGGTCGCCCCGCCGGTTGCCGAGCGACCCATCCTCGATCGCTGGATCCTGTCACGGGCCGCCGCGACCGCGGGGCTGGTCGAGGATCGTCTGCGCGATGTCGATACGGTCGGCGCGACCCGGGCGCTGTCATCGTTCATGGACGGTCTGTCAACCTGGTATTTGCGGCTATCGCGCCGGCGGTTCTCCCGTTCGGACGACGCCAGCGATCGTGCGGCGGCGTTCGCCACCCTACACGAGGCACTCGTGGCGAGCTGCCGGATGCTCGCGCCGATCCTGCCATTCCTGTCCGACACCCTCTACGCCAATCTCGTGTCCGCGGTCGACGAGCTGGCGCCCGACAGCGTCCACCTGACGTCCTGGCCAGCTGCGGACATCGGTCGCCATCGGGATGAACGCCTGGAAGCCTCGATGCTCACCGCACAGGGCGTAGTGGATCTCGCGCGAACCCTCCGCAGCAACGCGCATCTCAAGACGCGGCAACCGCTGGCTGGCGCGTGGCTCGCGCTCCCGGACCGCGGGATCGCCGTCGGACCCGATCTGCTTCGGTTGATTGCCGATGAGCTCAACGTCAAGTCGATCAGCATCATTGACGACCAGTCAGCGCTCGTGGAGCGCCGGGTCAAGCCGCTCCTGCCGAAGATCGGCAAGCGGCTGGGAGGCGCCATCCCGGCGATCATGGCCGCGGCGCGTGCCGGCGAGGTCCAGTTTGAGGCGGACGGCTCCGTCACCCTGGCCGGTGTCACGTTGTCGCCCGACGAGGTGGAGGTCCAGGCCGCCCCGAGGCCGGGCACGGCAGTGGCGGAAAACGACGGCCTGGTCGTGATCCTCGACACCTCGCTGACGCCAGAGCTCATCGCCGAGGGCGATGCACGCGAGCTCCAGCGGGCCGTCCAGGACCTTCGCAAGGACGCCGCGCTGGCGCTCGACGACCGAATCGAGCTGTGGGTTCGCGACCTTCCGTCGGCGGTTGCCGAACACCTTCCAGCCGTCGCGGCGGAGACCCTGGCCGAACACGTCCATGGCAGCGGGGAACCGCCGGTCGATGCCACACTCGGGATCGTGGACCTGGACGGTGGGCCGGTCGCGATCGCGTTGCGTCGCTACGCCGGCGACCGGTAGGCTGGGCGCATTCCGTGGACGCGACGACGGAGGTGAGCGAGACGACTGAATCGCCACCCGCGCCTGAGCGGGTCGCACGCCGGGCCGGCCGCTGGTGGGTCTTCCTTGGACTAGCCGCCGTCGTGGTCATGCTCGATCAGCTCACTAAGGCCTGGCTCGTGGCAAACATCGCCCAGGGCGATGTCCGCGAGGTGCTTGGCCACACGATCCGGCTTGTCTACCATCAGAACTCCGGGGCGCTGTTCGGTCTATTCCGCGACCAGGCGCTCCTGTTCGGGGTGATCTCCATCGGCGTCATCGGCCTGATCGTCGGGTATCACGCGCGCTCTGGTCGCAACCCGTACCTGTCAGTCGCGCTCGGTTTCCTCCTCGGCGGCGCGATCGGCAACCTGATCGATCGCCTGCGCCTCGGGTACGTCGTCGATTTCGTCGATCTCGGCGTCGGCGACCTTCGCTTCTACACGTTCAACATCGCCGACGCTGGGGTCAGCACGGCCATCGTCATGCTGGTCGGGGCGGCGTTCATTCCGGCCCTGGCGCGTCTCGGGCAGGCGTCGAATGATGGTTGATCCGGCGACGGCTCCAGGCGTTCGCCTCCTGCGCGTCCCGGATGGCCCGATCGGGCGGGTAGACCGCTACGTCGCCGATGCAACGGGCCTGTCACGGAGCTACGTGCAGAAGTTGATCTCGGATGGCCGCCTCACAGCGGCAGGTGGGCTGCTCCGCGCCAACGCCATCGTCAGCGCGGGCACGGAGCTTCGCCTCGATGTACCGCAGGCCGTGCCGCTCGAGCTGCAACCCGCGCCGGAGATCGCGCTCCAGGTCGTGTACGAGGATGAAGACCTGCTGATCATCGACAAGCCGGCCGGTCTCGTCGTCCACCCATCGGCCGGGCACGCGGGAGGCACCCTGGTTAATGCTCTGCTGGCCCATGGCGATGGATCAACCTGGGGCGGCATCGCCGGGGTGCAGCGCCCCGGGATCGTGCATCGGCTGGATCGCGACACCAGCGGCCTGTTGATGGTCGCCCGCAACGACGCGGCGCAGGCCTCGTTGATGACCCAGCTCAAGGCTCGCAGGATCAAGAAGACCTACCAGGCGCTGGTCCAGGGCTCGGTTGGCGCCGCCGTCGGGCGGATCGAGGCGCCGATCGGGCGCGACCCAAAGCATCGAACGCGGATGGCCGTGGTTCCCGACGGTCGTCCGTCGGTGACCGGCTATCGCGTGCGAGAACGGTTCGCCGAGTGGACACTTCTGGACCTGGACCTGGTGACGGGACGGACCCATCAGATTCGGGTGCACCTGGACGCCATCGGGCATCCAGTGGCCGGTGATCGTGTGTATGGCACTGGGACTTCGCGCCGGGGGCCGGACGGCCTGGAACGGCTCTTTCTGCACGCCTGGCGACTCGAACTCACCTCGCCGTCGGGCGGCCACCTCATTCGGGCAACGGCCCCGCTGCCGCCGGAGCTGGAAAGAGTCCTCGATGGACTGCGGGCGGTCGTACGGTGATGGGCGAACCCGTCGACCACGTCGACCCTGGCGAACCCGCCCACATCTCGGACGACCCCGGGCGCCCCGACGGGATCATCGACGGTATGCCAGGCGCCATGCTCGTGATCATTTCCGGGCCGTCGGGGGTTGGCAAGGACACGATCATCGACGCGATGCGGACCCGCCCCCACGACCCCGAGTACCACTACGTTGTTACCTGCACGACGCGCGCCCCGCGCAACGGTGAAGTGAACGGCGTCGACTACCTGTTTCTGTCGCGTGCGGAGTTCCTGCGGCTGCGTGCCGCCAGGCAGCTCCTCGAAGCCAACGAGGTCCACGGCAACTGGTACGGCTCGCCGCGGGACCAGGTGCGTCAAGCCGTATCGAGCGGGCGTCATGCCCTGCTCAAGATCGATGTCCAGGGCGCCCAGAAGGTCAAGAAACAGGTCTCGGAGGCCGTCCTTATCTTCGTCGTCCCACCCAACCTCGAAACGTTGATCACCCGCCTTCGCACGCGGGCCACGGAGACGGCCGACGAACTCGAGCTCCGTCAGCGCAATGCCGCGATCGAATTGGCGCGACAGGACGACTACGACCACGTCGTCGTCAACGAGACCGGCCAGGTCGAGCGTACTGCGAAGCAGATCGACGCGATCATCGCCGAGGAGCGTCGGCGCCATGCCGATCGACGCGTTCGCGTCTGACGGGCTCGGGCTGATCGCGGAGCACATCGGGGCGACGGCCGATGCGTCGGTGGCGCGCCACGTCGAGGTCGCGGTGGATGCGGCGGGTCGCGGTGGCGATCGAACCTATACCTACCGGGTTCCGGAGGCCCTCGCGGATCTCCAGCCGGGAGAGGTCGTGCTGGTCGAGTTCGGACGTCGCCAGGCCCTCGCGATCGTGCTGCGAAATTCTGACGACGCACCAGATGCGCCCGCCGGACCCACCGCGCCGGCCGGGCAAGTCGCGCTGGCCGGATCCGACGCGCCGGCCGCGCCTGCCCCTCTGGCCGCGCCTGCCCCTCTGGCCGCGCTCGCTACGCCACCCAAGCCGGTCCTGGACCGGGTCCGATCGGATGGGCCGTTGCTCCCGTCGTTGACGCTGGCCCTGGCTCGCTGGATCGCGACCCACTACCTGGCGCCTCCGGCGCTCGTCCTGCGGGCCATGCTGCCACCCGGGATGCTGGAGCGCCTGGAGCTCGTCGCCGAGTTGACGCCAGGCTGGCAAGATCGTCAGCCGGAGACCGAGGGCGTGGAGGGCACAAGAACGCGGCCGGACAGGGGAATGGCCCCGGTGGACCCCGCGGCCGAGGACCTGCTCCAACAGCTGGCGAGGGGCCCGCGTCCGGTTCGTGACCTCGCCGGGCCCGATGGCCGAGCCGGGCTGCTGCGGCGGTTGCGGGCGATGGCCGACCGCGGCGACGTCGCGCTGGAATGGGTCCTCACCGGCGTCGGCGCCGGTCCCCGCTACGAACGCTGGATCCGGTTGGGCCCGGTGGGTCGGACTGTGGCGGCGCTGATCGAAACCGGCGATCGGCTGCCCGGGCGACCCATCGGACCACGCCAGGCCCAGGTCCTCACCGAGCTGGCTGCAAGTCCGTCCGGCGAGCTGGCTGCAGCGGATCTCGGGGACCGGCACAGCACCGCGGCCGTGGCCGGACTCGTCCGCCGGGGTCTCGTCGAGGCGGACGTCCGGGAGCGGCCTCGTCGCCCCCTCGCCACCCGGCCCGTCGGTCGGCGCGGAGGTCGGCCCCCTGCAAGCGATCTGCTGCCGGCCCAGGCCCAGGCCGTGGCGCGGATTCGGGCCGCTATCGGCGCCCGGGACCCGCGGCCGCTCCTGCTCGACGGCGTCACCGGGTCTGGCAAGACGGCGATCTACGTCGAGGTCATCGGGACGGCCCTGGACGCCGGACGCAGCGCGCTGGTCCTAATCCCCGAGATTGCTCTGGCGTTGCCGCTGGTCGATCGCCTGCGAGCGGATCTCGACGCGCGGGTTGCGATCCTCCACTCAGGTCTCGGCGACGGAGAGCGCGCCGACGAGTGGCGGCGGATCCGGGCCGGGGGGGCGGACATCGTCGTCGGGACCCGGCTCGCGCTGCTGGCGCCGCTGGCAGATATTGGGGTGATCATCGTCGACGAGGAGCACGACTCGGCCTACAAGAGCGACCGGACCCCTCGCCTCCAGGCGCGCGATGGTGCGATCCGGCTCGCTGAGCTCGCGGGCGCGGCGCTGGTCCTGGGCTCTGCAACGCCGGCCGTGGACAGTGTGGGTCGGGCGCAGGTGGGCGAGTATGACCGGGTCGTGCTGGTGGATCGGCCGGTCGGCGCGCCGCCGACCGTCGAGGTGGTCGACTTGCGCGAGGAATTGGCCGCGGGCCACAGGGGTCTGCTGTCGCGCGCCCTCGGAGCGGCGCTCGCCGCCATGGACACGGCCGCCGGCGAGCAAGCGATCCTCGTTCTGAACCGGCGCGGGACGGCGTCGGTCGTGCTGTGTCGGGATTGCGGACACGTCCAGGCCTGCCCCGACTGCGAGCGACCACTCGTCTACCACCAGGCCGGGGCGACGCTGCGCTGCCATCACTGTGGGCGCGCCACTCCCATCGCTTCGCGCTGCCCGGCCTGTGCCTCACCGCGGATCCGCTACCTGGGGGGTGGCACGGAACGGGTGGAGCGCGAGGTCCGTGAGCGATTTCCGGCGCTTCGGGTGGGCCGCCTGGATCGTGATGTCGCCGCGCATCGCGGCGCCGCGGAGCGCGTCATCGATGCCTTCTCGGACGGCCGTCTCGACGTCCTGGTCGGAACGAGCCTCGTGGCCAAGGGCCTCGACATTCCGTCGGTCACCCTGGTGGGCGTCGTCTCCTCCGACGTCGCGCTGAATCTGCCGGACGAGCGCGCGGCCGAACGCACCTACCAGTTGCTCGTCCAGGCGATCGGTCGTGCCGGTCGCGGCACGCGGCCCGGTCGGGCGATCGTCCAGACCTACCAGCCCGATCACCCGGCGATCCAGGCGGCGGCTTCCGGTGACCGGACGGCATTCTATGACGCCGAGCTGGCCCTGCGCGAGCGGTTTGGGTCGCCCCCGTTTGGGCGGCTGGTCAAGCTGACGGTGGGACTTGCTGACCCGCTGGCCGCCGAACGAACGGCCCACTCCCTGGCCGATCGCCTTCGCGCCCTGGCCACGGAGCGGGGCGGGCGGGTCGCGGTTGTCGGCCCCGCTCCGGCGTACATCGCCCGGCGGGCCGATCGATGGCGCTGGAACGTGATCCTGCGCGGCGACGACCCGGCCGCGTTGCTCGATGGCGGAGTCGACGCGCCTTGGTCGGTCGATGTTGACCCCGAATCGCTCCTCTGAGTTCAGGACTTCCGGCAGGCGACGGCGACGAGCGTTCGTGCGACCATTGATCGCCATACCAGAAAGGAGAACGCGATGACCGAGTCGACGACGGGAGCGCCACAGTCCGAGGCACAGGACCGGCCTGAGGACGAGCCACAGGCGGACGAAAGCTTTACCTGGACGGCCGACGCGCCACCGAGCGGCGATGCGAAGGGCACCCGGACATCGACCGCCGAGAGCATCCTCGAATCCGTTCGCGAACTTGTCGATGAACTGGCCGAGCGTGCCGGGCCAACGGTTCGCGAGTTGTCCGCCCGAGCCGCAGAGTTGACCGCGATCGCGGCGGACCGCGCGGCGCCATTGGCCAAGCGTGCGGGCGAAGTGACCGCGGACGCGAGTGCAACATTGGCCTCGAAGTCGCGCGAGTGGGCGTCGGAGATGCGAGCGTCGGTTGCCACCGCCCCGGAAGAAGCTGGCTCGACTACGGACACGGGCGAGCCGAAGTCGAACTGAGCTGGGGCTCCCTTATACTCCGCGCATGAGTGTTCGCCCGATCGTGTTGCTCGGTGACCCGCGTCTCCGCCTCAAGGGCAAGCCGGTCGACAGTTTTGGCAAGTACCTGCACGGTCTGCTCGATGACCTTGCCCACACGATGCGTGCCGCCCCAGGCGTCGGCCTGGCGGCGCCCCAGCTCGGCGAGGCGATGCAGGCCTGCGTGATCGAAGTGGAGAGCCAGCTGTACGAGCTGGTGAACCCCAGGATCGTGCGATCGAGCGGCGACGACCGGGACCTGGAAGGTTGCCTGTCCATTCCCGGGTACGTGGCCTACGTCACGCGCCGCGAGCGGGTGTGGGTGGTCGCCCAGGATCGTCACGGGAAGCGGATCAAGGTGGCGGGGTCCGGTCTGCTCGGTCGTGCACTCCAGCATGAGCTGGACCACCTCGACGGCAAGCTCTACATCGACTACCTCGATTCGATGGACGAACTCCTCGCAGTCGGCCAGGGCAACGAGGATGACGCGGAGGTCCGCGAGGCGACGAGCACCCTGGCGTGACCGACACGCGGGCCGGCGGCTCGCGCGTGCGAACCGTCTTCCTCGGCAGCGGCCGGTTCGGGGTGCCAAGCCTGCGGATCCTGGCCAAGTCGCCCCTGATCGATCTCGTCGGGATCGTGACGGCGCCGCCGCGGCTCGCCGGCCGCCACCAGGCGCTGATGCCGACCCCGATCGCGTCCACCGCCCATGCCATGGGTATTCGAACCATCCTGACGCCGGCGCGGCTGCGCGGCTCCGAAGCCGTTGCCACGGTCCTGGGCCTGGCCCCCGACCTTGCGGTCCTCGCCGACTATGGGCAGATCGTGCCCGCAGCGCTTCTCGAGTTGCGGCACGGGGCGCTCAACCTTCACCCCTCGCTCCTGCCACGGCATCGCGGCGCCAGCCCGATCCCGGCTACGATCCTCGCAGGCGACACCGAGACAGGCGTCACCTTGATCCGGATGGACGAGGGTCTCGATAGCGGGCCGATCGTGGCACAACGCCATCTGGCGCTGGACGGCTCCGAGACGGCCCCGCTGCTCGAGGATGCCCTCGAGACCCTGGCCGCGACGCTGCTGTCGGAGTCCCTCGGGCCGTGGCTGGCTGGCGAGGTCGTGACAGTGCCGCAGTCGAGCGACGCCGTCACCTTGACGCGGCCACTCCGGCGCGAGGACGGGCGGCTTGATCCGGACCGACCAGCCGTCGAACTCGAGCGCCGGGTGCGCGCCTTTCGCCCATGGCCCGGGACCTTCGTGGAGACCGCGCTGGGCCGGCTGATCATCCACGAGGCCAGCGTTGGTGCCCAGGTCCCTGGGGACCAGCCTGGGGCCCTCGTCGCGGATGCGACCGGTCTGGCTCTGGCGACAGTGGCCGGCCGGGTCCGGATCGAACGAGCGCAGTTGGCCGGTCGCGAGGTGACCGATGCCGCCTCGTTGCGACGGGGGGCGCCGGGCCTGGTCGGGCAGCGCGTCCTGCTGCGTTAGCATCCGATCCCATGGATCTTCCGGTACTTCCTGCCACCGATGACCACCCCGGGCTGTCGGGACTCGCCCCCGGCGAGCTCGAGGCCTGGCTGGCGCTGCGCGGAGAACCTGGCTACCGCGCCCGACAGGTGGTCGATGCGGTCTGGGCCGCGACCATCGACTCGATCGACGACGCGCTGGCGCTGCCGACCGCCTTGCGCGGTCTCCTTGACGACGCATTCGCCTTCGACACGCTGGCCGATACGGAGGTTCGAATTGCGGACGGCGGCCGGACTGAAAAGGCCCTCCATCGGCTACGCGACGGCGCCCTGATCGAATCGGTCCTGATGCACTACCCGGCCAGGTCGGGTTCGCGAGAACGGCACACCCTGTGCATTTCGAGCCAGGCCGGCTGCGCGGTGGGGTGCCCCTTCTGCGCGACCGGCGAACTCGGGTTCGGGCGGGACCTCGGGACCGCCGAGATCGTCGACCAGGTTCGCCATGCGGCCCGGCGACTGGCCGGTGATGGACGTCGCCTCACCAACATCGTGTTCATGGGGATGGGTGAGCCGCTCCTCAACCTGGACCGCGTCCTGGCGGCCATCGAGGCGTTGAACGACCCGGCCCGCTTCGGCCTGGGCGCCCGCCACATCACGGTTTCCACGTCCGGCGTCGTGCCAGGGATCCGGCGGCTGACGGCGCTCGGACCCCAGTTCACCCTGGCCGTCTCGCTCCATGCCGCCCGCGACCCGCTGCGGGACGTGTTGGTACCACTTAACCGGCGGTGGCCCGTCGCCGAGGTGGTTTCCGCGGCCCGCGATCACGCCCGAGCCACCGGTCGGCGGATCAGCTACGAAGTGACCATGATCGCCGGCGTCAACGACACCGACGCGGATGCGGAGGCCATGGCGCAACTGCTCCGCGGTGACCACGCCCATGTCAATCTGATCCCGATGAACCCCGTCGCGCACACGCCCTGGACCGCGAGTCCGATGCCGGTCATCGAGACCTTTGCCGGATGGCTGCGCGCCGCCGGCGTCGAGACGACGATCCGGCGCAACAGGGGCCAGGAGATTGGCGCGGCCTGTGGACAGCTTGCCGCCGAACGCGCCGGAGGGCCGCCGGCGCCGGCCGTTGCCCGGCGACGCGCCAGGCTGGTGGCGGAGAGCGCCGCCGCCTTCTTGGGCGAGCGCCACGTCGACCCGCTGCCGGTCGGAGCGGGGGAGTAGCCGTGGCCGGCGGACGGGGCCGGGTCGCGGCCAGCATTCTCGATGCCGACCTGACCAACATCGCTTATGCCGTGCGCCGCCTCCACGCAGCCGGCGCCGATCGCATCCACCTCGACGTGATGGATGGCCACTTCGTCCCGAACCTCACGTTTGGGGCAAAGACGATCAAGCACCTCCGCAGGCGAACCCAGCTGCCGCTGGACACCCACCTGATGATCAGCGAGCCCGGCCGGTATCTCGACGAGTACCTCGATGCGGGCTGCGACTCGATTACCGTTCACGTCGAGGTGGAGGAGGAGATCGCCCCGATCCTGCGCCGGATCCGCGCCGCCGGACGCGCCGCCGGCCTCGCCCTCCGACCGGCGACCCCGCTCGACGCGCTGCGGCCCTACAAGGAACTCCTCGACATCGTGATGGTAATGACGGTCGAGCCGGGGTTCGGCGGCCAGACCTTCATGCGCGACGTGGCCACCGACAAGCTGCTCGCGGCCCGGGAACTGCTTAGCCATAAGGTGTTCGGCGGAGAGGTACACGTCGATGGCGGGATCAGCCGGGAGACGGCCGAATTCGTCGGGGCGCTCGGTGTCGATGTCGTGGTCGTCGGGTCCGCGCTGTTCCTTCCGGGGCGGGACATGGGCCGCGAGATCCGCCTGATCCGCGCGCTCGTCGATGAGGGCTACCAGTTTGGCCTGAACAACGGCGTGCCACCGATCCCGCGCGACATGATGGTCGCCTTCGCGTCGCTGCCAAAGCACATCGCCCACCGCTTCATGGACGAGATCGAGGCCGGGGGCATCCCGGTCGTCATGCTCCGCGGCGGCGGAGGGTACAACCCCGATGGCGTGCGCGACTACGAGCTGCTCGTCCCAGCGACGATCGAGTCTCTCGTGATCGAGCGCCATACCGGAGGACGGGAGGTCTACGCGGAAGAGGCCGCTCGGTGGCGCGAGGAGTTCATCCGCGAGCACGGGGTGATTCCGCCGCCGAGCTACCCGTGAGGGCGCTCCTGCAGCGGGCGTCCCGGGCGGAGGTCCGCGTCGAGGGCGAGGTCATCGCTGCGATTGGCGGGGGCCTCGTGATCCTGCTCGGCGTCGGTCCGGACGACACGGACGCCATCGCCGACGAGCTGGCCCGCCGGGCCGCCGAGCTGCGGATCTTCCGTGATGGCGAGGGTCGGACGAACCTGTCCCTGCTTGAGACGGGTGCGGCTGCACTCGTCGTCTCGCAGTTCACGCTTTACGCGGACACCCGCCGCGGCCGGCGTCCGGGGTTCACGACAGCTGCCCCGCCAGAACTCGCCGAGCGGCTCTACCTGCGGTTTGTATCCGCCCTGGGCGCCCTCGGGGTCACCGTGGCCACAGGCCGGTTCGGCGCGGGGATGGAGGTCGAACTTGTCAACGACGGCCCGTTCACGATCTGGCTTGACAGCGCCGAACGCTGAAGGGGGCCGGCCGCGGATCCCGGCGTCGGCCAAGGCCTACGCCGCTACTTCGCCGCCTTCAATTGCGTGCGCCGGCAGCGCGTACACACGAGCGCCCGCACGGGGATGCCTTTCGCGATGATCTCGAGCGGCTGCAGGTTGGGCTGCATTCGACGGTGCGCACGAACGCGGTTCATGCCCGATGACTGCGGGTTGAAACCGCCCATCGACGTCTTGCCGCAGATTGCGCAGGAACGGGCCATGCGTGGTCCCTCGAGGGTTCGGATGGGATGGCGAGCCAGGGAGGGCTCAGAAGGAGCGGTAGAATACCACACGACCTGGGGCCCCCAGCTCGGCCATCCGAATGCCTGCGAGGAGGACGTCGCCACGTGCCAGCCATTCCGACGCCCGGCCGTTCGCTGGCCACCCGCCAGGCGGTCATCGACCTGGTTCGGACGGCGGTCGTCGGCTCGTATGGCGTCACCGGGTTTGCAGCAGGGCCGGCGGAGCGTCTTGCGGGCCTGCTTGGACTGGCCAGTCCAGGGATCGCCGTGCATCTCGTCGACGCGCTGGAGATTGATCTCGACCTCACCATCGCCCATGGCGTCCCCGTCGCAGAGGTCGCGCGACAGGTTGACTCGGCGATCCGCCATGCCGTCCGGCGCGGTGTCGGTCGGGAGGTCGGGCGGCTGACGATCCACGTCGGGGGTCTTCGTGTTCCGTCGGGCGGCATGCCGGGGGCGAGCGAGCCCAGCGATCCGGCCACACCTCGCCCGCGCGACCTCGCGGACAGCGGCACGGACGTCGCCTGATGACCCGTCGCGCGTGTGACGGCGCGGGACTGCTCGACGCGTTCCGCGCGGCCGTGGCCAACCTGGAAGCCCACGTCGACGAAATCAACACCCTGAACGTCTACCCCGTCCCCGATGGCGATACCGGGTCGAACATGCTGGCGACGGTCAAGGCGGCGCTCGATGAGGCCGAGGCCGTTGCCAGCCAGCCGGCCGATCGGATCGCCGCGGCCATCAGCTTCGGGGCATTGATGGGCGCCCGCGGCAACTCCGGCGTCATCACTAGCCAGATCTTCCGGGGCATGGCCGAAGGCCTGGGTGGCAAGACCCGGTTCAACGGGCT
>JANPDO010000360.1:0-2708 GCA_031431535.1 Chloroflexota bacterium
CGCCCAACGACGTTGTCGCCGATCTCGAAGATCTCGACCCGACCATGGGTGAAGGAGCGAATCTCGTCGGGGTTGTCGAGTCGCTTGCGCAGCAGGCGGACCATTCTCGCGCTCCTCGAATCGTGACGTTCGGCGGTGATAGTAGTCCTCCAGGTGGACGGGAGCGTCGATTGAACGTTCGGGGCATGGCCTCCCGTCATAGTGGGTAGTCCGCGTCCATGACGGTCGCGGCCGCTGGAGGTCAAGGTGGATCGAGACCTCGTCGAGATGGCTCGCAAGGGCGATCGAGAGGCGTTCGCTGTGCTGGTGCACCAGGACAGCGACTCGCTGTATACGGTCGCTCATCGGATCCTGCGCGACACTGGACTCGCCGAGGACGCGGTGCAGAACACCCTCGTCCTTGCCTGGCGTCGGCTTCCGCACTTGCGAGACCCGGATCGCTTCGAGGCATGGGTTCATCGGATCCTCGTCCACGCCTGCTACGACGAGTCGAAGCGGGCACGCCAATGGACCGCCATCGTTCGAGTCCTGCCCGTCGGCGGGTTGCCTACGCCGGATTACAGCGCGTCGTTCGCCGACCACGACGAACTGGAGCGTGTTCTCAGGCGCCTTCCTGACGGACAACGATGGCTGGACCGATGGCGCCGAGTACCGGGCCGGCAGCGACCCGAAATCGGCGGCCAGCAGGCCCCGCACGCCGAAGCCGAAACCGACGCCGACCCCGACGCCGACTCCAACCCAGACGCCAACGTCGACTCCGACCCCGCCTCCGACGCCGACTCCGTCTCCTGTTCCCACCCCGACGCCGACGCCATCCCCAGCGAGCGGTACAGCCCCCTTCCTGCCGGCCGCCCCCAACTGCCCGATCTTCCCGGCGAGCAACGTCTGGAACATCCCGATCAATGGCCGCCCGGTTACCGCGGACTCTGCCACCCTGATCGCGTCGATCGGGCTCGACCGCGGGCTTCACATGGACTTCGGTTCGTACGCTGGGTACGGCATCCCGTACAACGTGGTCGGCTCGTCGACGCCGCGCTCAACCGTGGCGTTCGATTACGACGACGAATCGGATCATGTCGGCTATCCGATCCCGGCGAACCCCCGAATCGAAGGTGGCTCGGACCGGCACATCCTCCTGGTCGACAAGGACGCCTGTCAGCTCTACGAGCTATTCGATGCGCGCCTGGTCGGCAGCGCCTGGTCAGCCGGGAGCGGGGCAACCTGGGACCTGCGCTCGAACGCGCTCCGCCCGGCCGGCTGGACCAGCGCCGATGCCGCCGGACTGCCGATCCTGCCAGGACTCGTCCGCCATAACGAGGTGGCCGCCGGCGCGATCATGCACGCGCTCCGGTTCACGGCGCCGCAGACCCGTCGGGCCTACGTCTACCCGGCACGACACTTCGCGAGCTCGTCCACATCGCTCGCGCTGCCGCCGATGGGCCTGCGCGTGCGCCTCAAGGCTTCATTCAATACCGTCGGACTCTCGCCCCATGCCCGGGTCATCGCCGAGGCGCTGAAACGCTACGGGATGATTCTCGCCGACAACGGCTCACCCTGGTACATCACCGGAGTCAGCGATCCGGCCTTCGATGACGACGTCCTGCACGAACTCGACATCGTCACCGGTCGCGACCTGGAGGTCGTGGACACGGTCGGGCTGGTGAACGGGCCGTAGCCAGCGACGACCGCGCGTCGCAACCGCCGGGCGTCGCGACTACCCGCCGCTGGGCGCTCCCACGGCGCATCGCGACCACCGTGTGTCATGACCGCCGGGCGTTGGGCGCTCAGGCGCGTGAAGCGTCATCATCCGCGACATGACAGACCTCAAATCCCGGATTCGGCGCGGTGACCTGCTGATCGGTGTGTTTTCGGATCTCGCCTCGCCCCTGGCTGCCGAGCTGTGCGGTCGAGCGGGCTTCGACTGGATCGTGCTGGACCTCGAGCACGGAGCCGCGACGGAGGGGGACCTCCTTGCGCTTCTGTACGCCGTCGGGTCGACACCGATGGCGCCGTTTGTCCGCGCCCAGTCGGCTGAGCGGCTTCGGGTTGGACGGCCCCTCGATCTCGGGGCCGCGGGGATCATGCTGCCGCAGCTCCGTACGCTCGCTGAGGTGCGCGAGGCAGTCAGCTACCTGCGCTACCCGCCGGTCGGGCAGCGCGGGGTTGCGCTGAGGACCCGGGGAGCCGAGCTGGGCGCCCTCGGCCACGCCGACCTCGCCCGGGTTGTCAACGAGCGGGTCGTTGGCGTTGTCCAGATCGAGAACGGGGCACTCGTGGACGGCGCAGGTGAGATCGCGTCGCTCGACGAAGTCGATGTGCTGTTCGTGGGTCCTGCCGATCTGTCGCACGGGCTCGGCATCCCGGGGCAGTTTGGAGACCAGCAATATCTCGACGCATTGGGGGCCGTCGCGACGGCCGCGCGTGCGCACGGGAAGGCTGCTGGGATCCTGATCTACGACACCGCGGCGCTACCCCCGCTCCGGGGGCTCGGGTTCACGTTCATCGGGCTCGGGTCGGAGGGTTCGTTCGTCAGTAGCGGCGCGAAAGCCATGCTCGCGGCCGCCGGGCGGTAACTGCCGCCCGCCCCGCCTACCCGCCCCGCCTACCCGCCCCACCTACCCGCCCCGCCTACCCGCCCCGCCTACCCGCCCCGCCTACCCGCCCCGCCTACCCGCCCCGCCTACCCGCCCCGCCTACCCGCCCCGCCT
>JANPDO010000361.1:0-5096 GCA_031431535.1 Chloroflexota bacterium
GGTCACCAACGTGGAGACCACGCATTACGTGCTCGGGTCCGCCATGGGCCCGCATCCCTACCCAACGATCGTCCGCGACCTCCAGCGCCGCATCGGTGACGAAGCCGCGGCGCAGTTGATGGACGTCGAAGGCCGGTTGCCGGATCTCGCCGTCGCGTGCGTCGGTGGCGGTTCGAACGCGATCGGCCTGCTCGCCCGGTTCATCGGCGAGCCGTCCGTCAGGCTCGCGGTCGTCGAAGCTGCCGGCGACGGGATTGCCACGGGGCGCCACGCGGCGGCGATTCTGGGCGGGACCCCGGGGATCCTCCACGGGTCGCGCTCGTTGATGCTCCAGGACGCGGACGGCCAGGTGACCGAGGCGCATTCAGCCTCGGCCGGCCTCGACTCCCCGGGGATCGGGCCACAGCTCGCAGCGCTCGCCGAAGCCGGGCGGATCGAGGTCGCGGCCGCCACGGACCGGGAAGCGGTCGCCGCGATGCGCACCTGCACCCAAAAGGAGGGGATCCTGCCGGCGCTCGAAACCGCCCACGCGATCGCGGCGCTGCCAAAGCTGCTCGCCGGCGTCGGTGGGCTGGGCGGGTCATGGCCGGACGAGGTGCTGGTGCTGCTCGGCTTCTCCGGGCGTGGCGACAAGGATCTCGCGGCCCTCGAGCGCTTCGTCGATGTCGAACCGTGGGGGACTGGCCGATGACCGCCGGGACCTCCGACGGCGCAAATGCTGTGCCCTCAGGGCTGCCCTCGAACTCGGCATCAGGCACGAACGACACCGTGGGCGCGCGCCGCATCGCCGCCGCGTTCGCCCGGGCCCGCGCCGAGGGACGGATCGCCCTGATCCCCTACGTCGTGGCCGGATACCCGGATGCCGAGACGAGCTTCGCCGCGGCGCTGGCCGCCGCCGACGCCGGAGCCGACCTGCTGGAAGTGGGCCTTCCGTTCTCGGATCCACTGGCTGACGGCGCGACCCTCCAGCGGGCGTCAGGAGTCGCACTGGCGGCGGGCGCCACCCTGGAACGATCGCTTCGGTTGATCGAACGCATCGGCGCTGCCCGCCCGAACCTGCCACTGGTCCCGATGGCCTACGCCAACCAGGTCATCGGCGGCGGCGACGGCGAGGCGGTGGTAAGGCGGTTGGCGGGCGCCGGGGCCGCTGGCTTGATCGTGGCGGACCTGACCCCCGACGAGGGCGCGCCGTTCGAGGCGGTCGCCCGCAGCGTCGGCCTGGCGGTAATTTATCTCGTCGCGCCCACGACTTCACCGGCGCGGATGGCCCGGATCGGCAGCCGGAGCGGCGGATTCCTCTACTGCGTTTCTCTGGTCGGGGTGACCGGCGCACGTGCCTCGTTGCCGTCGAGCGTGGGTCGGCTGGTCCGGCTGGTCAAGGCCGTCTCGCCGGTTCCGGTCGCCGTCGGTTTTGGCGTCAGTCGCCCGGCCCATGTCCGCGCGATCGCGCGGGCCGGCGCCGACGGCGTGATCGTCGCCTCGGCGCTCGTCGATGCCCTGGGACCTGACGGCCGTGATCTCACCGGGATGGCCAGTCTTGTCGGCCACCTGGCTCAGGCCACGCGCTCGTGACCCGTTCGATCGAGGTCGTCATTGAAACGACGACGATGAAGACGTTCGCGACCGCGATCGACTGGCCGGGTTGGTCGCGTTCGGGCAAGACGGCGGACCTGGCGCTCGAGGCGCTGGCCGCCGCCGCGCCCCGGTACGCCGCGGTTGCAAGGGAAGCAGGCGAGCTCTTCCCAGATGGCGTGGTCGCCCGAGCCCTCGAGGTCGTCGAGCAGGTCGAAGGCGGCAGCGGCACAGAATTCGGCGTCCCAAGTCGAATCACCGATGCGGACCGGCGCCCAACGAGCGCCGCCGAGGCGAACCGTCTTCGGCGCCTCGTTGCGGCCGCGTGGACCATCTTCGATCGCGTGGCTGCGAACGCACCCCCCGAGCTCCGCAAAGGCCCCCGCGGTGGCGGCCGCGATCGGGACAAGCTGATCGGGCACGTGATCGAGGCGGACTCCGCCTATGCCCGAGAGATCGGCCTCCGCCTGAAGGCGCCTGCGGCGGACGATCGGCCAGCGATCGCGGGCATGCGCGCGGCCATGCTCGACGTTCTCGGCTCGCCCTCGGACGGCTCGCCGATCGCCGACCGCAAGTGGACCGCACGCTATGCCGCTGCCCGCATCGCCTGGCACGCCCTCGACCACGCCTGGGAGATCGAGGACCGTAGCGACCCCGGCTGACGGAGGACGTCGAACCGCAGCCTGGTACACGTGATATGCACGTTGTGTATCATTGGTGTATGAGCAGATTGCGCACGAACATTGAGATCGAAGACGCGCACGTCCGCGCGATCATGGATCGGTACGGAGTTCGGACCAAGACCGAGGCAGTAGCGCTCGCCCTCAGGCACCTGGCCGGCCAGCCGATGACCCGAGAGGAAGCGCTCACGATGCGCGGAGCCCACGCCATCGACGAAATTCCGGCCGACGTGTCGCTCGTGGCCGATGCGTGATCCTCGCCGACACGTCGGCCTGGGTCGAATACGACCGAGCCACCGGGAGCGCCGTCGACCTTCGCCTCGCGGCGCTCATTGCCGCCGACGGCCCGATTGCGGTAACCGAGCCGGTCATGATGGAGATCGTTGCCGGGGCGCGTACTGAGGAACGCGTGACTGATCTGCGCCGGCTGCTGCTGCGGTTCCAGCTGCTCGGGTTTGACCCCGCCGCCGACTTCGACAGCGCCGCACTGATCTATCGCCGCTGCCGTACCGCGGGCGTCACTCCCCGAGGAATGGTCGACTGCATGATCGCAGCCGTCGCATGGCGCAGTCATGCCACGCTGCTTTCGCATGACGCCGACCTGGATCGCGTCGCGCGGGTCATCGGCATCGACACCGATCCGGCCTCTCTCCGCGCAGGATGATCGAGCGGCCGCGATCGGGACAAGATCGCCTGGCACGCCCTCGACCGCGCCTGGGAGTTGGAAGACCGCAGTGACGGGACCTACGAGAACGCGCTGAGCAGTTCCCGGTAAGCGTCCACGCAGGTGTCCTGTGGATCCGCCGAGCGGAGCTGGACGCAGACGTGGTCAGCGCCGGAGTCGAGATGGTCCTGGACTCGCGCGGCGACGTTGTCCACGGATCCCTGGGCGACGACCGAATCGATGAGCCGATCGCTGCCGTCGCCTGACACATCCTCATCCGACCAGCCGAGACGCCGCAGGTTGTTGGCGTAATTCGGCTGAGCCAGGTGCCGCCGGGCAAAGCCCCGCGCGACCTCGCGTGCTCGAATCGCGTTGGTGTCGATGACCGCCGTCTGCTCCACAGCGAGAAACGCGCCTTGTCCGAGCCGTTCCCGCGCCATGACCGTATGCTCCACCGGCACGAAATACGGATGCGCCCCATCGGTCCGCTCCGCGGCCAGCTCCAGCATCCGCGGGCCAAGCGCAGCCAGGAGGAGTGGCGCAGGTTCGGTAGGGCTCGGGGCGGCATAGGCAGCCGCGGCCATTGCGTCAAGGTAGGCGACCATCGTTTCGATCGGCTGCCCATACGTGCCCCCGCGCGTCGCGACCGACGGCGCATGGCTCACCCCAATCCCCAGCACGAACCTGCCCGGGTAGGCATCGGCCAGTGCGCGAGCCCCGTTGGCCATCGCCATGGGATCGCGGGCGTAGATGTTGGCAATGCCGGTGGCGATCACCATCCGGCGACTCGCGGCCAGGAGGATCGCGGCATGAGCCATGACCTCCTTGCTCCCGAGGCTTTCGGGGATCCAGACCGAGCGGCTACCGAGCGACTCGTACTCGCCGACGGCGGCCCGGGCGTCCGCAGCGGCAAGGGTCTGGAGCGCGAAGCTCCAGACGCCAACCCGGCCCAGGCTGGCAGTCAGCGCGTTGCGTCGCTCGACAGTCACGCGGGCGAGAGTACATGAATCGCCGGGCGATCAGCCCAGCACGAGCCAGGCGACGCGCACCGCCCTCCTCGCGTCTGCGGTGAGGTGGACCTTGAAGGTCCCGGCGGTCGGGCTGACCGTCACCCCGCCGCACGCCGGGGTCACGATGGTACTCGCCAACCACCGCAGGGAGCCCCTCGGTAACACCTCCAGCCGCTCCGCGTCACACGACCGATGTCATCGAGATCCCCTCGATGAGATGCACAGGAGGCCTCACGTGACCCGCGAGCTCGAACGACTCATCCGACTGTTGCGCCTGGCCCAGATGCGGCGAGACCTGCTCGCGATCACGGTGGTCCATTCCCGTATCGGTCGCCTTGCCTACTCGATGCTCGAAGGGGCCGTGGTCCGCGGTTGAACCGACCGCATCTCGGGATCCTGACCCGCTCCGCGACGACCAGATCAGTCTCAAGCGCGGTTCCTCGTTCAGAGGAGCCTCTGGCCTTGACACCCGCGCGCGATGGTCGAGACTGAAGCTCACGGCTCGCCAGGCGCGCTAGCCACCGGCGATACCGTCCGAAGAAGGTGGCCGCGTGCCCGATCAGCGGCCGGGGGAATCGGACGCTGTAACACCGGGAGGCGATGAGCGTCCTGAGCCCATGCTTGATTCTGCCGTCGGTGCCGACGTCGTCTTTGGCGACGTACGACCGCGCGCCACCGTGCGGGCAGAAGTTGTTGACATCGTCGCTGCGGCCTACGACACCCTCGAACGGGCTCTCTACGCCTTCGCCCTCGGGATCACCCACAGCGGAACGGCCGCCGAGGACCTGGTCCAGGAGACGTTCCTCCGGCTGGTCCGCGAAGTCCAGGCCGGGCGAACGCCCGACAATGTCAGGGCGTGGCTGTACCGGGTCTGCGCGAACCTGGCGACGAGCCGAGGCCGGCGAGCCACCGTGGCAACGAAGTATCTGCCGTTTCTGGCCTCGCGCGAGGTCGGCGAGACCCCCGAGGCGCGGCACCTGCGCCACGAGCTGGGGGCCGAGCTCAGCGCGGCCATGGCCGCGCTGTCCCCCGATGAACGCACGGGCCTGCTGCTGTCGGCCGGTGGATTTCATGGTCCGGAGATCGCCGAGGTGCTCGGGCGCACCCACGCCGCAACACGAACGATGCTGAGCCGCGCCCGGATGAAGGTGCAGGCTCGACTTTCCGGCG
>JANPDO010000362.1:0-3400 GCA_031431535.1 Chloroflexota bacterium
TCCCCGGGCCGCGAGGCTTAACGCATCCGCTCACCGCAGGAAGGGTTGACACATGCCGAACTACCTCTCGCCCGGCGTGTACATCGAGGAGGTACAAGCCGGCTCCCGACCGATCGAGGGCGTCGGAACCGCCGTTGCAGCCTTTGTCGGGCTCGCCGAGAAGGGCCCGTTCAACGAGCCGCGCCTCGTCACGAACTGGGGCCAGTTCACCACGAGTTTCGGGGAGTTCGTCCCCGGAACGTATCTGGCCCATGCCGTCTACGGCTACTTCCTCAACGGTGGAGGAGCGGCGTACGTCGTACGGGTTGGCGCGGACGGCGCCCAGCCGGTCGCACGCGCCGAGCTGCCGAGCGCGGAGAGCAAGGACAAGCCCGCGTTTCGGGTCGCTGCGCTGCAGGCCGGTACGACTGGCAATGACATCACCGTGGACATCGCCGACGCATCCGAACCCGCCGAGGGCGTCTTCAAGCTCGTCGTCAAGCAGGGCGGCAAGGTCGCGGAGACGTACGACAACGTCACGGTCGGCCGGGGCAAGCAGAACGTGGCAACGATGGTCAAGGCCCAGAGCAAGACAATCATCATCGAAGAGGTCGGCGCACTCGCCACACCCGCCAGCGGGTCGCTCGCCCTGGTCGGCGGCGGGGGAAGCATGCCGGCACGGGTCACGCCCGACGACTATGTCGGCAACACGGCCGATCGGACCGGGTTTGCCGGACTCGAGGCGGTCGACGAAGTCACGATGCTCGCGGTGCCCGACCTGATGGCCGTGTACGAGCAGGGCATCATCGACCTTGAAGGCGTCCAGGCCGTGCATCTGGCCATGCTCGCCCACTGCGAAATGATGGGCGACCGAGTCGCCATCCTCGATCCGCTGCCGGGCCTCAACGCCCAGCAGGTCAAGGAGTGGCGGGTCGACAAGGCCGGCTACGACAGCAAGTACGCGACGTTGTACTGGCCATGGATCAAGGTCTTTGATCCGCCATCCGGGCAGGCCAAGTTCGTCCCGCCATCCGGCCACATGGCCGGGATCTGGGCCCGCAGTGACGACCAGCGCGGTGTGCACAAGGCCCCGGCGAACGAAGTGGTCCGCGGCGTCATCGCGCTCGCCCTCCAGATCACGAAGGCCGAACACGATCAGCTCAACCCACACGGGATCAACGTCATTCGCGCATTCCCGGGCCGCGGAATCCGCGTCTGGGGCGCCCGGACGCTGTCATCCGATCCGTCGTGGCGCTATCTGAACGTCCGCCGACTCTTCAACTACGTGGAAGAGTCGATCCTCGAAGGCACCCAGTGGGTGGTCTTCGAGCCGAATGACATGGCGCTCTGGGAGCGCGTCAAGCGAACGATCAACGCCTACCTGACCGGCGTCTGGCGCCAGGGCGCGCTCTTTGGCGCAACACCCCAGGAGTCGTTCTACGTCAAGTGCGACGCCGAGACGAACCCGCCCGACGTCATCGACCGTGGCCAGCTCGTCGTGGAGATCGGCATCGCGCCGGTCAAGCCGGCCGAGTTCGTCATCTTCCGAATCGCCCAGTTCTCGGGCGGGGCCGCGGTCAGTGAGTAGCGGCCGCTTCCCCAGGCCCGACCAGAGCGAGTAAGGAGCGAGAAACATGCCCGGTGGACTACCCAGTCTCCCCAACGACGGGATCGCGTCGTACCACTTTTCGGTCGAGATCGACAACACGGAGATCGCCCAGTTCTCGGAGCTGTCGGGGATCACCTCGGAGATCGATGTGATCGATCTCAAGGAGAACGGCTTCGATGGGAAGCCGGTGATCAAGAAGCTGCCCGGCTCGCGCAAGCCGCCGACGATCACGCTCAAGCGCGCCAAGAGCGCGTCAATGGACCTCTGGAACTGGCACTACGCGATGTACCAGGGCAAGGTCTCCGACGCACGCCGCAACGGTTCGGTCGTCCTGTACGACTACGAGATCGGCGAATGCGCCCGCTACAACTTCATGAACGGCTGGGTCTCGAAGATTTCGATGGGATCCGCCAAGGCCGGAGCCAACGAGGTTCTGACCGAGGAATGCACAATCGTGTGCGAAGAGTTGATCCGGGTGAAGTGAGATGACCGCCGGTCTGGCTGCGGCGGCCGTTCCAACGCTGCGGCCGCCGACGGGGTTACGCACCGAATACCCATTCATCCTCCCGCGCGGCTTCGTCGACGACGCTGGCACCGTCCACCGCGATGGTGTCATGCGTCTGGCGACCGCCCGGGACGAGATTCTGCCGCAGCGCGACCCGCGAGTCCGCGAGAACGATGCGTACCTCACGGTCATCCTCCTCGCCCGCGTCGTGACGAGGCTCGGCAGTGTGCAGGGCGTGACAACCGGGACGATCGAGGGGCTCTTCGCGTCTGACCTCGCGTTCCTCCAGGATCTCTACCGGCGAGTCAACGCGGAGGGTCACAGCCACGCGTCAGTCGCGTGCCCCTCCTGCAAGCACGAATTCACGATCGACCTTGCGGGTGACCTGCCGGGGGAATCGTGACGTACGCGTCCGAGCGGCTCCTCGAGGAGGTCGCGTACGTCGCCTATCACTTCCATTGGTCGTTCGAGGAGCTTCTCGATCTCGAGCATCCGGTTCGCCGGAGGTTCGTCGAGGAAATCGACCGGCTGAACCGGCGCGCAACTGAGGGATGAAACGCGGATGGACTTTGGGTCGCTCCAGCGATTCCTGCCCTGGGGCCGTTCGCAGCCGGCATCCGATGGTTCGGCGCCTGCCAACGCCGGTGCGGTCTCAGGCGAACGGTCCGGCGTGCCGGCGTGGCGGGGCGCGCCCGCACTCGTTCCCACGGTTGGACCCGCTCCGCTGATCGCCCGGACCCGGGGCTATGAGAAGGAACTTGCCGGGGGCAGGGGGACACCGCTGGCCCTGCAACGGCTGACGCACGAGCGTGGTCTTGATGCGCCGCGGGGCCTAATCACCGCCGTCAGTGCACCCGTCTCGCGCACGCCCGCCGAACCGATGCCGACCACCGCTCGCCGCGGTCGCGTCCAGCGGACCCCTGCGACCGGCAACACTGCAGGCGCAGCACACGCCCGTTGGCCGGTCGCTGACAATCCGGCATCGGCTGGAGGTCACATACCCGCCATCGACGCCGCGAGTGGGCTGACCTGGGCAGGTTCCTCTTCGTCGGGTAGCTCACCGTCGGGTGGATCGTCGTCGGGTTCCTCGTCGTCGGGTTCCTCGTCGTCAGGCGATGGACCGGTCGCGGGCGCATCGGCCGTATCCGACATGACGACCGACACCTCGTCGGGAAGCGCCTTCCCATACGCCACCGAGCCCAGCCACCAGCACTCGCCGCCGACCCCGGGATTGCCAGCTCCGGCGGTCGCGCGCCGGGTCCAGGCCCGTCCCTCGCTGATGCGGTCGACCCAGGTCGATGACCGGC
>JANPDO010000363.1:0-1583 GCA_031431535.1 Chloroflexota bacterium
CTGGAGGTCATCGCGCCGATGCGGGTCGGGATGGGCCTGACCCGGGATCAGGAGATCGACTACGCACACGAGCGCGGGATCGAGATCCCGATCAACAAGGCGTCCCCCTACTCCATCGATGTCAACCTGTGGGGCCGCTCGTGCGAGACCGGAAAGCACGAGGATCCGTGGGTCACGCCACCCGCCGACGCCTACGAATGGTCGGTCGCGCCGGCGGATGCCCCCGCGCCCGTCGAGGTTTCGATCGACTTCGAGGGCGGCGTCCCGGTCGCGCTTGATGGAGATCGGCTGGACCCGGTCACGCTCGTCGAGCGGCTGCATGCGCTCGGCGGCGCCCACGGTGTCGGGCGGATCGACCACGTCGAGGACCGCCTGGTCGGGATCAAGAGCCGCGAGATCTACGAGACCCCGGCGGCGACCATCCTGCACACCGCGCACCGCGCCCTGGAGGGGCTCACCCTGTCGCGTGACACGCTGCGCTTCAACCGTTTCGTGGCGGACGAGCTGGCCCGCCTGATCTACGACGGCCTGTGGTTCAGCGCCCTGTCGCGCGACTTGCGCGCATACGTGGCGTCGTCGCAGCGGGTCGTGTCGGGCGAGGTCCGGATCCGGCTCGACCACGGGCAGGCGATCATCGCCGGCCGGCGCTCACCGATGTCGCTGTACGACAAGAGCCTGGCCACATACGACGAGGGCGACGCCTTCGACCACGCGTCGGCGGTCGGGTTCATCGAGATCTTCGGGTTGCCGTTGCGGGTTGAGGCGGCCCGCCACGGGGCCGTCGGCAAGCATCACGGCGCGGCGTGGACCTGGACCGACCCGCTCCTAGCGGAGCTGGCGACGAAGGTTACGGACCCGGAGCCGGCGGCGGTCTGAGCGGCTCCAGATCCTGGCGGACGCCCAATATCCGACCTCTGTGCCAGCCCGCTCAAGGCACTCCGCGACGAGATGCGGTGCTGCCTGCCGGCAGCGCTCCCTTGACAGCAAGGCCTCCGTTTCGATATATAGCGCCTACCGATATAACGTTTGGCGAAGGTTGACGATGATCGAGACAGCGGCGCCGACTGCGAGCCCGGTCGAAGCCATGACCGCGACGGAGACCGCCTCGCCCGTCAACGAGATCCTGCGCGACATCGCCCGGGGCGGACTTGCCAGCCTTGTCGTCGGGCTGCTGGTCGCGGGGATCGGTGGACGCGTCGTCATGCGGATCGCGACCCTGCTGCACCCAGACGCTGTGGGAGCGTTCACCGAGAACGGCAATCGAGTCGGTGACATCACACTCGGTGGCAGCGCGGGCGTCATCCTCACAGGACTCTTCCTGGGACCGTTCGCCGGGGTTGTGTGGGTGGTTGTCAGACCGTGGATCCCCGGGGCGGGGCTGGAGCGAGCACTTCTGACGATACCGATCGCGGTCGCGCTGGGCTCCCTGATGCTCATTCAGGCCGAAAACCCGGACTTCCGGATCCTCGACCACGATCCCGTCGTGGTCGCCACGCTCGTCGCGCTGGTCGCCCTGATCGGTCTCTCGATCGCCCTCGTCGACGCCTGGCTGGAGCCACGGCTACCGCGCTCTGCACGTGCCC
>JANPDO010000364.1:0-1736 GCA_031431535.1 Chloroflexota bacterium
CCCGGCGGCGCCGGCGAAACCCGAAGTAGCAGCGCTCGATGGTATCGAGCAGCATCGACCCGTCGATCGTCTCGACCGGCGCGAAGGTGAAGGCGGCATCGCCCTCGAGCTTGGCCAGCCGGAAGTTGGGCCGGAGCGCCGTGACGACAGCGCCGATGAGGTCCGCCAGGATGTCCTGCGCGTGGTCCAGCTCCACGTCGGCGAGGTAGCCCGTGTAGCCGGAGATGTCGGCGATCAGGAAGCAGGTGGGTTGCGCGGTTGAGAGCATCGGTTCTCACTGGAGGGGAGAGCGGACGGTCGTCACTATACGTCTGGGTCCCCGGCGGCCGGGTGTGACCACCATCGACAGTCAGCCCGCGTGGGGCTCGCGCGGCAGGATGATCTCGAAGCACGTCCCGGTCGGCCTGGACCTGACGTCGATGCGGCCGCCGTGGCGCGCGATCACGTTGTGCGAGATGTGGAGACCGAGACCGGTCCCGCTGCCGGGCGGCTTGGTCGTGTAGAACGGCTCGAAGATCCGCTCACGGACCTCCGGTGGCATGCCCGGCCCGTTGTCGCAGATTTCAACGACGAGGTCCGCGTCCCGGGTGAAGGCGCGGATCCGGATCTCACCGTGTCCGCCCATGGCGTCGATCGCGTTGTCCAGGATGTTCGTCCAGACCTGATTGAGTTCGCTGCCGAAGGCCTCGATCTCGGGCAGGTCCGGCTGGTATTCGCGCACAACGCTGACCCCGGCCTTGAGCTTGGGGCGCAGGATCACCAGTGTGTTGTCCAGCCCGGAGCGGACGTCCACTCGCTGCACCGGCGCCTGGTCCATGAACGAGTACTCCTTGACCGCCTTGACGATCTCGGAGATGCGTCCGGCACCGGTCGCGACCTCGCCCACCAGTGCGTGGACCGTGCTGCCGGCGGCGACCCAGCGGACGATCCGGCCGAGCGCATCGCCCGGGAACTCCGCCTCGATGCGATCGAGGTGGGCGCGATCCCAGCCACCACCGACGAGCGCCGAAGCGAGCTCGCCCGCGTCTGCCACGCCGCGCTCGGCGAGGAACGTCTCCAGCTCCCAGGCGAGGTCACTCGCGTCCAGCGGGTCGAGCGGCACCGGCGAGCCGGCATGGCGAGCGACCTCCTCGGCGAGCCCGGCCACGATCGTCGCGTGCTCCTGATCGTCGACCACCGTCCCAAGGGCGCCGGTAGCGGCCGCCCAGCGGTCCAGGCCATCCTGGAGCAGCGCGGCGCTGCGCTGGACGGCAGCCGCGGGGTTGTTCAACTCATGGGCCAGGCCCGCGGAAAGCGTCCCGAGCGCAGCCAGCTTCTCGCGTTCCCTGAGCATCCCCTCCGTGCTGCGCAGGCGGCCCATCACGGTCCGCAGCATCGACAGGGTCGCCGCTGGCCGGGTGCTGAGCAGGTCGAGGACCACGTCGCGCCCGATGCGGATGACCCTCGTCTGGGCGACGGCCCGCAGCGAGGCGTTCCGCGGCAGCGCCTCGAAGATCGCCATCTCGCCGACGATCTCGCCGGGTCCAAGGAGCGCGATCGGGACGTCCGTCGTTCGCGACCGCTTCACGACCTGCAGTTCGCCGGACACGATCACGAAGAGCGCGTCGCCCGGCTCGCCCTCGCTGGCCAGGACGTCGCCGGCGGCCAGCTCCACGGGCTCGGCCCCGTCCGCGATCGACGACAGGTCCTCCTCGGAGAGCTCGAGGAAGATCGGGACCCGGCGCAGGAGCGCCCGG
>JANPDO010000365.1:0-14997 GCA_031431535.1 Chloroflexota bacterium
GTCGTCGGGCATCCAGTCCGATCACGGCATAGGAATCGCCGACCCGCTCAGATTCGGTGAGCTCAGGGAGTAGCGGGGCATCGGTCGCCGGCAGGCGCAGGTCCAGTGGGCGCCCGGCCGCGACAAACCGGCCACCGCCCACCCTGGCCGCACCCCGCACCACTCTCCCGTCCACCCGACCCCGTGACGCGCCGGCCACCTCGCGGAGCTGCCAGAGCAGCTCACGCCGCGGCCGCCCCAGCGAATCGAGCGCCCCGGTCCGGATCAATCGTTCCAGGACCTCCTCGGGCAACCCGGTCCGCTCCACCACCTCAGCCAGGCTTTCGTATGGTCCGCGCGCCAGCTCACTGTCGAGCGGCTTCTCGTGCTGCTCGCCGATCCCCTTGACCAGGCCGAGTCCCAGGCGGACCCCCCAGCCGGTGGCAGCCTCGGGGATCCAGCGCTCACGGGCGGCGGCCGAAGGGATGACGCAGGCCGACGAGCGGACCGGGCGCGGCCGGGCCGCAACGCCACTCCCCTCCGGCAACGGCTCGCCCGGGTCGTCGTCGCGCGACCCGTCGTCACCGGCCGTGCCAGCCAGGGCCCAGCCGGGATGGCCCACCCACTCGGTGGTGGTCCGGTACGAAGAGGCATTGATGTCGACCGGCAGGACCGCCACCCCGTGGCGCTTCGTGTCATTGACCAGCACCTCCACCGGGTAGAAGCCCATCGGCTGGGCATTGATCAGCCCGACCAGGAACTGGGCCGGGTAGAACAGCTTCAGGAAGGCCGATTCGTAGGCCGTCCGGGCGAACGCGGCCGCGTGCGACTTGGCGAACCCGAATGACGCGAACGCCGCGACCTGCCGGAACAGCTCCTCGGCGGTCGCCTCCTCCATCCCCGGTTGACGAAGCGCGCCGTCGACGAACTGGCGATGCAGCTTCTCCATCTCACGGCTCGAGCGCCAGGTGCCCATCGCCCGTCGAAACCCGTCCGATTCCGCGGCGGAGAACCCGGCGACCTCGATGGCGACGCGCATGACCTGCTCCTGGTAGAGGATCACCCCCATTGAATCCCTCAGGACCGGCTCGAGGCTCGGGTGGAGGTAGGTCACCGGCTCCAGCCCCTGCTTGCGGCGCAGGTACGGGTGGACCGCGTTGCCCTGGATCGGGCCCGGCCGGATGATCGCGACCTCGACGACAAGGTCGTCCAGGTTCTGCGGTCTCGACTTGGGGAGCGTCTGCATCTGGGCCCGGCTCTCGACCTGGAAGACGCCGACGGTGTCGGCCGCCTGGAGCATGGTGAAGACCTCCGGGACGTCCTCCGGCAGGCGATCGAGATCCAGGCAGACCGCACAGTCGTGCTCGATCAACTGGAGCGTCTCGTCCATTGCCGCCAGCATCCCCAGACCGAGCAGGTCGAGCTTGATCAGCTTGAGCGTCTCGACGTCGCGCTTGTCGAACTGGACGACGACCCGATCCGCCATGGTCGCCCGCTCCAGCGGCGCAATATCGATGAGCGGGGCCGCGGTCACCAGCATCCCGCCGCTGTGGATGGAGAGGTGGCGCGGGAAGCCATCGATCCTGGCGCAGAACTCCAGCCAGCGCTCCCAGTCACTGAGGCCAACCGTCGAACCGCCACGTGGCTGAGGCGGTGACTCCGGCTCAACCCGGGCGACTGAACTGTGCGCCTCGCCGCGCCTGAGCGTCCCGGCCGCTGGCGCAGGCGAATCCCAACGGCTTGGCCGCCCCAGCCGGTCCGTGGCGCGTGCCGGCGGCTCCAGCTGGCTGCTCTCTGGATCGACCTGGCGACCCTCGACCAGCGGCGGGGCGATAAGCCGCTCGCGGTCGCCCTGGTAGCCCGTGCCGCGACCAGCGCGCAGCCAGGCCACGCTGGCCGGGGTGTCGCCGGGGCCACCTTCATCGTCTCCGCGACCACCAGCGCGAAGCTCGACCACCGGCGCCAGCCGCCCGCCGTGCACATGGTTGAGCTGGCCCATCCGGTCGGTCAGGCCCCGCTCCCCGCTGCGCACGGCCGCACCCGCCTCGGGCGCCTCGCCCACCCCCGGCACCCGGAAGAACTCGGCGAACCCCCCGTCCGCCTCCAGGTCCCGCCGGACCATCACCGAGTCGTAGGTTTCGAGCGCCTTTGCCACCCGATCGACCAGCGGCCGCGGGAACCCCAGGGCGTTGCCAACCTCGCGCACGGCCGACCGCGCCCGGTAGGTGACCAGGTTGCAGACCATCCCGGTGTGCTCCGGCCCGTAACGACCGTAGACGTACTGGATGACCTCCTCCCGCCGCTCAGAAGAGAAGTCGATGTCGACATCCGGGTAGGTCGTCCGACCCTCATTGATGAACCGCTCGAAGAGCAGGTTGTGGCGGATCGGCTCCACCCGGCTGATGCCGAGCACATACGTCACGATGGAGCCCGCCGCGCTTCCTCGGCCCTGCGCCGGGATCCCGCGCTCCTTCGCAAAGCGCATCAGGTCCCAGCAGATCAGGAAGAACTCGGCGAGGCCGGTCCGCTCGATCACGTCCAGTTCGTGGGCGAGCTGGCGGACCACGGGCGGGGTCAACGGGTGATAGCGCCGGCGAGCGCCGTTCTGGCACAGCTCCACGAGATAGCTGAACGGCGTCTCCCCCTTCGGCACCGGAAAGCCCGGGAAGCGGTACTGCTCGAAGCCGAGATCGATCGAGCACGACGCCGCCAGCTCCGATGCCGTCGCGATCCCCTCCGCCCAGGCACGTCCGGCTCGCGGGTCCGAGGCCAGGAACGCAGGCTCCCCCGGCGGCAGCGCGGCCATCTCCGCGCCCGATTTCAGGTACGACTCGCCATCCGGCCGGCGCAGATCGCCGAGCGTGTCGAGCGTCCGGCCGTGGCGGATCGCGGTCAGGACATCGGCCAGCTCGCGATCCTCGCCTCGAGCGTAGTGGACGTCGTTGGTGACCACCACCGGCACGCCCAGCTCTGCGGCCAGCGCCGTCGATTCGGAGACAAGCCAGTCATCGTCGGGGAGCAGGTGGTGCGCCAGCTCGATGAAGAAGCCGCTCGTCGCCGGACCGTCCCCACGCCCGAACAGCACGGCATACCGCTCGGCGACGGCACGCGCGCCCGCCCGATCGCCCGCCCGCAGCCGGCGGGCCAGTTCCCCTTCGCCACAGCCCGACAGCGCCACCAGTCCTTCGGTGTGCTGGGCGAGCAGCGCCTGGCTGAACCGCGGCACGCCCTTGGTGCCCGCCATATTGGCCCGCGAGACGAGCCGGCAGAGGCTCCGCCAGCCGACCTGCGAGCGAGCCAGCAGCACGAGATGCGGCCCACGGGTCCGCTCGCGGATCCCTCGCAGATCCTCCTTGACCGGGTCACGATGCCCGGGAAGCAGGGTGCGCAACGGACGAGGGCGAGCTGGGAGGCCATCGGAGGCATCGGGCAGCAGGCGGCTGGCCGCCTCCCCAGCGTTGCGCGGGCCCCCTCGTGCCGGCCGGCGCGATCGACGCGGAGCCAGCACGATCCCGTCAGGATCCGGGGTCGCGGCGTCCAGCAACTCGATCTCGAGCCCGACCACCGGATGGAGCCCAGCCGCGTGCGCCGCACTGGCAAAGCGGACCGTGCCATAGAGCCCGGCATGATCCGTGACGGCGAGGCCGGTCAGCCCCAGCTCCACGGCTCGCTCGACCAGGTCGTCTGGCGCCGAAGCGCCATCGAGAAACGAGAAGTTGGTGTGACAGTGGAGTTCCGCGTATCGGACCTGGACCATGGATCGCCTCCGTCCTGGGGGCGGACTGGGACAGACTTGGGGGCCAGCCATCATAGAACAAACGTTCTATGTGTGATCGTGAAACACGACCGACCGGGTCGGCGTCCCAACGGCGTGCACGCACCTCCGCGCCAGATCGCTTACACGATCGTTCGGATCGTGGCGATGGTCGCGCTGGCGATGCTGCTGATCCTGGGACTCTTTCCGGCGGCGCTCGCGGCCCAGACAGCGCACACCTGACGCATCACCCACGTCTCCGCAGCCTGGGGGCTCCGGACGACCCAGCAGGACCCCGTCGCATTGGGGGCGACGGGGTCCTGCCATGTTCAGGGCTACGATGAAACGCATGACCACTGCACAGCCGCGCCGTTCCGGGTCGAGCCGGCGCGCGCTCGCGATGTGGTTCGGCATCGCGGCATCGATCGTCGTCGGCGCATGCAGTCCGACCGCCCCAGCGCCGAGCCCCTCCCCCACGTCGATCGCCTCGGCCGAGCCGTCGCCGGCCACTACGAATGCCCTAAGCCCGGAACCCGAAGTCGGGCAGACCGACACCGACTGGGGCCGCATCTGGGACGCCGTGCCCGCCGATTTCCCGGTCTACCCGGGCGCCACGCCCGCCGAGGAAGCCGCGTCCGGCCCGGTGTCGGCCACCTTTGTGCTCGATGACGGCGATACAAGGGCAATCGCGACCTGGATGCAGAACGAGCTCGAGCGAGCCGGGTACAAGACGGATGCCCTGAACGGCCCGCTCGAAGACGGGAGCTTTGTCCTCGAAATGGCCCGTGCACAGGATTGTCAGGTCGAGGTCGCCGTCGCCCCTCTCGGCGGGTTGGTCACGATCAACGTGCGATACAGCGCTACATGCCAGGGTCCGTGAGGAGAGGCCGCGGGTGTGCGCCTTTCGCCGCGGGTGCGACTGCTGGTCGACAGCAGGCATTCAGTGGCCGGGGGACGGTCTCCAGCTACCTGGAACGCGACTGGGAGTCGCGCAACCAGGGCGACGAGGCACGCCGTGAGGCGCTTGGCGTCTCGCGTCGACCGACAGTCGCGCGTCGGAACCAACGGGCAGCCATGCGCGCAGCACCACCAGATGCTGCTGCCTCAGTCGTAGAGTCGCTCCAGGTGCCATGAGCCGTCGACCCGATCGAGGTAGACGAGCGCTAGCCAGCGCTCACCGGCGACCTTGAAGTAGTCGCGCGCGATCGGCCCTCGCCACCAGGCCTCTTCGACCCGCCAGCGGTTGCAGACCTCGACGGGTTCGCGCCGACCATTCCAGCGGATCGCGACGAGCGTTCCGTCGTCGCCCAGCTCGGCCTCGATCGGCGGGTGTTCGCGCAGGAGGCGAGTCATCGTGGCACTCCCCGTTGGCCCGCCGCTCTCCGTTCGCCCGCCACTCCCCGTTCGCCCGAGGTCACCGGCTGCCAGCCCCAGCGCGTCTCGGGCAGTGGCGCCTCCGGGTCGGTCAGGACGACTCGCCGGACCCGGTCCTCTCCGTAGGTCAGGGCAAGCCGGGCCAGCTGCCATTCGAGCCGGGCGCCGCGGGCGGCCTGCGGCGTGAAGAGCAGGAGTTGCCGTCCGGCCGCCGGGGTCGTGCCGTCCAGCTCCAGGCCCAGGCGCGCGACCGCGGCCGGCGGCGGGGTTCGCTCGAGTCGGGCGAATAGCAGACGCTCGATCGCCTCGGCGTCGGCGGTCGGTTCGGGGAAGCGCTGCTCCACGTCCAGCTCGGACGGTGTCCCCGCCCGAGCGAAGGCGAGGTCCAGGTCCAGGTGGAGATGTGCGCTCGAGGCTGCCAGGCCGCGCGCGATCAACTGGCCCGCGAGTGCCGAGGCAACTCGATGGAGGACGAAGCGAAGCGGCTCGAGGTTCTCCGTGGGTGGCTCGATCGGGAGGGAGAGCGTCAGCCGCTCCCGCGCCCGGCGCGGCCGGAAGGGCTCCAGTTCCTCACCGCAGGCCCGGGCGTGAATCCGGGCCCCCTCCTCACCAAACCGGGCGATCAGAGCCGACCGGGCCAGTTCGGCGATGGCTCCGATCCGGCGCAGGCCAAACCGCGCCAACCGGGCCCCGATATCCGGATCGGGAGTCAGGAGCGGCGACGGATACGGGGCCAGAAAGGCAGCCTCTCCCCCGACTGGCACGATGACCGGGGCGCCCGGCCGGGCATGGATCGCGGCGATCGTGGCCGTGAACCGGGTCCCGGCGATCCCGGCCCGGACCGAACGGGCCACAGCAAGCGAGCCCTCGAGCGCCGCGGCCAGCCGCTCGACGAGGATCAGCTCTGGACCCCACAGCGGCTCGAGACCATCGACCTGCACCTCGAACAGCCCGAAGGCCGGATCACCCGGCTCCGCGCTACCGGCCACGCCCGGGCTGAACGTACCGAGCACCTCGAAGGCGGCCTCCGCGCTCGCCCGGTCCGCCTCGAGAGCCGGATCGATGAAGGTCGCCTCAGGAACGAGCCGGTGAGCGCTCCCGAGCGGCATCCCTCGCCGGACGCCCAGCGCCCGGGCCTCCGGGTTCGCGTCGATGACCGGGCCTGGATCCCACGGCCGGCCGCCCAGGACGAGCGGGCCCGGCGGGAAGGGCGCGGAGACTCGCGCCTGGGCGAGTGCGAGGGGAAGGTGTGGCCGGTAGAGGTGGAGCAGTCGCATCGCGGTGGGTCCGTTCGAGCTGGATCGCGGGGGCTGGATCGGGGGCTTCATCAAGCAGGAGGTCGTCCCGGCGGAGGCAGGCGTCACGCTCGCCACCCTCCGCATAGCGGATCCGGAGCGTCGCCCGGCGCCCGGGCGGGCCGTAGCGGTTCCGGGCAACCAGCACCTCCGTGCGCTGACCGACGATGTCGCGCCCGAGGCGAACCCACGAGCGCCGGGAGAGTTCCAGGCGCAGGCTCGTCGCTTCGGCAACCGCACCCGCCAGACCGCCGCCCGATCCCGGCGGCTCCAGCACGACGAACAGCGTCTCCGACCGCCGGGCGAGTGCGGCGAGGCGCCCGAGCCGGTCGGCGATGGCGGCCGGACGATCCGTGGCCGCAAGACGCCCGCCGGGCAGGTCCAGGACGAGCAGGTCCACCGAGCGCCCGGCAAGCAGCGCGCCACCGATGGCCAGGCCCTCGCCGAGCGTCTCCGGGGTGATGACCACGAGCCACTCCAGATGGACGCCCCGGGCGACCGCCTCGACCGGATCGAAACTGCGCGAGAGATCGAGCCAGGCCACGATGGCGCCGGTCGCCTGGGCCTCGGCGGCGAGCCGCATGACGAGGGTGGTCCGGCCGCTCGAACCGTCGCCGCGGATGGCGACACTCGCCGAGCGCGGGAGACCACCGCGCCCCAGGATCGCATCGAGTGCGGCGAACCCGGTATGGATGATCCGGTCGTCCGGTCCGGGCTCGTAGCGGGGCTGGACCTCGGGCGCCTCATCCGGAAGCGGCGCGATCGCCAGAGCCCCCATCACCCGCGGAGCTGCGGCACCCCAGCGAGCCCGCAGGCTCGCGACAGCGGCGTCCACATCACCACGAGCGGTCAACATCGGACGCCGATACTAGAACATCCGTTCTAGTTAGACAAGGTCTGATTCCAGCGATCGGGTACGATCACCACTTCCTGGCTGACGTTGGATCTCTTGCTATTCGCGGCTCCATGTACGACACTTATACAAACAACTCCAAGCTTGGTGCTACCAATGTCCACGATCAGCATCCGTGACCTGAGCCGCCGCCCGAGTCAGGTGGTCGACGAGGTCATGCGCACGGGTCGGCCAGCAATCATTACCCGCTACGGCCGACCGGTGACGGCCATGGTGGCACTCGATCCCGATCAGCTGGAGGACTTCGTCCTGGCTCGCGCGCCGGCGTTCGCGCGATCGATCCGCGAAGCGAATGCCGATCTGCGGAAGGGGCGGGCGGGCGCCGCCACCGAGGTATTCGCGGCGATTGACCACGACTGATCGGGCGCGATGGGCTCGGTCGTCCTGGCCCGGCGCGCCGAGCGTGATCTGCGCCGCATCGGCCGAGGCGAGACGCTGACTCGGTTGCGCGAGACGCTCGAGAGCCTGGCGGCCGGAGAAACCAACCTCGATGTCAAGCCGCTGGTGGGAGCGGCTCCGTGGCACCGCTGCGCGTCGGCGACTACCGTGTCCTGTACCGAGCGGTTGCGGCCGACGAGACCGGCGACGGAGAGGCGCGCTTCCTCGTTGCTCGCATCATCCACCGCCGCGATTTGGAGCGAGTCGCAGCCGCGCTCGATTAGGAGCGGCCGACTGGATCGCCGTCGCTGACGTCTCCCGTCGGCGGTCGCTCAATTCGGCGACGCCGTTGGGAGCCCAAGCAGTCGGGCCGCCGCAATCATCCGGTCGTCATACGTGACGATCGCTTCGAGGTCGTCGCCGACCGCCATCGCCGTCGCGAGGTGAATGGCGTCAAGAGTTCGGAGCACCCCGGGCTCCAGCGTGCCCGCGGCATCGAGGATGCGATCGTCGATCCCGATCAGGTCGACCCGTCGCAGGCCCTCGCGCACCGTCGCCAGGGCATCCGGCCCCAGGTGGCGAACGGCTCGAAGGGATTCGGTGCGCAGGAGCGCGGACGAAAGGCGACGAACGTCGGGCTTGGCGAGATACGTCCGGACCGCGGCTGACTCGGCCTCCACGACGAGCAGCTTGACGAACGCCGAGCTATCGAGATAGAAAGCGCTCAATCAGCTCGCCCATCGGAGACCATTTGCGACGGAGCCTTCGAACCCGCCGGGAGCCGGACTGGCAGCAGCTCGAGGAGATCGCCCTCGGCCCGACGAACGAGACCCTCCCGTTCCAGGCGGGCCAGGCCACTCGGCATCGATCTCAGGAGGACGGCGACCGGACGCCCGCGATCGGTGACTTCCACGGTTTCACCGGCTGCCACCAGTCGCAGAATCGCGCTCGCCTGCCGGCGCAACTCCCGAATCCCGATCTGTTGCATGTGCGACAAGGTAGCACATCATCCGGCGCGGGAGCCTGGGCCCCTTCTTACTCGCCCGTCAGGGAACGACCTCGAACCCCTCTGCCACAAAGTCGGCGTCGAGGGTAAAGGCGCGGCTGATCCCCAGCTCTCGCATGACAACGAACGACACCGCGTCCGCGAGCGAGTACGCCCTCCCCGGTCGCTGGCGCAGCAGATCGGCCGCCGCAGCCATGCGCTCGAGCCCGGCCGCCACGATCTCGATCCGGTCGGAGGTCAGCAGCCGGTCGATCAGGTCGAGCCCGAACGTTGGGTGGACGCGAGCGAGCGAGAGGGGGTGAAGTTCGGCCACGATCAGGTCAGTGGTCACCAGTCGCTGCGATCCGGTCAGCAAGGTTCGGTACGCAGCGACGGCCGCGGCGTGGTGGTCCGACCTGGGTCTCGCGGCGGCGAAGATGGCGCTCGTGTCGAGCAGGACGCCGGTCACCGCGCCGGGCGCTATACCGCGTCCCCTTCCGCCTCGAGCGCGTCGGCGAGGTAGGCATCGTGCTCCACCGCCGGGTCGCCATGCGGCGTCGGGCCATCGTCGTCGATCAGCCCGATGATCCCGAACGCCGGATCCTCCTCCACTGGCGCCCTGGTCAGGTAGTCAGCAACGCTCTCCCGGAGGATCGAGCCCATGGACACTCCGCGCGACTCCGCCAGCCGCTTGAGCCGCCGATGCTGGCCGCGCGTCAGCTGCACCTGGAAGGGAACGCCATTACTCATATCACTATTGATGATATCACGTTGAGGACCATCATGCCACAGTTTGAGCGCGAACAGGCATGGCCCAATGCTCACCACATGCGCATCTGGCAGAAACCCGGACGGACGCCCCGAGGTCAGCGGACCGTGATTCGGCGCACGGCGGTGAAGTTGATGCTGTCCGCCGCGGCCGTGGACTGGATCACCGCCGGCTCCCAGACGTACTCGCCGGGACTGACGACCCGAGCGAAGTAGCGCATCTCCGCGCTGCGCTGCGCTGCCGTCGGGCCGACGCAGAACGAGACGCGCTGCGCCTGGATATCCCATGGCGACGCGAACCCGCCCGCGGCGGACGGGTCCTCCGAGGCTGGGACCTGCAGGCGGGTGACGGGAGCCAACCCTGAGGGAACGAGGTCGGTCACTACGTAACAGCCGGACACCACCACCTGCGCCCCGAACGTCGCGGTCAACTTGACCTCGACAAAGGTGCTCGGTATGTCACCCACGGGGAGCATCGTGCGGGTGAGGGTCAGCTCCGGATCTGGCTTGATGGTGCTGACATCCAGCGGAACTTGCCATGTGGTAGCCACGCTCACACTCCCGGTCAGCGGCTCGAACGTCAGTCCTTCGCGCTGTGCCCCCAGGAGCACCAGCGAGGATCTCTCGCCTGGGCCGAGGTCCACGACCGTGCGCTTGCCATTCAGCGTGTAGGCGAAGCGAGCGGGGGTCGCAGGCGTTCGGTCAAGCATCCGGCTGACGAATGCCACCTGTTGCAGGTTGTACAGCTCGTCCCTGGCCGGATTCACGTCCACGTAGGCCTCGAGGTCCGGGGCGAACGGCTCGCCCAGGTGGGCCGCCACGAGGGACACCAGGGACGTCGCCTCGATCGTGTCGTCCAGCGACGCACCGACATGGAGACGAATCGACGCTCCACGCCGCTGGCCATACGTCCCGAGCAGGTCGCGCTCGATCGCCCGGGCGGTCGCGTCGTCACCGAGGGCGGCGGCCCCGAGGGCCAGATAGAGGCGCTCACGGATGGTGAGACCCGGATCGGCGGCGGCCTGTCGCAAGTCTGTCAGGACCGGCTGGGCGAGGCCGGCCAGACCAGCGAGCGCAACGATGCGACGCTCACGAGTCGACATCGAGTCATCCCGGACCTGCTGCAGCCACGAGACCAGGGAATCCCGGTTGAAGCGGTCGCCTGCCAGGAGCGCGATCCGGGCGGTCAGGCCGAGGTCGGGCGACGAATACGGCAGGAGCGCGATGCCGTCGCTGCGCTGATACCGGTCGGGATTGAACGTCGCCTTCGGCAGCCAGTCGGGGTCGACACCGAACTCTTCGACCAGCAGGTCCCGAGCGATTGTGGCCGCGAGTGCTTCGTCGACGCGAGCGCCGCGCGCCCAGCTCAGGGACTGGAGAAGCGAAAGGTATCTGCCGCGCCCGGTGTCCGAGAACACGTACGTTGTCCAGCCAACGCCACCCTCGGGTTGGAGGCCAGGTGTCAGTGCCGCATACGTCGTCCGGGTTCTGGTGAACCGCGAGTCGACCACCTCGAAGCGCCGGGTCAGACGATCGGATAAGGTCGCTCCATCGCGTTGGACGGACCCAGAGATGGTCACGGCGTGCTCGCCGGCCGGCAGGACGGGTAGCGGCACCTCGACATCATCGAACGCCGACCCTCGGACGGTCGTGGCCGGCATTCCAAGCGACGTCGAGGTAATCGTGTAGGTCACCCGATCGCCGGGAATGAGATCGGAGCCGTAGGCACGGATTCGGAGCGTCGGGCGCTCTCCAGCGAGGTACTCGGACGCCAGTGTGGCCTCGACGAAGAACGGGAGCCCGACCGGGATCAGGATCGAGCCTGTACCTGCCTGCGGCACGCTCGTCGTCGCGCTTGCGCTGATATGCCATGACGTCAGATCGTCGGACAGCTTGAATGAGACCCGGCCGTGGCCATTGGCATTCGTGGTGACTTTGCGGAACAGGACAACATCGGCGAATTCGCTGCGGCCGTCATCGCCGCCTCCGGTCGTATCGCCGCCGTCATTCCGGGCCCAGAAAACGAACGGGAGCGGGTGGGATCCGTGCGTCCACAGGAGCCCGGATTCCACCCATTCCGCGTACAGGTCCGACAGCGGGTCCTGGTCGTACGCGCCGCCAATGGCAAAGAGCTTCTCGTCGACGGCGCGGAGCACGACCGCGGCCGAGATCCGGGTGCCGGCGATGTCAGTCGTCCAGACATCGAGGCTAACAGTATCGCCGGGCGCATACCGCTCGCGGTCCGACGTGATCCTGACGGTCAATCGCCGCTGCTCAGAGTCGAACCTGGCCCGGTGCGGCTCCTCGACCGGCGTGAACGTGGTGCCACTGAACCGGACGCCCCAGATCGAGGCGTTTGGCACATAGTCGGCGGTGAATGTCGAGCTGAACAGTGAAGAATCCTGGACAACCGTTTGTCGAAGCCCTCTCGAGGTGGCGAAGAACAGGTAGCGGTTCCCTCCACCGGTCGGCAGGGAGCCTGCGTCATTGCGCATTCGCAGGCAGATCGCATCGCCGACGCGGTACGTACCGGGGGGAGGTTCCCAGTCACCCGACGGCGAGTCGACGCGCCTGCGCGTCAAATCGTCCGACGACGCGCGGAGGATGGACTGGTACTGCCGCGTGGCCGTGTGACCTGTCTGGCCGATGCCCGCGCCGCGACCGGCCGCTGCAACCGCCAACTGACGAGGTTCCGGCATGCCGGCGGCAACGCGACCCGGCTCCACGCAGTCCTGCGCTGCGAGGTACGGCACGAGCGAGCCACCGTTGTTGCTTTCGTAGGGCCGTCGGGGACCCTGAACCCAGACCCAGTCAGTGAACTGGCGCCCCGCGTCATCCCGCGCCGTCACGCGGATCTCGTAGTCGTGGTTGCCGTCAGCCGCGAATTGCAGACCGAACGCGCCGTCCGGGCCAGTTGTCAGCGCATGAGAGTCGCGCTGGACCTCGTCCCAGCGATAGGCGTAGGTGTGGACCACCCGCTTGCTGATGAAGTCGTACACAGGGTTGGTCCGGATGCGCACGGCCACCCGTTCGATCACCTCGACCGAGATCGTCGCGTTGGGGACGGGCGACCCCTTCTCATCGACTGACCATTGATCGGGCCAGGCCGCCTCGAGTCGCTGGATGGCCACCCGGTTGAGCGTTCCGCCCAGGTCGATCCGCCCGCCATCGAACGTCGCCGCCGCATCGATCATCACGCTGCTGGGGAAGACCCGCACGGTCGTCGAAGCGCTGATCTCCGCCTCTTCCGATCGCGCCGGCTGAACGGAGAAGTAATCCCACCGCCCCTGTGCCGGCACGGTGACCGTCGCCGTCCCGGTCCGATCGGTCGTGGCGGTTGGCTGCGCGTCGAACACACTCAGCGCGAGGTCGACGCCCGGCACCGGCGTTCCGTCGAAGAAGGTCGCACGGGCCGTGACCGTCACGGGATCGCCCGCGACCATCACGTGGCGGTCCGTCGCGAGCGAGAGGCTGTACGACGGCTTGCGGATCTCCTCGACGGTCACCCAGACGCTGCCGAGATACACGTCGCCCGCCCTGAACTCGACCGTGTATCCGCCATATGGGAGATCGTCAAGGCCAAGATTGGCGACAAATGCGCCTGATCGATCGACCTTGACCGGGACCGTTGCGATTGGAGTCGAACCGTCGTACGCCGCCAGGATCAGCGACAGGTCGTTCGGGGGCTGGGCCCCGTCACGGGAGCGAAGATACCCCCAGACGTTGATCGTGTCGGTTCGCCGGTAGATCCCCCGATCGGTGGCGAGGAACCGCCAGTAGTCCGCTGCCACATCGTGGTACTCGCCGCCATAACTCGCGACGTCCCTGAGGTAGGCACCCCCGCTGCCACTCAGGCCAACCGGGACAACCAGCGACCGTCCGTCGTCCGTGCGGATTGCCAGCTGCTGCGCCTTGGCCCCATCTGTGCCGGCGGCAGCGGCCCGCATCGCTGCGGGAGTCTTCGTGACGAGCAGGCCGTCGGGGTCGGTCTGGCCGAGGGAGTCTCCGCCGACCAACGAAACGCTGGCACCAGCGAGCGGCGCGCCAGTCGCGATGTCGTTGGCCCAGACCAGGAGCCGATCCTTGGCAACAGCCGAGTATGCCGCGATGTCAGTGACCTGGAGGACCGTTTGCGCGGCGCGGTCTGGATGCGGGATCTCGACGAGGTACCAGCCGGCCTCCAGCAGTGTTGGGAAACGGAAGGAGAATGGACCCCACCAGTCGCTGATCGCTTCGGCCTGCGCAGTAAACGACATGACCGGCGTCAGACCACTTGTGGAGATGAGGCCTTCGTTCGATACCGTCGCCCAGTAGGGAGCCTCTGTCAGGCTGCGGATGGCATCGATCGCCGCCGTCTCGGACGAGAGGCGGTAGACGTCGACGGGAAATGGGGCCGATTGGAGCTCCGCCTCTAACACAGCGATCGAGACGGCGATGATCGGGCGTTCGTTCGGCCGGACCTCGATCATGTGCCGCGCGAATGTTGCGAACCACAGGTACGGAGCCTGCGGCGTGGCGGGGGTCGACGGTTGGATTGGCGCCGTCTCGAATCGAACCGTAAGGTCCTTTTCGAGAGCCTGATCCAGGCCCTCGAGACTGACGCCGCGCGTGAGCGTGACGGTGTAGAGGGTGCCTGGCTCCAGCAGATCCTCGGGTACGAAGACGACCGTTCTACCGTGCTGCTCGAACGCGCCATTAACCGCGGGCTGAATTGAGAAGTGGGGGGCGACCTGGATGACTCCGTCCTGATCGAAGGTCATCTCGATCCCAGTGTCGACCGGCACCTTCGTCGCCTGGTCGCCCGGTACCGTCGTGACGACGTTGAGTGGCGCGGCAGCCTGGAATGCCCACGATCCGGCGACGGCCCCGTCCGGAGTGCGAACCGTGAACCGGTACAGGCGCCCAGGATCGAGGGCAGCGGTCGGGCGGATCGTGACCGTCGCGGGGTCCGTGCCGGCTTCGACCTTCAGATCGATCGAGGGTTCGACCTCAACGGCCCGAGCCAGGTCGGCCGCGCTCCATTCACCCAGACTCGTCAGGGTGAATGCCGTGTTCCTGGCGACGCGGTCCCGATCCGTCCTGGTCGCCGTGAGCGTCGCGGCGACGTTGATCGGGGGGAGGTCCAGCTCGCCCCACCCCGCATCCGGGTCATCGACCGCAGGTGCATCCGATGTGACCGCCCGCGGGGATAGCGGGGCAACGGTGGCCGTGGGTGAAGGCAGAACGGCTACGTTCGTTCCGGTCGGCGCCGCCGCCGGCCATGCCGCGACCGCAATGACGAGGGCTGCAAGACCCAGTACTCCGACCGCCAGCGGAACGCGCCGGCTCCTGAACGTAGCCTGCAGATCCGCCATCGAAGGTCACTCCGTGCTGACTTGACGATACAGGACGTCGGCGGGGACCGGGTGTTACCGGCCAGTTCTGCCCGGTCCGCGTCGAGGGCGATCCCGCCGATGCGTCATGCCGTCGCTCACGGCTGCGCGGCAACCAGGGACGTCGTGGCGAACATGAAGCGGCAAGCCGAAGTCGGCGCTGGAGGCCCGGCGATCTC
>JANPDO010000366.1:0-5914 GCA_031431535.1 Chloroflexota bacterium
CGGCACCCCCGCCACCATCACGCGCCATCCCCCGCCCTCGGGTCCTGACAGTACCGGATTACGGATGAACGTCTCGTGGTCCTGCCAGAAATCGACACGACGTGTCGAATCTGCCGGGGGATCACGTTCACTCGTGGGGAACGCGGTACGGTGAGTACCGGGTAGGTCGACTCCCCGATGGCTGGCGGCCTGGGCCGGGCGAGTGATCTCATCCCGGACCGCGAGCGGTGCCTCACTTGGACCAGGGGACATCAGTTAGTGGCAGTGAAACCTCTGCCGGTACGATGCCGTCGTGCCGACGCCAGACCCAGAACACCTGCTCGCGGACCTTGATCCGGCCCAGCGCGAGGCCGTGACGATCACATCCGGCCCCCTGTGCATCCTGGCCGGCGCCGGGACCGGCAAGACCCGGGTCATTTCCCGGCGCGTGGCGTACGCACTGGCAACCGACGTGGTGCGCCCGAGCGAGGTCCTGGTCGTCACCTTCACAGACAAGGCGGCCGGCGAAATGCGCACCCGACTCGCGGCGCTCGGTCATCCCGGAGTCACGGCCGCCACGTTCCACGCGGCCGCGCTCCGCCAGCTTCGCCACTTCTGGCCGCGGGTGCGGGGCGGTGATCCACCGCGGATCGTCGATTCGAAGATCCCGATCCTCGCCCCGATGGCGGCCGGGCTGCCGGGCGGCTATCGATACCTGGCCGTCCGCGATCTCGCGGCGGAGATTGAATGGGCCAAGGCGCGCCGGATCGCCCCCGCCGGGTATGCCGCCGCGGCCGCCGCCATCGAGCGCGACGCGCCGCTGCCGCTCGACCTGATGGCCGGGCTCTTCGGCCGCTATGAATCCGCGCTCGAGCGAACGGGCCAGATCGATTTCGAGGACATGCTGGCCAGAACGATCGAGCTGATCGAATCCGACGCAAGCGTGGCGACCGAGCTTCGCGATCGCTATCGCTGGTTCTCCGTGGACGAATACCAGGACACGAACCCGCTCCAGGAGGCGCTCCTCGACGCCTGGCTCGGCGGTCGTCGCGATCTTGCGGTGGTGGGCGATGAGGACCAGACAATCTACACCTTCACCGGCGCAACCAGCGACTACCTGATCGACTTCGAACATCGATTCCCCGGCGCGCGCGTGGTCAAGCTGGACACCAACTTCCGGTCAACCCCGGAGGTTCTCGGGCTGGCGAACCGCGTCCTGGCGGCGGGTCGGAGCGCGCCGGACGAACGACTCCCGGGCGAGTCTGCGCGTCCGACGAAGCGTCTCGTGGCCAGCCTGCCGGGGGGTCCCATGCCGGCCATCGCCGGGTTCGAGTCCGACGAGGCCGAGCTGGCCGCACTGGTGGGTGCCATCGGATCCCTTGCCCGCGCGGGAACGCCCCACGGCTCGATGGCGGTTCTCGTCCGAACCAACGCCCAGCTGCCACCGATCGAGAGTGCGCTGGGGGCCGCCGGCATCGGGTTCCATGTCCGCGGCGAAGGGTTCTTTGCCCGACCCGAGGTCCGCCGGGCGATCGCGATCGTCCGTGGCCTGGTGCGCAAGCCGGGCGACGGGCCACTCATCGACCAACTGGCCGCCGCCTTCGAGCGCGAGCTGGACGTCAGGCGCACGGTCGCGCCAGGAGGTGGGGCGGCGACGGAACGCCACGGCGCCGTCGTCACCCTGCTCGAATTGGCAGAGGAGCTGATGCGGGCTGATGCCGCAACCGATCCGGCAGCATTCCTGGCAGAAATCGAGCGGCGAACGGCCATCGAGGCCGGCGGTGAAGCTACCGGCGTTGAGCTGCTGACCTACCACCGCGCCAAGGGCCTCGAGTGGGATGCCGTCTTCCTGCCCGCCCTCGAGGAGGGCACCCTGCCGATCCGTCAGGCCACCGAGCCAGCCGAGCTGGCCGAGGAGCGCCGGCTGCTGTATGTCGGGATCACGCGGGCACGGCGTTCCCTGTGGCTGTCCTGGGCGACACATCGGACCGGCGCCACGGGCCGTGGCGGTCGGCGCAACCGGTCGCGGTTCCTCGATGGACTCGTGCCTTCGTCGGCCGGGCGGGCTCGGGTCGATGGGGCGACGGCACGAACGTCAGCACGTGTCCGGGCGCCCAGGGTGGATCCCGCGGAGCACTCGCCACTCTCCAACGCGCTGCGTGCCTGGCGCACGGCCCGTGCCCGGGCTGACGCGATCGCCCCGTTCATCGTCTTCCACGACTCGGTGATCGAGGCTATCGCCGAGCGGCGGCCCCGGTCCATCGCGGAACTCCGGCGCGTGCCCGGCATCGGCCCGACCAAGCTCGATCGCTACGGCGAGGAGATCCTCGGGGTCGTCGTCCGCGAGGGGTAGCCGGGGACGTCAAGCGGTCGGCCGGCCGGACCTCGCGTAGACCAGCACGGTGCGCTCGAAGGTCATGATCGTCTCTTTGCGCTGGTTGAAGCCGCGCGTCCGGACGCGGATCAGGCCCTGGCCCGGTCGGGAGCGCGAGGGCCGAACCTCCAGCACCTCCGATTCGGCGTAGATCGTGTCCCCGGCGAAGACCGGAGCGGTCAGCTTCACGTCGTCCCAGCCCAGGTTGGCCACGGCGTTCCGGCTGACATCCGGAACGGATAATCCCGTGACGATCGCCAGGGTCAGAGTCGAGACGACCAGGGGCCGTCCGAACTCGGTGCGCGAGGCGTAGTCCGCGTTGTAATGGATGTCGTGGGTGTTGTTGGTGAGCAGGGTGAACCAGGTGTTGTCGGTCTCACTGATGGTTCGACCATGCGCATGGCGGTAGAGGTCGCCGACCACGAAGTCCTCGAGGAACCGACCTTCCCAGCCCCGAACGGGCTCCCGTGGTTCGCTCATCGGCCCACTCCCATCCTCATGCGACCACGCCTTCGTGGTGTGCCGCATACGCCCGCCCAGCCTCGATCGATTCGGGCTCCGTGATGACCCCCAGGGCGAGTGCCCGCCGCGGCTCGAACCGGCCGAGCGCGGTCGCCTGGCGGAGGACGACCCGTGCGTGGCGGTCCGTCGCCCGGTCGCTCATCACGCCGCCGATCATCGTGGCCCCCTGGTCCGCCGCCAGGGCCGCGTCGTAGGCCTCCAGTTTGGATGCCTCGTTCTCCAGGGCCTCTGCGGTCAGGCCCGCCTCGTAGGCGATCAGCACCGCGAAGAGCTGGGCCGGATGACCGACCCACTTGCCCAGCATCCCCAGCTCCCGCGCCCGAATCGCGTCGTCGTAGACCAGCCGCATCCGGTCGAGCCAGCGGGTCCGATTGGCGGCGGCATCGAGCGCCGGATCGGTGACCGGGTAATCCAGGGTCATGCCGTCGACGGCGGGCACGCCGACCGCCCCGGCCACCGCGATGATCTCGGCGCGAGCCCAGTCCGCGAGCAGGTGGTCGTTGCCGATCGCCGGGAGCCCCAGATCGGCGCTGTAGTCGGCCAGGCCGAAGATCAGCGACGCCAGGCGCGGAGCTGCCCGCCGCGCGATCTCGGGGAGCTGCGCAGCGGCCCAGCCGGATTCGATCAGATATGCCACGCGGATCTGACCGGCATTCAGCCCCAGGCTTGCCTCCGCACGGTCGAGGAGGTCATTGACGAGGTCGACCTCCTCGGGGTGTTCCACCTTCGGGAACACGATGCCGTCCAGGGGAAACGGTGCGCCGGCTGGCGTCCGCTCGCGCAGGCGCCAGAGCAGGGTGTACAGGTCGCGGACCGTGGTCTCGAGGTTGAACCCCGGCGGTCGATAGAACCGGAGACTGGACGCCCCGTCGGCGTCGCCCCAATCGGCCTCCGTAAACGTATCGGCCGCAACGGCCATGGCGCGGGCCGCAACGGCGTCGCCCGGCGCGATGGCGTCCTCGCCGTCCAGCATCACCATCGGGGCCCTCGTGGATGTCGCCAGACGAGCCTCGACGAGCGCTTCGGGCAACTCCAGCCGCGCGGCCAGGTCGGCGCTCGTGAGGCCAAGGCGTTCGAGCATCCGGGCGACGGGGGACGTACCACCCTCCACGGCCTTGCGGGCCATCACGGCATCGGCGGCCGGTGTCGTGAGGTGCGCCTGCTGCCGCCAGTATCGCAGCGGCAGGTCAGTCCGACGGTCGGCCAGGGCGGCACGGACCGCCAGTCGCCGCGTGTCGCCGGCTGCGATAGCCCCTGTGAGATCGAGAGCGTCATCCATGCCGGGTGCAATCCTAGCGTGTCGGGGTTCCCGGCTTGACAATCGATTGTTAGCTCCGCAGCATCGGCGCTGTCAACCCGCCGCTCGCGACCCGGAGGGCCATCTTGTTCGACGGCGTCCTGCCGCGCGTTCCGATCACGGACCTCGGCACGATCGCCCCGGGCATCGACCACGGCGAAGGCATCTGCCTGACGCCCGATGGGACGCTCCACGTTTCGGGCGAAAAGGGGCAGATCTACCGGATCGCCGCGGACGGCTCGGCGGTGGAGATTGCGACGAGCGGCGGCTGGACGCTTGGCCTGGCTGCCGACGGCGCCGGTCGAATCGTGGCATGCGATCCGGTTCGACATGAAGTCCTTCGGCTGGACCCGGGCAGCGGCGCCTGGACGGTGCTCTCGCGCGGGGCCCCCGGCCTCCCGTTCGCGACGCCGAACTGGGGGGCCTATGGGCCGGACGGCAGCTTCTACGTCTCCGATTCCGGGAGATGGAAGCAGAGTGACGGACGGATCCTGGTCATCCGACCCGCGGGTGCCACGGAGCTGTTCACGCCTGATTCGATGGACTTTCCCAACGGCCTTGCCGTGACACCCGACGGCCGCGAGCTGTGGGTGCTGGAGAGCACGCCCGGCCGCCTCGTCCGGTTTGCCATCGGTCGCGATGGGCAGGCCGGCGAGCGACGGGTGGTTGCGGACCTTCCCGGAACCGTGCCGGACGGCATCGCCTTTGCCACCGACGGCTCGGCGGTGATTGCCTGCTACCGGCCGGACATCGTGTTTCGCTGGCGACCGGACGGGCCGCCGGAACTGCTCGCCGCAGACCCCGAGGGCACGATGCTCGCTGCCCCGACCAACGCGGCGTTCCATGGCCCGGACCTCGGATCGATCGCGGTTCCCAACATCGGTCGATGGCACGTCACGACGTTCAGCGTTCCTGGCCTGCACGGGGTGCCGCTCTGGTATCCGGCGGCAGCGGACCTGGGCTACTGATGGGCGAGCGCTTCGACGGTCGGGCCGTCCTCGTCACTGGAGGCGCGCTCGGGATCGGCCGTGGCATCGCAGAGTCATTCGTGGCCGCCGGTGCGTGGGTCGCCATCGCCGACATCGATGGAGCGGCGGCCGCGGAGGCGCTAATCGGGATCCCGGCCGCCGGACAGGGGCATGGGCGGGTCATCGCGACCACGGGCGATGTATCGGTTGCGGCTGACGCTGAGCGCATGGTCGCGGAGACTGTCGCGGCGTTCGGGCGACTCGATGTCCTGGTCAACAATGCGGGGATCGCGCCGCTCGAATGGTATGGGCGCGTCGAGGACATCAGCGAGGCGACCTGGGATCGCACGATCGATGTCAACCTGAAGGGCATGTTCCTGATGTCGCGGGCCGCCCTTCCGCACATCCGGGCAGCAGGGGGTGGGACGATCGTCAACATCGCCAGCGTCCAGGGGCTCCAGTCCATGCCGCGGGTGGCCGCGTATGCAGCGAGCAAGGGCGGCGTGCTGGCACTCACCCGCGCGATGGCCATGGACCACGCCCACGAGGGCATCCGGGTCGTGGCGATCTGCCCCGGAACCGTCGATTCGGCGATGGTCCGAGCGATCGCGCGCGCCGAGGGCGGCGACGAAGAGGCCAACGTGCGCCGGTATGGCGCAGCCCATCCGCTGGGGCGGATTGGGACGCCAGCCGACATCGGGTCGGCGGCCGTCTTCCTGGCGAGCGATGCCGCCAGCTTCATCACCGGGGAACACCTCAACGTGGACGGCGGGT
>JANPDO010000367.1:0-3970 GCA_031431535.1 Chloroflexota bacterium
GATCGATCTCGGCGTACATCTTCGTTCGAGCGGCCGTGCCCTACCGCAGGCTGCTGTTTGTCTTTCTCCTGCTGATCGTGGCGGAGGCTCTGGCCAGCGCCGCCAACCCGCTGATCTACCGGGCGATCATCGACGACGGCATCCTGGGTCCCGACACCGGGCTTATCGCCGGGCTGGCGGCGCTCCTGGCCGTCCTGGCGATCACGGATACGATCCTGTCGCTGATCCAGCGCTGGATCTCCGCGCGGATCGGAGAAGGCCTGATCTTCGATCTGCGCACCCAGGTCTATGCCCACGTGCAGCGGATGCCGATCGCCTTCTTCACGCGAACCCAGACGGGGGCGCTCGTCAGTCGCCTCAACAGCGATGTCCTCGGCGCGCAGCGCGCCTTCACCGACACCTTCTCGTCGGTCGTTGGCAACCTGATCGGGGTGATCATCACGCTCGTCGCAATGCTGTTCCTGTCGTGGCAGATCACGATCATGGCCCTGGCGCTCCTGCCGGTGATCCTGCTGCCGGCTCGCTGGGTGGGTGCCCGGGTCGGCGCGATCACGCGCGAGAGCTACGAACTCAACGCGGAGATGACCTCGACGATGACTGAGCGCTTCAACGTCGCGGGGGCGCTCCTCGTCAAGTTGTTCGGCCAGCCGAGGCCCGAGCTGGTTCGCTTCGAGGCCCGCGCCGGACGCGTTCGCGACATCGGGGTCACCCGGGCCATGTATACCCGGATCTTCAATGCCGCGATCCTGCTGACGGCCGCGCTGGCTACGGCGCTCGCCTACGGTTGGGGCGGCCTGCTCGCGGCAAACGGCGAGCTCCAGGTCGGCACGCTGGTCGCCCTGACCGCCTACCTCAACCGGCTGTATGCGCCACTCACGGCCCTGTCGAACGTCCAGGTGGACGTCATGACGGCGCTCGTCTCGTTCGATCGGCTGTTTGAGGTGCTCGATCTGCCGCCGATGATCGACGAGAAACCGGGGGCGCTGGCGATCCCCCGTGGTCCGGCGACGATCGAATTCGACCATGTCGACTTCGGCTACCCCACGGCCGAAGAGGTTTCGCTGGCGTCACTCGAATCGGTGGCTGTGCTGGATCGGGCGCCGAGCAGGGATGTCCTGTACGACGTCACCTTCACGGTTGCGCCGGGCGAGATGGTCGCCCTGGTCGGCCCGTCGGGCGCCGGCAAGACCACGATCAGCAGCCTCATCTCGCGGCTGTACGACGTGCGGGCCGGCGCCGTCCGGATCAACGGGGTCGACGTGCGGGACGCGACCCTCCGATCCGTCCAGGACGCGGTTGGCGTCGTCACCCAGGACGGGCACCTGTTTCATGACACGCTGCGGTCCAACCTGCTCTATGCCCGGCCCGAGGCCACGGACGCCGAGCTGACCGAAGCGCTCCGGGCGGCCCAGATCCTGCCCATGGTGGAGGCGCTTCCAGACGGTCTCGAGACCCTGGTCGGAGATCGCGGCTACCGCCTGTCGGGCGGCGAGAAGCAGCGGATCGCGATTGCCCGGCTGCTGCTCAAGGCACCCAACGTGGTCGTCCTCGATGAGGCAACCGCCCATCTCGACTCCGAATCGGAGGTCGCGGTCCAGGCTGCGCTGCGGACCGCTCTCGCGGGGCGGACATCGGTCGTTATCGCCCACCGGCTGTCGACCATCCGCGAGGCGGACCAGATCCTGGTGATCGACGACGGGCGGATCGTCGAGCGCGGTCCGCACCTCGAGCTGCTGGCGGCCGGCGGTCTGTACGCGGACCTGTACGCGCGCCAGTTTGAGCAGGAGGCGGCGGAGTCGCGGTGACTGGAACCAGTGAGCTCCCGGGTATCGCCCGGGCTGCCTGCCTGCTCATCGCACTTGTGGCCGTTAGTGGCGGCTGCTCGCCGGCTTCCACCGAGCCGCCCACCGCAGGCCCGTCCGCGTCGCTCGGCCCCACGGCGTCGCCCTCCGCCACGACCGGTGTACAGGCCTCCTTCTATCTCGATGGCGCCCCGGGCAGCGCCGGCCTGGTCCCGGTCGCGCGCGAAATCCCGGAGCAGCCTACCGTCGGGACTGCCGCAGTCGAGGGGGTCCTGGCCGGCCCGCTCCCGGGCGAAGTCGCGGCGGGGATCTCGTCGGGCGTTCCGGCCGGTTCACACCTGCTTGGGCTCTCGATCGCGGACGGTGTTGCCACCGTCGATCTCTCGCGGGAATTCGAATCCGGCGGTGGAAGTGCGTCGATCTTCATTCGACTCGGCCAGGTGGTCTACACCCTCACCCAGTTCCCAACCGTGCAGTCTGTGCGTTTCCTCATCGAGGGTCAACCGGTCCGTGTCTTCAGCAGCGAGGGGATCCTGCTGGACGGGCCGGTCGGCCGAAGCGACCACGACGATCTCCTGCCGGCGATCCTGGTCGACCGACCGGGGTACGGCGGCAACCCCGGCAATCCTGCCCGGATCGCCGGGTCGGCCAACGTGTTCGAGGCCGCCTTCATGGTCTCGATCTTCGACGGCAACGGCGCCCGGATCGCCGAGGGACCGGCCATGGCGACCTGCGGAACGGGTTGCCGAGGCACATTCGATCTGTCCGTGCCCTACGTCGTGGCCGAAGCCGGTTGGGGGACCTTGCGAGTCTGGGCTGCCTCCGCTCGGGATGGCAGCCCGGAGAATGTCCGCGACTATCCGGTCTGGCTCACGCCGGCCGAGTAGCGCCAGGTTCGGGTGGCGCTGGCTCGACCGTCGGACGACGACCACCGTGACTCCGGGAATGCCCCTAATCCGGTGGCCGCAGCTGTGGTGCGACTTCAGGGGAGCGCCTGACCGGCCGATCCCTCCACAGGTGATTCCGTCACGACGAATACGGCCAGCGTCGCTCTGGAGATCGCCGCCGGGACCGGGACCGCGGGCGTCATCCTGACCTGCACCGGCGGCCTGTCCAAGGCGGCCGTGTCGGGCGTGGCGACCTTCGCCGGCTGCTCGATCGACAAGGCGGGGATCGGCTACAAGCTGACGGCCACCGTGGTGGCCTCACCATGGCGACCTCCAAACCGGTTCATGTCAACCCGGGTCCGGCCAAGACGCTCGGCTTCTCAGCCGTCCCGGACGGTGGTCCCGGTGGCCTCGCGTTCGCGATCCAGCCGGTCGTCGGAATCCCGAATGCCGGCGGAGCCCTCGTCGCGACCGGCACGGGCGCGATCACTTTGTCCATCACCTTCGGGACCGGCACCGCCGGTGCGATCCTGTATTGCCCGGGCGGTCTCGACCCCGTTCGACGTGTCGACGCCGGTGGCGGTCATGTCCATCAAGCCGAAGTCGGCGGCGATCAAGACCGGTTCCGCCGCAACGTTCGAGATCGGCTTCCTGTTCGGTGGCGCGAACGCCACGGTCAACTCCAGGAATCGATGGACGGCAAGACCTGGGTCCTGGTATCACCGGTGACAGCGGGTCCCGACGGCACGGGCACGTTCACCTACCTGGTCGAGACGACGCGCTGGTTCCGGGTGACCAACTGCGGCGATCCGGGGCTCCTGGCGGGTGCCAGCAAGCCCGTCAAGCTGGTCGTCCTCTACTCGATCACGCTGCGGCCGACGAACAAGGGCCTGGTCAAGACGATCGCCCGGAACAAGGTCATCGCCTTCAGCGCCACGCTCAAGCCGACCCTCAAGAGCTCCCCGAAGACCCTCGTCACGTTCGAGATCTACAAGCTGGTCGGCAAGAGCACGTGGGCCTTCGGTGTCCCGGCGGGTCGTGGCAACAAATGGCGCGGGCGTGGCGCTCCTGAAGTGGAAATTCGCGAAGACCGGCACCTGGGGGGTCCGCGCCCGCGCAGCCGGCACGATCCAGAACGGCACCAGCCCGTGGACGACCCGGGAGACCTACAGGGTCAAGTAGGTTTGGGGGTTCTCGTGGCACGCGGACGCCTCCCTCCCGTCGCGTGTCGTCGTCAGGCGCGACTTCGCGACAGGCTCCTCGTGGAAGGTTGCGAGTTCC
>JANPDO010000368.1:0-5700 GCA_031431535.1 Chloroflexota bacterium
CAGTACCGGATTGCGGATGAACGTCTCGTGGTCCTGCCAGAAATCGACACAACGTGTCGAATCTGCCAGGGGATCACGTTCACTCGTGGGGAACGCGGTACGGTGAGTACCGGGTAGGTCGACTCCCCGATCGCTCGCGGCCTGGGCCCGGGCGAGTGATCTCATCCTGGACCACGAGCCGTGTCTCACTTGGACCAGGGAACATCACCTAGCCGTTTGGCGCAATCACCCAGCGGTCGACGTCGCGGTCATAGTCGAACAGCTCGGCAGGCTCGAACCAGAGCGCGAGCTCCGCGGCGGCGGCTTCCGGGCTGTCCGAGGCATGGACGATGTTCTGGGCCGTCTCGAGCGCGAAGTCGCCGCGGATCGTGCCGGGCGCGGCCTCGTGCGGTCGCGTCGCGCCGTTGATCGCGCGGACCACGGCGATCGCGTTCGGGCCATCCAGCGCGAGGGCGACCAGCGGCGCGGAGACGATGAAGTCAACCAGACCGCCGAAGAACGGCTTCTCCCGATGAGTCGCGTAGTGTCGCTCCGCCAGCGACCGGTCCACCTGAACGAGCTTGAGGCCGACCACCTTCAGGCCGCGCTCCTCGTAGCGCGCGAGGACGCGGCCGATCAGCTGACGCTGGACGCCATCGGGCTTGATGAGGACGAGGGTTCGCTCTGAGCCTGGCATGTCGACCTTGCTGCGGGGGCTGGACGTCGCGGGATTGTATCGGATCAGACCGCTCAATCAGGCGCCGGGACCCGGTGCGGCGGGTGGTCCCGCGTCATCGAGGGCGGGCGAGGGTGACGGGAGTGGGTCGATCCCCGCCGCTCGACGCCTGGTCCGTCTCGCGGTCGACTGCCGGGCCGGTGGCTTCGGCTCCTTGCGCCGATCCCGGTCGCCGGACCAGGCCGCCGCCGCATACGACCGCCTGGCCTCCGGTTCGAGACCAAGGAGCCGATAGGCGTCACCTCGCAGGAGGTCGATCGCGGGCCCGGAGACGCCAGCCGTCGCCTCGAGAACAGACGGCGCGAGTGCGGGAGCCAGCCGCAGGGCCAGCGCAAAGCGGAGGGTCGCCTCGTCCATGGATCCGGCCACGACCGCCGCCCGGGCCGCCTGCAACTCGTCAGTGGGGTCGGGCAGCTGGGTCCGGGTGATGTCGGGATCGTCGTCGCTGTCCCAGAACCCGGCCGTCGTCGGGGTAGCGGTGGCCGGACCGGCACCCGCTTCGCCCGCTGTGGCCCGATCCGCCGCGGCCGCCGGATCCGTGTCCCCGGCCCGAAGGTTCCGCCCGACATCTGACTCGCGCTGGAAGAGCGTGTCCTCGATGGGCGGCGGCTCTGTGGCATCCGCCGGCCAAACGCCCGAACGCGGCATCCCCGCGAACAATCTGTCGAGCGGACCGTCCAGCCGGTCCATCGCCATGGCCGCCAGCCGGCGCGCCTCGGTTGGACGCCCGAGGGCAGCTGCCGCCTCGGCAGCAATCACCAGGGCGACGGGCCGGTCCTCACCGGCCGCGAGGGCGGCGGTCGTGGCTTCAGCGGCCTCGGTCAGGGTGCCCGTCCTCCAGCGGACCTCGGCTAGATCCACCTGTCCCGGCAGGTCAAGGGCCCCGAGGTTGTTGAGGATCTCGAGCTCGACGCGCGCGAGGGCCAGCGAGCCAAGGCGCAGATGCAGACGTGCGATCGCCAGCTCGACCGGGCGCGGCGATGGCGCGGGGGCGGGGGCCGAGTCGGCTACAGGCGCTGGCCCCGGGTCGGGTGTGGCCGGCGCCTCGGGCTCGAGCTTGGCCGGCGCCGCGGGCTCGGGCACGGGTTCGAGCTCGGTCTCGGGCTTCGGTGCGGGCGCGGGCGCGGGCGAGCCCGTGAGCTCGGGCACGGCTGCCGTCTTGGCCTCGGATGGTGCTGGCGCGGCCGCACCCCCCCTCGCGGCCCTCGGACGTCGAGTCATGCCGGCAGTCGAAGATGCGCCTCGAGCCCGCGGAGATAGCGAGCCGGCGCGACGGCAGCCAGGCGAAGGGCGTCATCATCGAAGAGCCGCCCGGCCAGCCGCGCGATGTCGTCGGCGCCAACGGCCGCAACCGCGGCGAGGGCATCGTCGAGTGTCAGGACCCGGTCGTGGAGTGCCTCCTGCCCGCCGATCCATGACGCGACATGACGAGTGTCGTCCATGCGCAGCTCCAGCCCGCCGGCCAGGTAACGCTTGGCCTTGCCGAGCTCATCGTCCGGGACCAGCTCATCACGCAGACGGACGAACTCGTCGAGGATCGCCTTGACCGCGGCCGGCAGCCCTGCCGGATCCACGCCGGCAGACACCTCCAGCGCCCCGGCATCGGCATAGTCCACCAGGCCCGACGAGATGTCGTAGGCCAGGCCCAGCTCCTCTCGGACGGAGAGGAACAGCCGGCTGCTCATGCCGTCGCCCAGCACCGCGTTGAGGACCGCCAGCGTCCAGCTGTCGGGATGATCGCGCGGCAGGGCCGGAACGCCAAGGCAGAGCTGCGCCTGGCTGGTGCTCCGCTTGCCCAGCATCACCCGCGGGCCGGCGGGCAGTCCGGGCGCCGGCGCGAACCCCGGGACCACGCCGTTGCCGGTCCCGAACGCTGCCGCCGTGAGTCCCGTGGCCTCCTCGTGCCCGAGGTCTCCAACGATCGCCACGACGGTGTTTGCCGGGCGATACGCCGTCGCCCAGAACTCGCGGATCGTGGCGTCAGCAAGGCGCCGAACATCAGCCTCCTCACCGCAGATCTCGCGCCCAAGCGGGCCGTCGCCAAACATCGCCGTCTGAAACAGGATCTGGCAATACTCCGACGGGTCGTCCAGGTACGACCGAATCTCCTCGACGATGACCGCCCGCTCGCTCTCGATGTCGCGGTCCGTCAGGCGCGGGCGGACGATCAGCTCACCGACCACATCCACCGCCCGGGCAGCCTCGCGAAGCGGCACGCGGACCCAGTAGACGGTCGACTCGCGGTCCGTGGCAGCGTTGAAGGACCCGCCGACGCCCTCGATCGCCTCGCTGATGGCGCGGGTCGTAGGGTAGGCGGTGGTGCCCTTGAACGTGAGGTGCTCCATGAAATGGGCGGCTCCGATCCGGTCCGGCGTCTCGAGCCGTGAACCGGCCAGGACGTAGGCGGCCACGGAGACCGAGCGTGCCGCTGGAAGCCGCGCGCTGATCACCCGCGGTCCGGCTGGCAGCACCGTCCGTTCGAACATCGGCCCGATGGTACAGGAACGGGAGTGGCTCCCCGGCCGATCAAGATGGCCTCGTCAGGGACAATGTCGTGGGGTACGATCGCGGAGGTCGCTGATCTTCGTACGGATGGAGGTGACAGGCCGCGACGCCCAGGGGATTCAGCAACGACTCGGCAAGATGGGCGCGAGGGCGCCCATCGGGAGCGTTTCGGGGGAGGTAGGCAAGGGTGCGGTCCGAGCCTCGATTTCGAGAGGCCACACGTACCCGCTTGGTGAGGAGGGTCGAACCCGGTGGAAGCCATCGCGGGCTATTTCAAGTTCGCCGAACGCGGAACCAATCTCACGACCGAGATCCGCGCCGGTGCCACGACCTTCATGGTCATGGCCTACATCATCTTCCTGAACCCGGCGATCCTGTCGGCTGCGGGGGTGGATGTCGTCGCCACGGCGGCGGCGACGGCCCTCATTGCCGGGATCATGACCATTGCCATGGGGGTCGTCGGGAACTTCCCGATCGCTATCGCCGCCGGTCTCGGCATCAACGCGATCGTCGCCTTCGGGCTCGTCCTTGGTCGGGGGCTGACGTTCCAGGGAGCCATGGGCGTCATCGTTCTCGAAGGCCTGCTCGTGGTCATCCTCGTCCTCGCAGGGTTACGCGAAGCCGTGATGCTGGCGATCCCCAGCTCGCTGAAGCGAGCCATCGCCGTGGGCATCGGCCTGTTCATCCTGTTCATCGGCTTTGTCAATGCCGGACTGATCGCTGGTGGCGAAGGCGCGCCGCCGGTCCACTTCATCTTTCCGACCACGGCCGGTCCGTTCGTCGCGCTGGCCGGACTGATCATCACGATCGGCTTGTGGGTGCGGAAGGTGCCCGGAGCCTTGATCCTGAGCATCATCATCACGACGGTGATTGCGTTGCTCGCCGGCGTCACCAAGATCCCGGAGTCCTTCACGGCAACGGCCACGTTCTCGACGATCGGGGCCGTCAATCTCACGGAAGCGTTCGACAAGCTCGGACTGTTCGTCGCGATCCTGATCATCTTCTCGATCGCGTTGATTGACTTCTTCGACACGATGGGCACCGTAACAGCCGTCGGCAATCAGGCCGGCCTGACCGACGACCAGGGCCGCGTGCCGAACACGGGTCGGATCCTGCTCGTGGATTCGATTGCCGCTGTGGCCGGCGGTCTGGGCGGGACCAGTTCGAACACGAGCTACATTGAAAGCTCGGCTGGAGTCGGCGAGGGCGGCCGGACCGGCTTCACGTCTGTCGTGACTGGCGTCCTGTTCCTGGTGTCCATCCTGCTTGCCCCGCTCGCCCTGATGATCCCCGGTGTCGCGACGGCGCCGGCCCTCATCATCGTTGGGTACCTCCTGTTTGAGCAGATCGGCGGGATCGACGTCGCCGATCCGGAGGAGGGCATCCCGGCGCTGCTGGCGATGATCCTCATGCCCCTCACCTATGACATCGCCGTCGGCATCGGCGCCGGGTTCATTGCCTGGACGCTGATCAAGGTTGTTCGTGGCAAGCTGGGTGACATCCATCCGCTCATGTGGGCGGTCTCGGTTGCGTTCCTGGTCTTCTTCCTGCAGAGCTGGATCGAGCCGCTCCTGCAAGGCTGAACCGACCAATCGCCTCGCACGAATTCGGCGCCCCGACCCATTGGCCGGGGCGCCGTGGTTTGTTGCGCGCCGGATGATTGGATCCTGACGTTTGCGGGCCGCCGCTCGAGTTGTCGCAGGCCTCCGCTCGAAGTGCCTCCTTGCCTCGCGATCGGCTATTCGTCTTCGCGGGCGTCTGGGCCGAGCAGCTCCATCTGGACGTAGTCGCTGGTGTCGAACTCGAGCTGGCGCGGGGCAAACGGAGTGCGCTCCTCGCCCCCCGGACCGATTGGCGCGAATTCGACGATGACGCGCTCGTCGCCCTGGACGAGGGTGTAGACCAGCATCTGATCAGGCCGCGTCTCGAATTCGAGGTGCTCGAACGAGTCGATGTTGAGGGTGATCGCGAGGGGCGTGAAGTAGGTCGAGATGTCCTGGGCGTCCACCACGATCCGCTCCACCCAGCCGGTCCCATGGGCGATCACGTCGCGGCCCCGCAGGTAGCGGTAGCCGACGGTCTGCTTCAGGAGCGGCCGGAGGAGGTGGAGCATATCCGGCCGACTCGACACGACGCCCTGGTTCACGAAGAATTTGGCCGGCGGGCTCGACACGCGGGGCGTCTCCTCGGGGCAGGGAGGATGGCGGACAGCCGGATGGTACTCCACGGCGAGGCGCCGGCGGCGAGCGCGGCGGGGCAGGCGTGATCGTGCCGCTATGATCGGCACCATGCTCCTGGCGCTCGACATCGGCAACTCCAACATCACGCTCGGCCTCTTCCGGGCGGGAGCGCTGATTGGCACGCGGCGGGCCGGCACGAACGCGCGGTTCACACCGGATGAACTGGAGCTCATGCTCGGGGGCCTGCTGGCGCTTGATGGGTTGTCAATCGGCGACGTTGCGGCGATCTCCCTCGCGTCG
>JANPDO010000369.1:0-7376 GCA_031431535.1 Chloroflexota bacterium
TCCGGTCAGCCTCAACACGGACCCTGGTGGGCGGCGCGAGCTCGCCATCGGCGTGGACAACGGTGAGCGATGGGAGGATTGCAGCTTCCATGGCGCAACCTTGCCGGGACGCAATGACAGCTAGCGTGTCACAAGGTCGTCGGGCTTGCGTGCACCAGTGCCCCGAGTAGGTAGATTGGGCCATTGTCATGAACCTGATTGGACCGTACCGTCCCTGACCATGCAGCTCGAACCGTCGACGAGCGCTCTGCAACTGGTCCTCCGTCGCACGCCCGAGGGAGTGCTCGGGCCCGGTGTGGTCGCGGACGCGCCCCTTGTTCGGTTCGCCGCGTATGGCGCGCACCAACGCATTTTCGGCTGGGTCCGCCTCAAGGCTGACCGGCTCACCGATCTGCTCAACGCCCACGAAGAGCTCCAGCTGATCAATGTGGATCTCGAAACCTTTGCGAACGGGCTGACCGGCACCGTTGATGAGGTCGTCGTTCGCCGGCGGGATTTGATTGCGGTCCAGGCCAGCCTGCCCCGCGGCGCTGAAGGTCGACGCCGCCTGACCCGGCCCCACCCGATCGCGATGCAGTCCGGGGGCTACCTGATCAGCGGGTACTTGCATGTCCCCAACGGGGCCGACCCCATCGAGACGGCCCGGACCCGGGCGCCGATGATCCCGCTGACCGACGCCCTGCTCGAATACTGGGTGAGGGGCAAGCGCCAGCACCAGTCGACCGGCACGATCATCGTGAATCGGGACGCCACGGACTGGATCCGGCTGGTTACCGACGACGATCTGATCGACGAGCAACTGCGACCGGGGTAACGGCGCCCCAGGATTGCTCCGCGGCCTCAGCTCCCACGGTACCTCCAGTACCGAGATTCAGACGAGCGAGCGTGGACCCCTCCCGATTCAACACGTTGCTGTCGTTTTCGGGCAGATTGACGAGGCATTCATCCGGAATCCGGTACCAGCAGTACCGGCGGGGACGGGGACAAGCTGGGCCGGCACGTCAGGGCGACGAGGAGGCTCGAAAACGGTTCCCACTCGTGTGGGCGCACGGGTTGGCGCCCCGACGCGGCCTCAGCTCCCTCGATACGTGGTGAGCGAGAAGGGCGCCAACAGCAGCGGCACGTGGTAGCTGCGCGCGGCGTCTGCGATCTGCAGGTCGAGCGAGATGCGACGGAACAGCCGCGCGGGAGCGGCCGTCGCGCGGTTCACCTCGACCTCGTCGGCGTCGTCTGCCAGATCGAATTCGAGCCGGTAGGTGCCCGCGACCATCGGCCGCTCCAGCATATCGGGCACTCGGCCGTCCGCGTCGGTCAGGGCCTGCGTCAGCCGCAGCGGCCGCCCGTCATCGCTGAGTCGGTAGAGCGTCACCCGGACGCCCACGGCCGGAGCGCCACGCTCCGTGTCCAGGACGTGGGTCGAGATCGTGGGGGCTCCCGGATTTGCGCCGTGCGCCACGCTATCCTCCGCGCATGAGTACGTTGCAGATCACCGTCGGCGACCTCCACTGTAGCGCCCGGTGGGAAGTAGCGGCACCGCGGACGGTCGCGGCCATCCGCCACATGCTGCCGATTGAATCAACGCTGATTCACTGCCGCTGGAGTGGCGAATCGACGTGGATCCCGCTTGGCGACTTCCGGCCGGGGCTCGAGTACGAGAATCACACGTCGCATCCGGCCCCGGGCCAGCTGGCGATCTACCCTGGCGGGATCAGCGAGTGCGAAATCTTCTTCCCGTACGGCGGCTGCGCCACGGCGTCAAAGGTGGGCCAGCTGGCGGCGAACCACTTCGCGACGATTGTCCCGGACGAAGGCTGGCAGGACCTGCTGCGCGAGATCGGTCGGCGCTGTCTGTGGCAGGGTGCTCAGCCGATCTCGATCCGCGAAGTGGCCTGAGGCCGGGCCGACGATGGCCCGCCGACGATCTCCGTTGGGCGATTCCTGGGACCCGGGTCTGATCGCGAAGCCATGGTGAGTCAGCTCGTCGTACGCGGTGGAACGGTCGTGACGTCGACCGGCTCGCGCCAGGCCGACGTGGCCGTCGAAGGCGGCCTGATCACGGCGATCGAGCCGGATCTGGGTGGTCTCTCCGCTTCGGCTGACCAGGTCATCGACGCGACCGGGCTGCTCGTCCTGCCGGGCGTCATCGACGTCCACACCCACGTTCGCGTTGCGACCGACGCCGAGCCGGATCGGTTCTTCCAGGATTCGGTGGCGGCGGCGTTTGGGGGCACGACCACCTTCCTGGCGTTCAACAACCCCGGAACAGGATCGTCGCCCGCCGCCGAGCGATCGCTGAGGACGGGGTTGCGGGAATGGCTCGCAGCGACCGTGTCCGACAGCGCCGTCGATTATGGCCTGAGCCTCTCCATCAGCGGGCGCATGGAGAACCTGATGGCCGAGTTGCCAGAAGTGATCGACGCCGGGGTCGCGACCTGCAAGGCATTCATGGTCTTCGACTTTCGGCTCGACGATCGAAGGCTCTACGAGGCGATGTCGGTGATGGGCGAGCGACATGGAATGTTGCAGGTCCATTGCGAGGACCCAGTGCTGCTCGACGCCTCGGTCACGGCCGCGCTTCAGCGTGGTCACGTGTTACCGCGCTACCACGCTACTACGCGACCAAGCTACGTCGAAGCGGTCGCGACGGCGCGGGCGTTGGCGTTCGCTCGCATGGCCGACGCACCCGTCCACGTCGTCCATCTCTCGTCCGCCGCGGCCCTCGACGAGGTGCGCCGAGCAAAGGCGGCCGGTGTGCGCGTGTCCGCAGAGACCTGCCCGCACTACCTGGTGCTGACTGACGATCAATACGACGACTCCGACCCGGTCTCGTGCGCGCGCTGCATCATCTCGCCGCCCCTTCGCACGGCCGCCGATCGCGACGCGCTATGGGCTGGGCTCGCCGATGGCTCGCTTGACCTCGTCGCCACCGACCACGTCCCCGATCGCGTCGGCGTCGAAAAGGCCGAGGCGGCGAAGGGCGTTCCGTTCAGTGAGATCAGCAACGGCGCGCCCGGCATCGAAACCCTGCTGACCCTCCTCTTTTCCGAGGGTGTCGCGCGCGGCCGGATCACCGTCGAACGGATGGTCGACCTCCTCTCCACGACCCCCGCGCGCCGCTTCGGCCTCGCCAGCAAAGGCGCCATCGAGGTCGGACGCGACGCCGATCTCGTGCTCCTCGATCCGGTGGCACACCGCACGATCCGGGCCGCGGACCTCCATCACACCAGCGACTACACGCCCTACGAGGGCCTCGAGGTCAAGGGCGCCGTTCGCGACGTCTTCGTCCGAGGGCGGGCGGTCATTCGCGACGGCACGTTCGTCGGGACCCGCGGGGCGGGCGCCTACACTGGGCGCGGCGCCGTCATCCCCTGACGTGACGGAGAGAGAAGGAGGGCCACATGTCGGCATTCACGAGCTCGACGCTTGCCCGATTTGCCAGCAAGTGGCTCATCGCGGTTGGTGCCCTCCAGCTCGTCCTGGCCGCGATCTTCGTCGCCATCGGTCTCGCGGTACCGATCGTCACGGGGATCTTCCTGGCCACGGCGACGGTTTTCGCCGTCGTCGGGATCGTGCTTGTCGGGATTGGCCTGCGCGCACGCGGATCCGCACGGGAGGCCGACGATCTCGCCAGCACCGGCCTCGCCGGAACAGCGACAGTTACCGGGCTGACCCAGACCGGGATGTTGCTCAACCACCAGCCCCAGGTGGAGATGGAGCTGCTCGTTTCGATTCCCGGTCGGCCGGCATATGCGGCCAGTCGGAAGGAGTTCGTCCCGCTCATCCTTCTAGGTCGATTGACCTCCGGCCTGCCGCTCCCGGTCAGGGTGAGCCCCACGGATCCCCAGCGACTCGTGATCGACTGGTCGGCAAGCAGCCTGTTTCCGGCGCCCGCCGTCGGGCGGTAGCGGAGCTCCAAGCGGCCAGACCGAGACTCTCGCCCAGGTTCAGGCCGCGCTCCAGGCCAGCGGGCTCCCCGCGGCGGCGCCATTCGCGTCACCGGAGCAGGGCGGCTACAGCATCGACCAGCTTCGAGCGATCGTCCGGGCGACCGGACTCGATGGAACCGCGACCATCGACAAGCTGGCCGACTCCGGCGAGATCATCGGTGACGAACGCCTGTTCACGATGCAGGTGACCCTGCACGTCCCAGGGCAGCCCGATCGTCAGCTCCAGCCGTCAGCCGCCATGGTGCCGATCTCCGTCGCCGACAGGGTCGCGATTGGCCAGACCATCTCGGTCAAGGTCGCACCGGACAACCCGAACCTCGTGATGTTCGAGTGGGAGAAGCTCACGACGGACATGCCAGCAGCGATGATCTGAGCCGGCCCGCATCACGGTGGAGCGCATGGTCGACCTCCTCGCCACGACCCCCGCACATCGCTTCGGACTCGGCGCCAAGGGCGCCATCGAAGTCGGTGCGACGCCGATCTGGTCGTTTTCGACCCAGGGGCGCGCCGCACCCTCCGAGCGACCGACCTCCACCACACCAACGACCGCACGCCCTACGAAGGCCTCGAGGTGAGCGGCGCCGTCCGCGACGTCTTCATCCGAGGACGCGGGTTATTCGCGATGACGCCTTCGTCGGCGCTCGCGGCGCCGGCCGGTAGGTGGAGCGTCACTCCGCCAGCCGTGATGCCCGGACACGTTGTTGACGATCCTCGGCAAGGTCCACGCAAGGCGCATAACCGCACCCACGGACTGGTACGGAGACGGCCAGGCCGGGCGGGCGGGTCATCAGCCCAGGCCCACGCTCAGGTGCGCCCCGATTCCAGCCTCGCTCGCCCCGATTCGGGCCCAGCGCCCCAGACTTTGCTCCATAGCAGTCTCCCGGCGCGGTTATGCGGAAAGGTCCCACCGTGCTGGGGAGCGTCAACAACGTTTGCATGAATAACGGCTAGTCGAGGAGCCGTCAGTCGAGGAACGGGTACGCGCCCAGGGTCAGGAACTCCGCGAAGTCGTCGTCGAGGACCAGGCGATCGAGCAGCGACGCCGCCTCGGCCAGCCGGCCGGTCCCGGCCCCGCCGAGGCGGTCCAACTCCTCGTCGCGGATGGCCCGGTACAGCGAGCCGTCAACGGTCCGGCCATCGACCAGCGTGACCGCCCGCGTCCGCCAGTGCCACAGCTGCGAGCGCGAGATCTCGGCGGTTGCGGCGTCCTCCATCAGGTTGTCGATGGCGGCGGCGCCGATGCCGCGCAGCCACGAATCCAGGTAGGCCAGCGCGACTCGGACATTGGCTCGGACCCCGGCCTCGCTGACCGTACCTCCCGGCACCCGCAGATCCAGCAATTGCGCCTCCGACACGGAGACCTCGGCGCGCAGCCGCTCCTTCTGGTGGGGTCGATCCCCGAGCACCCGATCGAATTCAGCGGCGGCGATGGACACAAGATCGGGGTGCGCCACCCAGGTCCCATCGAAGCCGTCCCCGGACTCCCGATCCTTGTCGTCGCGGACCTTGGCCAGCGCGACCTCGGTGACGGCCGGGTCCCGCCGGTTCGGAATGAACGCGGCCATGCCCCCGATGGCGTGTGCCCCGCGCCGATGGCAGGTCTTGACCAGCAGCTCCGTGTAGGCGCGCATGAACGGCACCGTCATCGTGAGCTGCGACCGGTCGGGAACGGCCAGCTCCGGCCAGGCCCGGAGCTTCTTGATCCCGCTGAACAGGTAGTCCCAGCGGCCGGCGTTGAGACCGGCCGCGTGCTCGCGCAGCTCGTACAGGATCTCGTCCATCTCGAAGGCCGCCAGGATCGTCTCGATGAGGACGGTCGCCCGGATCGACCCGCGCGGGATGCCAATTGCCTCCTGGGCGTGCACGAACACGTCGTTCCACAGACGTGCCTCGGCATGGCCTTCGAGCTTGGCCAGATAGAAGTACGGCCCGCTTCCCCGGCGCAGGGCTTCCGCGCCGTTGTGAAAGAAGTACAGCCCGAAGTCGAACAGGCTTGCCGAGACCGGCGCCCCGTCGACCAGCACCCCTGACTCCACGAGGTGCCAACCGCGTGGCCGCACCAGGAGCGTCGCGATCCGCTCATTAAGCCGGTACGACTTGCCCTCGGGCGAATCGAACACGAGCTCGCGGCGCGCGGCATCCATCAAGGCGGCCTGGCCGGCAATGACGTTCGCCCAGGTCGGTGACAGGGCGTCCTCGAGATCGGCCATGAACACCTGCGCGCCCGAGTTGAGCGCGTTGATCATCATCTTCGCTTCGGCCGGCCCGGTGATCTCGACTCGCCGGTTGTCGAGGTCCGCGGGCGCCGCCGCCACCATCCAGTCGGCGTCCCGGACACCCACCGTCGCCGTCAGGAAGCCCGGCCGCACGCCGACATCGAGTTGGACCTGGCGCTCCCCGCGGCGCCGCAGCAGCTCCAGGCGGGCCGGCCCGAAGCGCTGCTGGAGGTCGGCCACGAAGTCGAGCGCCTCGTCGGTCAGCACCCGCCCGGAATCCGGGACAGGCCCGCGCCTGACCTCGACACTGGCGGTCATCCGGCGCCCTCGTCGCGAATGTCGCTGCGGCGAATCGTCGCCTCGATGAGTCCATGGGGCTCGGTCGTGGACACGTACACCTCGCCGTTGTTGGTCAGCCCGAACGGAGCCAGATCCGCGAGCCAGTGGTGAAGATTCGGGAGCACCATGCGAACCTCTTCGACGGCTTCGTGGCGCTCCAGGATCGCCTTGGCCATGATCCAGATCGAGGTCTGGACCGACGGGCTATCGTGATCGGCAAAGGTTTCGAGCAGTGTCTGCCTGACCTCCCCGAACGCGGCGTCGAAATCGAGGTCCGCCGGCCCATAGCGCCAGATCGCCGTGATCTTCGTGGCCATCAACCGATCATCGGTCTCGGGCAGGGTCGTGTACCGATCACGGGGAAAGCCGTTGAAGGCGGAGCGGGTGGTCTTCATGACCACGAGGTCCTCGACCCCGGCCTCAGTCGTTGTCCCGCCGCGGGTCGCGGCCACGGTCGCGATCCGGACGTCCTCGCCAACCCGTACGAACGTGTCCCGCGCCGGCCTTCCGTCGACCGGAATGGATCGCCACAGGTGCCCGCGGATGTTGACCGTCGCCTGATCCACCTGCTCGAATTGGAGGAAGTGCTCGGCCAGCGCGCGCCCGTAATGCTCGATCGAACCGTCGAGGTGATCCCGGGCAAGGGCATAAGCCGTGTTCTTCATCGTGTCGGTGGCCACGACCAGGGAGTTGTCCCCGTCGGTGTGTGCCGCGGTGAAGTCGCCCTCAAGGGCAATCGCGACGACGAGGTCGCGCACCTGGTGCCCGCCAGGAACGCGAATCACCCGGACCAGGTGGATGGCCGCCTTGCCATAGCGGTTGCGTCCGAGCTCGATCATGCGCCCGCCTCCTCTGCCGCCTGGACGCCCAGTTT
>JANPDO010000370.1:0-11495 GCA_031431535.1 Chloroflexota bacterium
CGGAGCGGGCTCGAGGCGATCAACGCCATGGTCCCTCTCAGGCGGATCGCGGAGCCCGAGGAGATGGCGTCGGTCGCGCTCTTCCTGCTCTCGGACTGGGCCTCGTACGTGGCCGGCGTCACCCTTGACGTCGACGGGGCATGGCTGACACGTTGAGGTGAGAGGCACGACGCCAGGCGATTCCAGCAGGATTGGTGCAAGCGACCGATCCGGGCCAGAACCGGTCGATCCATCCAGCGTCACTGGAACGGGCGACGCATCCGGAGCCAAAGCCGTCGATCAGTTCAACCAGGTTGGTGCATGCGACGGGTGCTTGTCCCGTAGACCAATCCGGCTGGAATTCAGGCGGGGCCTCATCGGCGGCAGCGGCCAGAGGAGGTGTCCGGGCGCTGCTCGGAGGAGCTGAGCAGCGCCCGGGGGAAAAGCGAGGAGAGGTGCGGGGTGCCTCAGCCGGCGCCGGGCAGACCCACGTTCATCATCGGGAGCTCGCGGGCGCCGTGCGCCTTTGAGCCGAAGGTGGTCGGCTTCGTCCGGCCGACCCGTTCGTAGTACTCGGCAGGCGTCTGGGTCGGATCCTTGAACATCTGCCACTGGCACTTCTGGGCGACCCCGACAGAGGTCCGCTCGGCGTCATAGATCGGCGGGTCGATGACCCGGACCGGGTAGCCGAACCGATCAATCGGCATCTCCTCCATCAGGATGATGCAGTGGGCGCAGTAGAGACAGACACCCGGCGTGTTGTGGTTCCAGGTGTGCGGCTCCTCGGTGACCTTCCAGTTGTACGGGGGCTGCATCCGGGGCCCCGTCCCCTCCTGGTTGTCGCCGCGAAGCGTCCGTCCGCCAGACCCGCATGGATCGAAACGGAGAACAAAGCGGTCCTCCAGTTCGACCAGCTCCATGTCCCCGGTTCGCTCCGGGCCGACGAGATGACCGCGCATCGCCTCGCAGGCGACGAGCATCAGGGTCTCGAGCGACTCATCCCAGGGGTGCTTGTCGATATCGAACTTCTCGTAGCGCCACACGAACAAGGGCAGCAGCACCCGGTCGTACATGTCGCGAATGGCGTCTTCGCCAAGCTGTTCCTGGATGAGGGACATGAGGGCGTAGGTATGATCCACGTCGCGGTCATGACACTGCCGCCAGGTCTCCTTCATCGTGTCCAGCCAACGGCGCGCTTCGGCCGGCTGCTCGCGGTAGGTGGCGGCGGTGAACCGCTGGACCTCCGACAGGAAGCGGTCCCAGTGCTTGCGCGGGTGCCACGCTGACCCGTCCGGGAGCTTGGCCACCGCGACAGCCTGATCGTTGCGGGCCTTGATCACGCCCGCCTCGACCTTCTTGTCGGCAAGGTACGCATTGAGGTCGCCGATCCACTGGCGATAGATCGTGAAGCAGACGTTCGCCTCGTCCACGAAGTAGCTGCCGAGATTGGCCGCCTCATCCCAGCGCGCCGCCTCGAGCGCCTCGATGATCTTTCGGTATGTGGAGATCTTCTGATCTTCCCAGGGACCCATCCGGACCCGCCGACCCAGCAGCTCCGTGAACTCGATCTTCGTCTCAGCCATCGTGCCCTCCCGCTCACCCGCAAGATGTGTGCTTGACGATACCGGTACCGTTTGCAGTCCGGTTGCGTGGACGGTACCACGGCGCGACCGCCCCGCACCAGTCGGAGGTCGAGTGACCGCGGTCCTGTTCGGCCTGCTGGCCGCCCTCGCCAACGCGGCGCAGGGGCTGATCAGCAAGGAACTCACCAACCGGGCGCCGGCACGCCAACTGATCGGCGTCCTGTACGTCGGCTCTGCTCCGCCGGTCCGATCGGTGGTTGCCTCCGTGGTCGTGGTCGCCGGGGTTGCTCTCATCCTCCTCACATGACAGCGGTTCTTGCAGGCCTTCTGTCCGCGATCTCGAACGCCATCGGTGGCGAGCTGAGCAAGGGGCTCGCCGTCCGATTCCCCGCCCGTCAATTGATCGGGCCGCTCTTCTTGTTGAACGCCCTGCTCGTGCTCCCAGCCGCTCCGTTCGTCGAGTGGACCTGGTCCACGGAGATCGTCGCGCTGCACGCCGTCTCCGTGGTGCTGCTGGTCATCACCTCAATGGCGATCTGGGACCTGTACGACCATGGGTCCGCGGCGGCCACAGTCACGGCGCAATCGATCAGCCCGTTGCCTGCGGCCCTGGCGGTGGCGATCCTGCTGCCCGGGACGCTGGAGCCTGCGCAGGTGGTCGCGGCGGTGGTCGTCGTGTTGGCCGTATTGCTCGGACTGAGTACTTCGTTCGGAGCCCTGAGTCGGCGACGCAGCGTGGTGACTGTGCTCGTCGCGGCCGTCGGGACCGGATTGCTCACGGTCGTCGGCCGTCTCATGGCGGATCGTGACGTGGGCGTCGTCGAGGCCTACCTGGTCCGCGCCGCGTTGGCCGCCGTTGTTTGCACGTTGATCGCGCCGCCGCGCGACGTTCCGATCCGGGCCCTCCCGGGGATGATTCCGCGCGCGGCATTCATCACCGCCCACTTCCTGTTCATCCTGATCGGCGTCCAGGACGGCAACCCTGCGGTCGTCCAGACCGCAGTGGCGACGGCTCCGCTGTTCAGCCTCGGCATCGAGGCCGCCACGATGCGCCGATGGCCGGCGAGGCGGATGGTGGCTGCGGCGTCGTTGGCGACCATCGGCGTCGCCTTGATCCTGCTGACGGGTTGACCGGCTGACGCCACGCTGCCCGAACCGCTAGCATCGGTGGAACCGTTGCCAGCCAGTCCAGCCAATCGTGAGGACATCGCCATGGATCGCGCCGTCTTCTATCTCCGCATTTTTCCCGGGACGGAGGCCGAGTACGACCGACGACATGACGCGATCTGGCCGGACCTGGCCACCGAGATCCGCGAGTCCGGCATCCGCAACATGTCCGGCTTTCGCCGCGGGACGGACGTCTGGTACTACCTGGAGGGCGAGCCGGACGTCGCAGCCGCCTTTGCCGTGCACGGGCCCAAGCCGGCCAACCAGCGCTGGAACCAGTACTTCCGCGACGTCATCGCCCAGATCAGCGACGACTCTGGCGGCCTCCTCTACTACGACCAGGTCTTCCGCTCCGACGGTCCGCAACTCGAAGGGCCGTTCGAGCGTGCCATGTTCGGCCTCGTGATCGATCCTGACCGCGCCGCCGAGTACGAGGCCCTCCATGCCGACCCTTGGCCGGACCTGATGGAGGCGATCGTGGCCTCGGGCTTCCGGAACTACAACGGGTTCCGACGCGGTGCCCACGTCGTCTACTACGGCGAGTTCTACCCGAACATGGCCACGGTCTTCGGTCGGATGGGCAGCTACGAGGTCAACGCCCGCTGGGGCGCCGCGTTCGAAGGGATCATCACCAAGATCGTCGACGAGAATGGGGCCCTCATCACGGCGGACGAGGTATTCCACCAGGATTGACCATGGCCATGACCCCAACGGACCGTCGACCGCGGGTCGGGGTCGTCAGCCCCTATTGGACGCTCTGGGAGCACACCGCCGGCCCCACGTTACGGGCGGACCGGATGGCGCTGGCCCGCTCGGTCGCGGACGATCTGGCGGCCGACGGAGCGATCGTCCCGGTGGCGGTCGTCGAGATTGCCTCGGGCGATGACGGGGCAGCCGTCGGGCGGCAGTTCGCGGACGTCGGTGTGGACCTCGTGCTCGTCCTTCAGACCATGGCCGTACCGGCCGCCTGGACGATGGCCGCGATCGAGGCGCTGCCAGGCGTTCCGGTCGTGGTCTGGGCACTGCACGAGACCGGACTGGTCTCGGGCGGCTTCGACCACGGCTCGATCACGACGCAGGGCGCGACGGTCGGGGCGCCGATGATCTCGAATCTCCTGTCCCGGGCGGATCGGCCGTTCGAGCTGATCCTGGGTCGACCGAACGATCCCGGGACGGTCGCCCGCGTCCGTGGCGCGCTGCGCCTGGCCGGGATCGCCCGCGGGATCGGGACCAGTCGGCTCGGGCGGATCGGCCGCCCGCTTGACGGCTACGCGCATGTCGATGTCGACGACGCCGCGCTCCGGGCGGCGACCGGGATCGAGCTGGTCGCGGTCGACCCAGATGAGGTGGTGGCTCGGTACCGCGAAGTCGCCGACGCGGAGGTCCGGGCGCTCGAAGCGGACGTTCGACGGGACTGGACATTCGAGGGCGACCCGTCGCCTGAATCGCTCGATCGATCTTTGCGGGCGGCCCTGGCGCTCGAGGCGGTTGTCGACGCCCACGCGCTCGATGGCGGGGCCTTCAACTGTCACGTCCCGCAGTTCCGCTTTGGCGAGCCGATCGGGGTCGCCCCGTGCTGGGGGCTCGGTCGGCTGACCAGCGGCGGTCGGCCCTTCAGCTGCACCGGCGACATCGTCACGGCGGTCGCGATGCTGACCACCAAGCGCCTCGGCGGTGCCGCCGTCTACCACGAGATCGAGGCGATCGACTATGCGACGGGCGAGGTCGTGATCGCCAACTCCGGCGAGCATGACCTGTCATGGCTGGCGCCCGGGGCACGACCTCGACTGCGCCCCAACGGCTGGTTCTGCGGCAAGGATCCCCATTGCGGCGTGTGTGCCGTGTTCGAACCGGCGGCCGGACCCGCCACGTTGGTCGGTTTCACGCCACATCCGCATGCACGCGGCGGCTTCCGGTATGTGGTCGCGCGCGGTGAGCTGACGGCCCGGACCTTCCCGGAAACAGGCACGGTCAACGGCGCGTTCCGCTTCCGGGACGGCGCCGTCGAGGCCGCCTGGGCGCGCTGGGCGACCGCCGGTGTCAACCACCACAGCTCGGCGACGCCTGGAGACCTATCCGGCGACGTCGCGACCGTCGCCCGACACCTCGGCATCGAGGCGGTGATCGTGTGAGCGTGGCGACCCTTGGGCTTGCCGGGCGCCCACTCGCGCCGCTGTCGTTGCGGGAGCTGCGCGACGTGGACCCCTATCCGGCCTACGAGCAGATGCGCGCGGTGGGCTCGGTCGTCTGGGACGAGCTGATGGCAGCCTGGCTCGTGTTGTCCCACGACGGCTGCACGTTCGTGGAGCGGCGCGAGGACCTGTTCGAGGAGCCCACCGGTTCGTTGCCAGGCGCCGCGCAGATCGTGGGGCGGCGCGACTTCCGCTCGCTCGTCGGGGCACCGCACGAGACGCTCCATCGTGCGGTGTCGCACGCGTGGCGGCCGGATCGGATTGCTCCCCTTGCGATCGCGGCCGTCCGGCCACTGGTGGCCGATCGACTCGCCACCCTGGCGGAACGTGACTCCTTCGAGCTGTTCGCCGATTTCGCCCGGCTGCTGCCGATCGCGGTCGTCGCCCGCGTGCTCGGTCTACCCGACGCGGACCTCGACACCCTCGACCGCGCCAAGACCTGGATGGAAGCGGTCCTGGCGTGGCGCCATTCGTACGGCGAGGACGCCGAGGCGAGGAGCGCAGCCATCGCGGCGACCCGTGAGCTGGAGCCGCTCGTGCTCGATACGGTGCGCGCCCGACGCGACCGGCCGCAGGCCGACGCGATCAGCCTGCTCTGGGCTGCCGGCCGCGATGTCGCGCCCGACTGGGGCGAGCAGGACGTGCTGGACAACGCCAAGTTCCTGTTCGAAGGCGGCTCGGAGACGACCTCGTTCCTGGTGTGCACAACGGTGCATCGCCTGCTCGAGCAGCCCGCCGCCGTCCGCGCGGCCACGCTGGACGACGCGGGCCGACTCGCCCGATGCATCGAGGAGGTCCTACGCCACTCGACGGTCGTCCACCTGCGGGCGCGCCGGGCCACGGCGGATGTGACCCTCGGCGCCGTGCAGATCCTCGCGGGCGAACGGGTCATCGCGGTCAACGCCGCCGCCAACCGTGACCCGGCCCGCTGGGAGCGACCGGACGTGCTCGACCCGGATCGACCACGGCTGTGGGGGCACCTGGCCTTCAACGTGGGTCCGCGCCACTGCGCCGGCGCGCACCTGGCTCGGATGGAGGCCGCCGAGGCGATCGCGGGTTTGTGGGCGGCGTTCCCGGACCTGGCCCGCGCTCCGGGAGCCGCCGATCCGACGCCCGTCGGCTTCGTCTCACGTGCCTGGCGACCCGTGGCGCTCACCCACTCGAGGGTGCCCGCAGGCGTGGCCCGAGCGCGAATCGAAGCGGGTCCGCCATGGTCAGGCTCGGTGCCGCCGACATAGGGTTGGTCATCGGCAAGCTGCCCCGACGGAGATTGACAACTTCGACACCTCGCCACACCCATACCGTGTGATATGCATCGGACGAAGCCGATGCCGTCAGCGGGAGAGGCATGGATACCGAGGTCGTGATCAAGGCCCAGCGCGGTGACAAGGGGGCCTACGCCCTCGTCGCCACCGAGATCGCCGTTCGGTTCCTTGCCGTGGCGCGCAGGATCCTGCGCGACATCGATCTTGCCGAGGATGCGACGCAGCAGGCGTTGTTGACCATCTGGCAGGACCTTCCACAACTCCGCGACGCGGCGCGCTTCGACGCCTGGTCGTACCGGCTCCTCGTGCGCGCCTGCTACGCCGAGGGTCGGAAAGAGCGTCGCTGGGCGCCCAACCTCCGGCTGTTGCCGATGGACGAGCCGACGGCGGACGACGGCCTGAGCTCGGTCGTCGATCGCGACCAGCTCGAGCGCGGCTTCCGCCGGCTGTCTATCGACCATCGCGCGGTGGTGGTCCTGCACCACTACCTCGATCTACCACTTGACCGGGTCGCCGAGATCGTCGGCATCCCGGTCGGGACGGCCCACAGTCAACATCATCATGCGATGCGCGCACTGCGGGCGGCGCTCGACGCCGACTCGCGGACGCCGGTGCGGGAGGTCATCTGATGCATGCCGAACGGGACGTTAGGCGCATCGTCCAGTCGTGGCTACGCACCGACGAGCACGAGTCGGCGGACCGAGTCCTCGACACCGTCCTCGAGCTGCTGGACACGACCCCACAGCGCCGCTCCTGGTGGCCGGCGCGGAGGATCACTGACATGAACAACATCGCCAAGCTCGCGATCGCGGCTGCCGCCGTTGTGGTCGTCGCGGTCGCCGGTTACAACTTCCTGCCCGCCAGAGGTGGGGTCGGAGGCGGCCCCGCTGCCTCGGAGTCGCCTTCGCCGTCACCGACACCGCAGGCCAGTCCCTCGCCCAGCCCGGTCGCCGCCTTTCCGCCCAAAGGCGAGCTTGCGGTCGGCAGCAGGCAGCGACTGACCGGGGGTGGCGTTCCGTACTCGTTGAGCGTGCCGACGTCGGGCTGGACCAGCAACGGGGAATGGGGCATCGACAAGTCCACGGGCGTGGGTGCGGATGATGCAGGCTTCATCCTGTGGCCCGACGAGGCCCCCATCGGCGTCTACGCCGATCCGTGCGCCCATGTGCAAGGCCCGCCGATCGGTGCATCGGCGGCCAGACTCGCGGCCGCCGTGGCCGCGCTGCCCGGCACCGACCTGGTCAGCGGACCGTCCGACGTGACCGTTGGTGGGTATCCCGCCAAGCTCGTCGTGCTCACCTTTGGCGAGGACGCCGACTGCAACGCTGATGGGCAAATCAGCGGCGAGGAGTTCTACCTCTGGTACGCCCCCAGCGACGGCAATGCGCGCTACGCCACCGAGCTGGGCGCGACCATCAGGGTCTGGATCGTCGATGTCGACGGGGCAATCGTCTGGATCGATGGGGAGACATACAAGGGCGCCGGCCCCGAGCCCGGACAGGATATCCAGCAGATCGTCGACTCGATCGTCTTCGAGTAGCCCGATCCGCAGACGCGGCGGCGGCCCTCCGGGTCGTCGCCGCCGGGCCGGCATCCAACAGATTGACCATTCCATCGCTCGGTTGGGCAATACGGTGTGGTCGTCAGCGGACAGAGCCGATCGCGGCGATGCCACAGGCGACACGTCAAGGTCGTGTGATGCAGGACGATCACCGGGGGCTGATCGATGGCGAGCCGGCACGAGCCACGTTTGAGGGAGTCGTGGCGGAGGCCGGGGATCGGCTCCCCGTCCGCTATGTCAAGTGGGCGATCGCCGCCGCCGCTCTGATTGTTGTCGCATTGGTCGGCGCCAACCTCTTCCCCACGAGCGGTGGATTGGCGGAGAGCGGCGCCATTGCCTCGTCCTCGCCGGCTGCCGCCGCGACTTACAGACCCGTCCCCATCGCCATCGAACTCGAGCCAGCATGGGCCTCGGGGTGGCGGATCGGTCTCACGATGCCTGCCGACTGGTGGTCGACAGATTTCGGAACCACGGTTTACAAGGAGGACGCTGGTCCCGGGCGGCAGAACGCCCCGACCCTGACCGTTCATCGCGTGGCGCGCGTCGCAACCGATATCTGCGATCCGACGGGGGCCCTCGTCGAGGTGGGACCGACGGCCGAGGATCTGACGACAGCCCTGGTCAATCAGGCCGGGCCACAGCGACACCTGGCAGGCCGAACCGTTGGGTCCGCTCTGGATGACGACTGACGTGGGCGACACGATCAGGGTCTGGATCGTCGAGGTGCACGGGACGCGCCTCTTCATCGCCGGCGAGGTGCACGCGGACACTGGCCAGGACGCCAGCGATGAGAACGTCTGGACCGCAGCGGAGAAGGCCGCCCTCGGGCAGGAGATCGAGCAGATCGTCGACTCGATCCAGTTCGAATAGCCGGATTCGCGCGCGCGGCTACGGCCCGGCGGGGCAAGCGTCGCCGCCCTCAGGCCTCGGGTCGGGCGCCACCGACGCGTTCCCAGCAGAGGCGCTGGATCCGGGTGACGCCGCCGATGGTGATCGGCGGCGATTGCAGGGTCAGTTCGCGGCCCGTGGCATCCAGCTCCCAGCGGCGACGCTGGGTCGTCCCGACCCAGTTCGGAAAGAGGCTGGTCTCGACGAGGTGGATCACCGTGTCGTGTTCGACGTCGTAGGACCCGCCGTAGGCGATAAATGTCGCGAAGGCAGCGGCCTGCTCGCCCATCGAGCCGCCGGTCAGGTCGTCCGTGGCGAAGCGTGCCCGATCCGCCCGGCCCATGATCCCGATCATGGTCCCGTCCTCGGTGTAGGTGAGGAGGCCGTCGGGCGCGTCACCCAGTGGCGTCGACTCCGACCCGTCGTCCGCGATCGACACCCACGACCGCAGCCGCCAACCACCGACGAGTGGGTGGGCCTCGATCGCCACATCGCGAATCACCCGGGCACCGGCGCGTCCTCGCGGAGCAGGTCGTCGTGCTTCAATTCCGCCCAGAGATCGGTCGGGATCGGGAACCGGAACGTCTCCACGTTCCGGGTCACCTGGGCGGCGCTGCGAGCGCCCGGGATGACCGAGCTGACCGCCGGGTGGCCGAGCGGAAACTGGAGGGCCGCCGCGGCGAGCGGGACGCCGTGCCGGGCGCACACCGCCTCGATCCTCCGAACGCGATCGAGGACCTCGGGGGTCGGCGCGGCGTAGTCGGCGTTCGCGGGCGCCGTGGAGCCGGTCGCCAGGATCCCCGACTGGAACGGGGCGCCGATGATGAAGGAGCAGCCGCGCGCGACCGCGGCCGGGAACTCGTCGGCGAGGATCTCCTGGCGCAGCAGCGTATACGGCATCGCCACGAGGAAGGCGTCGACATCGACGAGGTCGAGGAACCGGGGGATCAGCCCGTGGCCGTTGACCCCGGCCGCGATCGCCCCGATCTCGCCGGCGGCCTTGAGTTCCGTCAACGCCCGCCAGCCGGACGTGGCCAGCTGGATGAAATAGCCATCCAGCTTCTGGCCGGTGCCGTGGTACAGGTGGTCGAGGTCATGGATGACCGCGATGTCGTACCGGGCGATGCCCAGCCGCTGCCGGCTCTGGTCGACCGAGCGCATGATCCCGTCGTAGGTGTAGTCGAAGACCACGTCATTGGGCGCCCCGCCCAGCCACGGTGCCCCGCTGAAACCCGGGTCGGCGTTGGGGCGGAGCCACCGCCCGACCTTGGTCGACAGGACGAACTCGGCGCGCGGACGGTCGCGCAGTCCCGCACCCGTGCGCAGCTCGGACAACCCGCGGCCATACCAGGGGGCCGTATCGAAATAGCGGACGCCGAGGTCCCAGGCGGTCCGGACCGCGGCGATCGCATCCTCCTCCGGCACCTTGTGGAACAGCTCCCCGATCGAGGCGCCCCCGAACCCGAGCTCGCCGACCTCCACACTCGACCGGCCGATCCGCCGAGTGGCCCCTACTTCCGCCATGGCTGTTGATCTCCAGCTTCGCCCCATGAAGCAATCGGTGGCTGAAGTGGATCATCCACCCAGCAGAATCGGCCGTTGACCTCGGCCCCCTCGTCGCTGGTGAGGCGTAGGACGAGGTCGACCGCCTTGTGCGACGGATCGCCACCGGTTTCCTCCACCCAGGCCGCCCATTGCCGGTAGGGTTCGGCCTCGGGGCCCATGACGGCCACCCGATCGCGGATGTCACGCCACATGTCGGTCTTCACGTCGCCCGGGTGGATGACGTTGGCCGTCACGCCGGTCCCCTCGATCTCCGCGGCCAGATGCCGCGTCAACTGGTTGAGGGCCACCTTCGCCGTCGCGTACGCGCTATTGAGAGCACCGGGGGGGTGCAGTGAAGCGGCCGATGTGACATTCACGATGCGTCCCCAGCCGGCATCGATCATGTCGCCCAGGAACGCCCTTGCCGTGAGATAGGGTGCGATGCCATCGATCATGATCGTCTCGACCCAGGCCGCCGGGTCCGTGTCGCGGATCAGTGCGATCGGACCGAAGATCCCGGCCGCGTTGATCAGGATCGACGGCGCCCCGAGCTCTTGTCGCACGAAGTCGGCCATCGCCACCACCGACGCAGGTTGGCTGACATCGGTCGCCCGGATGACCATCCGTCCTCCCGCGGCCCGGATGATATCGGCGGTCTCGGTCAGCTGAGCCACACCCCGGGCGACACCGACGACCGGATGGCCGCGGGCTGCAAGGGCCACCGCGACGCCTCGACCCAGCCCGCGTCCGGCCCCCGTAACGACCGCGATGCGGCCGCCAGCTATGTGATCCATCGCCGGTCTCCCGCCGTCATTACTGCGCGCCGGTTTCGAGGTTGAAGACCTCGCGGAGCTCGCTCGAGTCCACGATCCCGTCGTCGTTGAACTCCATGAGCGGGTTCATGATCTCGCCCCACTTGTCGTGGATCTCGGTATGCCACAGCCGATCCCACGCCGCTTCATCGCGGATCTCCGAGTAGAGGAACAGGACGGGATCGTGCTCGAAGATCGTGATCTGGGCGATGCCCTGGCGCTCGATCTCGTCAACGAGCTCTTTCCAGATCCTTGCGTGGTGCTCCGTGTACGCGGCCAGGCCACCCGGCTTGAGACGCATCGTAAAGGCGCGACGGATCATCAGGTCACCTCTTGTTCGACGGCAGCAGTGTCCGGCTCGGCCTCCGGTGGTCGGCCGGTGTTGATCGCGTGCAGCAGCCCGTGGTCGTCGATGTCACCGCCGTTCGCCTCAAGGACCAGGCGGCCGTGGTACAGGACGAGGATCCGATCGGCCAGCCCGACGACTTCCGGCAGTTCCGTGG
>JANPDO010000371.1:0-18001 GCA_031431535.1 Chloroflexota bacterium
AGCGCCGGTCAACGACCCGATTTCGTCCTCACCGAGGGGGTCGACACGCCCGGCGACGCCCCCGGCGAGGCTCCCCAGCCTCCGTCGACTGCCGCCCCAGCGGCTGCCCTGGCCGCGTTCGATCTCATCGAAGCCGCCGCGCCAGCTCCGACCCCGGTCGTCATCCCCGGCCTCCCCCCGGCCGATCTCGCACTCGCGGCCGCAGCCCTCCTTGACCCGCCGCCGGCCAGCTGGCTCAATCCGTCCGGGTTCCCCCGTATCGACCCGGTGACCCAGTTTGACGGCGGCTCCTTCCAGGGTGCGAACTGCACGCTGGCTGCCGGTGCGATGCTGGCGCGTCTCGGGTTCGGCATCGTCACGACAGGCTCGATCCTGCGGACGCTCCAGGACGACCAGGTGGGCGGCACCGGCCTGGACGACCTCGCCACCGCCCTGTGGCGCGGATATGGCATCGACTTCGAATACGGGTTGCTCCGGCCAGAACAGCTCAAGAGCCTCCTCGCGGCCGGGTACGGTGCCGTCATCCAGGGCGAGTACGGCCTGATCCCCGAGCCGCTCAAGCTGCAACCAAGGTTCTCCGGCGGCCACGCCATCTTCCTCGATGGCTACTACGGCGAGGGCCCAACGCCGGCCTATTACGTCATCGACCCGATCGGACGACCCAACGCCTACGAAGGCGAGTGGTGGCCGGCTTCGATCATCGACGACTTCGGGAAGGCGCTCGGCGGCGGCACGCACATCCGTGCCGCATGGATTTTCCCGCCGGGGGGGACGCCGCCCGAGATCGTTGGCCCAGACATCGTCCCGCTCCCGCCGTCTGGTGGCGAGAACCCCGACCCCGGCGAAACACCCGGCCCGTCGGCTTCGCCCGGAGCCAGCGCATCGGTCGAGCCGGGCGCGTCCGGGTCGCCCGATCCGGGATCCAGCCCGGCGGCGGCACCTCCTGGCGGACTCCCTGAACCTGGCGATGCTGAACCAGCGAAGCCGGTCCCCGAAACGGGGATCGAGGGCACGGTAACGCTGGGCGGGCTTGATCTAATTCCATACCTGTCCTACTGCGCCCTCTCGCCGCCGCCAGCCGGTTGTCCGGCCGGCATTCCGGGGATCTTCGAGAAAGCTCCGATTCTGGGCAGCCTGTTCGCCGGCCCGGACATTGAGATCGTGTTCGTCGATTCAGATCGTCCAAACGCGGCGCTCGTGGGGTTCACGGTGGACCCGCCGGCTGGCTCGGACGTGGTGTTCTGGGAAGCGGACGGAACCCCGTCGGAGATTCGCCATGCGTCGTCGATGGCGTCGCTGAACGTCCTTGGCAGGACGATCATCGCGGCGAAACTCGATGTCCTCGCTTCCACCACCTACCACTTCCAGGTGATCGCCGGGGACGGTCTTGGTGGATCCCAGAGCGAGGTCGGGACGTTTACGACCGCCGACGGCGTGGCCGCGTTCGACGTGACCCTCGCGACAGTCGCCAACCCGGTCTTCGAGCTGGCTACAGGGTTTTCGCCCTACCTGCATCTTGCATCGGACCGTTTCGCGCAGCCGCTCATCCGGGCGACCCGGTTCGCGACCCCGTGTCGCTCGCTCATCCTGTTCGGCGCGCTTGACTTCTGTAGCGACCTGCGCGTGGTCCAGGTCGCCGATGTGTGCCAGCGCGCCCAGGTCTCCTACGAACTCGTCGGCGTGAACCATTCGGGCGTGCTGATCCGCGCGTTTCCAGTCGTCCCGGGCGTCGATCCCGCCGGCGCGGTCATCCTCTCCACGGTCCTGGAGGTGGCTGGCGCGGCCGGGTCGGACGAGGTCAGCGTCGGCTGTCTCGCGTCGGGCGTGTCGTACCACATCGTGCTCGACGCCGTGGGGGATGACCGCGGGATCCTGGCGTCGCGCATCGTGACCGCCCCGTAGTTCGCTATCGCGGCCGCTCCACCCGAACGTCGTCGATGGCAGCCTCGATCAGGCTGTCCCTGCCCACGTCTCGGGCGATAAAGGCGATCCGCACAGATTGCCCGGCCCACCCCGCGAGCGACACGCGAGCGGTCGACCAGGCGCCGTCCACGTCAGCTGCCCGGCCACGCGCCTCGAACACGAGCGTGCGCACGCCGGCCGACGTCTCCACCCATGCTTCCAGCCCATCGGCGCTGCTGGCCGTCGAGCCGTGGGCGAACGTGTAGCGGAAGCTGAGCCGCCCGAACGTTGCCGCATCGGTCGGCAGCGCGATCAGCGGCGAACGAAGCGTCGTCGAGCCACCGTCGACGTCATTGGAGCCAGCCGACGCGCCCGCCGCCAGCCCGGTGGCAAAGCCCGACCGACCAGATGTCGGCGTGGGCAGCTGCTTCGGACCGTTCGAGGCCGTCCCCTCGGGGTCTCCCCACCGCCAGCTGCCCCGGATGGCCGTGTCCGTGCCGCGGGGGTTCACTTGCCAGCCGCCGCGGACGACCTCGAAGTCGTCGAAGAAGACGCCGCAGTTGAGCCGTCTCCGTGCCGCACCGAGCGCTTCATACGGGCAGTCCGCCCGTTCGATGAGGTACAGGAGCGCGTCGCGGTTGCGCGCGGTCTGGGCGCCAATCCGCTCGTCCGGCGGGTAGTGGTCGGCCCAGACCGTGTCCTGCGGGACCGGGTAGAGCTCGAAGGTAAACGTGAAGATGCGCTGGCGACCGTACATCCAGTCCATCTGGTTGCCGTCGTTGACGTAGACATCTGAGGATTGCATCGGCCGGTAGCCGTTCCGGTCGGCCATCGCCTGGGCAAGCGCCTGGAAGGCAGCGCTGTCGTCCTGCGACATGTCCGACGGGCGGTTGGCCGTCGTGTAGCCATATGGGTAGAGGATTCGCTCGCCGTTCGAGTGCAACGTCAGGTGGGTCCGGATCTGCTGCCGCCCACCAACGACGCGGCTCTGAACGAAGTCCCTGAGGGCCCGCGTCTCGGGCGCTGAGAAAGCTGACGCTCCGCGATAGGTGCGAGCCGCCGGGTCGCCCGACGATCCACCGCAGCAATTCCAGCGGTAGCCGTAGTTGCGGTTGAGATCCGTGCCGATCGCGGACGTGCCGGCATTGGGTTGGCGGTTCTTGCGCCACGCGCGGTACGGGTCACCGGTGAGATCGAACACGAAGCCGTCGGGGTTGAGGGCGAAGATGAACCAGATCTCCCGTTCATCGACGAGTGTCTTGACCCGCGGATCGGTGGCGTACTCGTCAGCCAGGACGTGGAACAGGTAGAGCGTCTGCTCGACCGTGAGGTGCTCCCGGGCATGCTGCAGGGCGTCAATCAGGACCTCGGGCTCATCCTCGTCCACGCTGACCTGGTCGCTGACCTTGGCGGCCCAGATTGGACGACCTTCGTGGCTCAGCCCGATGGAGAAGACGTCGACGAGGCTTGGGTGCGCCGCCTCGACCGCGGTGATGTCGGCGACCATCTCCGCGAGGCTGTGGTACCGGGCGTCGCGCGACGGGAAATCGGGCTCCGCCGCGGTAGTTCCCGGTGCGAACAGGGGGCTCGGTGCCAAGGCCATGACGGCCGATAGCGTCGTGAGCAGCGCGCGGCGGCGGCCTGAGCGGGCAGGGGGATGCGTGTGCATGACGCAAGCGTGGGACTAGGCGGACACCAGCGCAACCCGGGGCCCGGGGCGTGCGTTCGGTGTCTCCACCGGTAGCGTGGGCGTTGTACCGTGAGCGCGCGCGATACGGCCGATGACGGAGTGCGACATGGTCTGTCAGAAATGCGGATTCGAGAACGAGCCCGGGGCCGAGTTCTGTGGCTCGTGCGGGACGTTTCTCGAGTGGGCGGGCGAGGCCACGGCCGACGATCCCACGGTCCCCGGCGGTCCTGCGGTCCCCGCTGAGATCGCGACTCTCCCGGCCCCAGCTGGTGGTGCCCCGGTCGTGGCGCCCACCGGGCCGGTTCCGGTCCGCACCACACCGGTTCAGCCGACCACGGGAACCCAGGCGACGGCCGCCCCTACACCCGCTTCACCCGAGCTGATCGGGCCGCCGTGTCCGGTTTGCGCCAAACCCGTGCCGCGAGGAAGGACGTTCTGCCCGCATTGCGGCGCCGACACCAAGGCACCGCAACCTGGTGCGCGCGCCGCGGTCGTCGATCTCCCGGACCCAGACCGGCGCCGGCCCTCGATCGGGTTGGGGCCGATCATTCTCGTGGCAGCGTTTGTCGGCGTGGCAGTCGGGGCCTTCGTGTTCCTGCCGAAGATCATCGGCGACCGCGGGCTCCCCTCGCAGGCGACGAGCGCCCCGACGGCGTCGGCGACGCCGACACCCAAGCCATCCCCCTCCGCCTCCGAAGCGCCCACGGAAGCGCCCACGCCGACCGCCGAGTCCCCCGAGCCATCCGAATCCATGGAGCCGACACCGACCCCATTGGGGAACGAGCCGCCCGTCGGCGCCGTAGCCAAGGCCGCCATCATCAGCTTCGTCGAGGAGTTCGATGCGGCATATCGAGTCGGCGACTCCGGCTTCCTGATCGACCACCTTGACCCGGCTGTCATCACCGCCTACAGCGAGTCGGCCTGCCGCAAGTCGATCGAATCGTTTGCCAAGTCCGATTTCACGACCACGGTGGACTCAGTCCGCGGGCCGGAGGTGTGGACCTACACGCCCAAGAACGGGAAGAGCACGATCGTCTCCGTGGCCTACACGATCAAGGGCGACCGAATCCGCGCGGGCGTGACGAAGGCGCTCGGGATGCACCTGTCGTTCAAGAACGGCCAGTTCTTCTGGTTCGCCAGCAGTTGCTGAGCGTCTCCGAGCCACGTCGAGCCTCTTCGGAGTTGCGGCCATGACCGAGGAGCTGGGCGACGGGGCCGCTCGACACCGAATGTGGGAGGCGCAGCGACTCGACCCAGCGCTTCGCCGCGCTCCCGAGCGGCGCTCGCGCTTTGCGACCATCAGCGACGCGAACGTGAAGCGTCTGTACGGCCCATGGTCGTCGCCTGCACGGCTCACCGACCCGCTGTACGAGATTGGCTTCCCAGGCGAACCGCCGTTCACCCGCGGGATCCACCCAACCGGCTACCGCAGCCGCCTGTGGACGATGCGGATGTTCGCCGGGTTCGGCGCAGCCGAGGACACCAACGCGCGGTTCCGCCAGCTCCTGGCTGCCGGCCAGACGGGCCTGTCGATCGCTTATGACATGCCAACGCTGTACGGCTACGACACGGACGACCCGCAGGCGGAAGGAGAGTTCGGGACGTGCGGCGTCGCCGTCTCGAGCCTCGCGGACATGGAGGTCCTGCTTGCCGATCTGGCGCTCGATCGGATCTCCACCTCGATGACCATCAATTCGCCCGCGGCGCCGATCCTGGCGATGTACATCGTCGCCGCCGAGCAAGTCGGCGTCCCGCGCGCGCAGCTCGAGGGGACGACCCAGAACGACATCCTCAAGGAGTTCATCGCCCAGAAGGAGTACCTCTTCCCGCCCGGGCCGTCCATGCGGCTCGTGACCGACACGATCGAGTTCGGTGCGCGCGAGTTGCCGAAGTGGAACACCGTGTCGATCAGCGGCTATCACATCCGCGAGGCCGGCTCGACCGCCATCCAGGAGCTCGCCTTCACCATTGCCGACGGGATGGCCTATGTCGAGGCGGCGCTGGCGCGCGGCCTGCGGATCGACGATTTCGCGCCACGCCTCTCGTTCTTCTTCAACAGCCACAGCGACTTCTTCGAGGAGATCGCCAAGTTCCGCGCCTCGCGACGGATCTGGCACCGCCTGATGACCGAGCGCTACGGCGCCGAGAACGAGCGCTCGGCCTGGATGCGCTTTCACACCCAGACGGCGGGGGTTTCGCTCACCCCGCAGCAACCGCTCAACAACCTGACGAGGGTGGCTCTCCAGGCGCTTGCCGCCGTCCTTGGCGGGACGCAGTCGCTTCATACCGACGCGTACGACGAAGCGCTCGCGGTTCCAACCGCGGAGGCCGCGATGCTCGCCCTGCGCCAGCAGCAGGTCATCGCCGAGGAGTCCGGTGTGGATGCCACCGTCGATCCATTAGGCGGCTCCTGGTTCGTCGAGGCGTTGACCGATGAGACGGAGATTGCCGTGCTCCGCTATCTCGACGAGATCGATCGGCGCGGAGGGATGGTGGCCGCGATCACCGAGGGCTATCCGCAGCGGGAGATCGCCGACGCGGCGTACCGGTACCAGCGCGAATTCGAGACCGGTGATCGTCGGGTCGTCGGCCTCAACGCGTACGTCGACGAGTCAGAGCAGATGGCCGTGCCGGTACTCGCAGTCCCGCCCGGATCCCTCAACCGCCAGCTCGAACGCCTGGCGCGCACGCGGCGCGAGCGCGATGCGGCCGAAGTCGGCGCGGCGCTGGCCGGTCTGCGCGACGCGGCTTCACGGCCCGAGGCGAGCGACACCAACCTCATGCCCCACTTCATTCGGTGCGCCGCGGCCTACGCGACCCTCGGAGAGCAGTGCGGGGTGCTGCGCGACGTGTTCGGGGAGTATCGCGAACCGGTGGCGGTCTGAGGCGCTCGGCGACAGGCGTCCGGCGGGCGGCCCGAGGCCGCGATTAGTGGATATCATTGCGCTGATGTATCGCGACGCACTCGAGTTCCTGGAGGAAGAGCGCGATACTTGGGCGCCCTACGAAGCGCTCCTGGTGCTTTCGGATGCGCAGCTATCGGTGCCCCTCCTTGGGGCACACCTGTGGTCCGGCCGCAACCTGATCGGCCACCTGCTGGCGTACCAGGAGATCGCCCTGCAGGTCGCCACAGACCTGGCCGTCAACGAAACCAGCGCGACCAAGGCCCGTGTCGAGGCGGATTGGGACGCTCGCGGTGGCGACGTAGTCAACGCCGAGGTGGACGCTACCTGGGCGGCCATCCCCATGGCGGAGCTGCGGGAGCGGTTCGTGACGATTCCGGGCCAGATGCGTGGCTACCTGACGGTCGTGCCGGAAGCACGCTGGCTCAAGCACGCGGTCCACCAGAAGTTCCTCCACGCAGAGACAACAGAGCACTACGAGGACCACCGCGCGGACCTGGAGGCGGTTCTCGCGTCGGCTCGCGAGTGAACCTGGGCGACCTTCTCACCGATGTGGCGGGAAGTTTCCCTGACGTGGACGCTGTCAAGGCGCGCGATGCGGGGATGACGTGGTCGTGCCTGGGTCGGCCCTTTGCGGTCGTCAGCGCGGACGGCGACTCCGCCGAATTTGCCCTGGATCCAGCGGTGGCGGCCGCGGCGACCCGGACGCCGGATGTCGCGCCGTCTGCCCATGGTCCTGGCTGGGTCCAGTTTCGGCCGGCCGTCCTGGACGGTCACGCCGCGGATCGAGCCGCAGCCTGGTTTGATTCCGCCCGCCGGCGCGTCAACGGCGGCTGAAGCTCAGGGAATCGAAACGGCCCCGGCGTCTGCCAGGGCCGTCGGACGTGATGGTGTGTCGCCTGGGTCAGTCGGCCTTCGCGACGGCGTACTCGGCCAGGCCGAAGGTCTGCTCGAGCTGCTCGAGCGGACGGAACCCAACAACTCCCTGCGGCTGCTGGCCGGGCCGGAAAAAGGCGATGACCGGGATGCTCAGGATGTTGAACGACTGTGAGAGGCCTGGATTGGCGTCAACGTCGACCTTGACCACGTCGACGACGCCGTCGTACTTCGCGGCCAGCTTCTCCATCTCCGGGGCGACCATCTTGCATGGCCCACACCAGGCCGCCCAGAAGTCGACCACGACCGGGCGCTCCGACTTGAGGACGAGCTCCTCGAAATTCGCGTCGGTCGCGACCCTGATCTCCGCCATCTGGTGGATTCCTTTCGTTCCTGCGCCCTACCGGGCAATATCCTGGATCAATCGATAGGCCTCGAGGACCCTTGGGTCGGCGAGGCGATAGAAGATGGTGCTGCCCTCGCGTCGTGTCGTTACGAGACCTGCGCTGCGCAGCACGGCAAGATGTTGGCTCATGTTGGGAATCTGACATCCAACCTGCGAACTCAGATCACCCACTGACAGCTCCCCCGACGCTAGTGATTCGAGGACGCACAGCCGCTTCGGATCGCCAAGCGCCCGCCCGACCGCCGCAAACCGCTGCCGCTCCGGCTCGGCCGAAATGGCTGGTTGCGTTGTGAGCTGCTCCAACATCGAGGTGACGTTACCACTGCTTGCGCAAGTACGCAACTGTCCTTTCTGACATGGCCGTGGGTGAGCTAGGCTTTGCTCGGCCAAACCAAGCGGAGGTGACGGGGCGCCAGGCGCAGCCTGACCCTCGAGCCGCCGGCGCGGCGACGGTCAGTCGAGCCCGAGTTCGTCGAGGCGGGCGTCGTCGATGCCCAGGTGGTGGGCCAGCTCGTGCACGACAGTTGCCCAGACCTCGTCGGCGAGGTCGTCCGGGTCGGGGAAATCCGCCTCGAGCGGCAGCCGGAAGAGCGTGATCCGGTTGGGCATCGCCGCCCAGTCCGCGCCGTATTCGGTCCGCGGCACGCCCTCGTACAGCCCGTACAGCGTGTCGCCCTCCTCGATCTCGTTCTCGCGCCGCTGGTCCGCGGTCGGTTCGTCATCGATCACGATCGCGACTTCGTCGAGCGCACTCGCGAACGGTTCGGGGATGGTCGCCAAGGCGTCGTCTACCAGCGACTCGAACGGTCGGTGGCGGCGATGTCGGGGTCGGGCGCCGGCACTGCGGGCGCCGCGGTGGCGCTTGACCATGGCGACCGTATCCTACGAGGGATGAAGTTGACCGATGTCGTCCCGGCCATCACAACGCCGGCGCCTCATGATTCGGACGCCGAGCCCTCCGGGTTCCTTGTCGAGGTCGCACCGGGCGACCGTGTCCACTTCCTGGACTGGCGGGGTGTCGGCCATCCGGGCGTTCTCCTGATCCATGGGCTGTCGCATACCGCCTGGTCCTGGGCGCCGGTGGCACGGCGCCTGCTGGCGGAGCGGCAGGTCGTGGCCATGGACTTGCGTGGCCATGGGCTGTCCGATGCCCCGACCAGTGGCTATGACCCGGCTGGCTTTGCCGCCGATGTCGTCGCTGTGGCCGAGGGGTCGGGCATCCTTGGGACACCGGGAGCCCGTGTCGTCCTCGCGGGTCACGGCTTTGGGGCGATGGCGGCCGCGTGGGCGGCGGTCGAACTCGACGATCGGTGCGCCGGGCTGGTCCTGGTCGATGGCGGCTGGGAATCGATCGAGACAGCGAGTGGCATGGACGTCGAAGAGTTCCTCCGGACCAGCGACGAGCCGCCCGAGGTCATGCGTTCGATGGCGGCATTCCTGACCGACCGGGCTGGGTTCGACGCGGCCAGCTGGGACGCGGACCAGGAGCGAGCCGCCCGGGCGACCGTGGTTGAGACGCACGCCGGGAGGGTGGTCCCGGCAACGCGACCGCATGCGCGCGAGGGGAGTGTCCGAGCCATGTTCGGATACGACCCGCGGGATGGGCTCCGGCGCATCCGGGCGCCAATCGCCGCACTGATCGCCGATGCCGCCGGCGAACCCGCGCGGGCGTGTTCGCTCGACGCTGTCTCCGCCGCGCGGGTCGCGGCCGGCCGAGACCCGATCGCCATCACGTCCCTTCCCTATGGCCATAACCTGATGCGCTACTGTCCGGAGGCCGTGACCGCGGCCATCCTGTCGGTGGCAGGGTCCGCCGCCACACCACACCGGTAGAGGTTCCAATGCAGATCATCTACTCGCCAGCCCATCTCGGCCACGACATCAGCGTCGAGACCTTCATGGGCTTGCCGGTCCCCGCCAACGAGGTCGCCGAGCGTGCGGAGAAGATCCGCGCCGCGCTCGAGGCGGATGGTGGGTTCCCGACAGTCGAGCCAACGCCGCATGGCGAGGGTCCCATTACCGCCGTCCACGACCCAGGCCTCGTCCGCTTCCTCGAGACCGCCTGGTCGGAGGTTCGCCGCCAGGGGTTGCCGCGGCCGTTTCTCTCCGCGGATACCTATCCCAACCGGCAGATGTTCGAGGGCATGACCGCCGAGGCGGTTGCGCGGTTCGCGCGGGAGCCCGAGCAGGCGGCCGGCCGGGCCGGCTTCTGGGGGCTCGACTCGGCAGCACCGCTGGTGGCGGGGACCTACCCGGCCGCGCTGGCCGCGGTGGATGTGGCCCTGACCGCCGCGGATCTCGTGCTGTCGGGCGCCCCGGCCGCGTACGGCTTGTGTCGGCCGCCCGGGCATCACGCCGCGCGCTCGATGTACGGCGGCTATTGCTTCTTCAACAACGCTGCCATCGCCGCCGACTCCATCACCCGGGCGACGGGCGAGCGTGTTGCGATCCTCGATGTCGACTACCACCACGGCAACGGCACCCAGCAGATCTTCTGGCGGCGGGGCGACGTCCGCTACGTGTCCATCCACGCCGACCCGGACCGCGCGTATCCGTACTTCCTCGGCCGGGCGGATGAGACCGGCGAGGGTGACGGGGCGGGGGAGAACCTGAACCTCCCGCTCCGGGGCGGCGCGACCAATGCGGAGTACCTGGTCGCCGTGGATCGCGCTCTTGAGGCCATCGCGGCGGTCCCCGGCTCGATTGTCGTCGTGTCGCTCGGCTTCGATACCTATGGCCTCGACCCGATCGGCGATTTCGCGCTGACCACGGACGTCTACCACGAGATTGGGCAACGCACCGCGGCGCTTGGCCGGCGCCTGGTCATCCTCCAGGAGGGCGGCTATCACCGGCCGTCGCTCGGCGAGAATGCCCGGGCCTGGCTGCGCGGGGCAGAGGGGCGCCCGTTCGACCCGCTGCCGGCCGCCGGTTTCGGCGAGCATGGCGCCGTCGCCGGATAGCCTGGTCCGGGGTGCGCGTGGGCGCGTCCCGGCGGCGCAGCCCTCGCTGACGGCGTCAATGCTGGCCACGGCCGTGGCCGCGCTGATCGCCCACGACGAAGATCTTGCCGGCATCGTCTCGCGGCACGGCCCCCCGCCACTGTGGGATCGGGAGCCGGGCTTTGCGACGCTGCTGCACATCGTGCTCGAGCAGCAGGTCTCACTGGCCTCCGCCCAGGCCGCGTTCGATCGGCTTCGAGCTGCCGCCGCGCCGCTGACCCCTTCCCGGTTCCTCGACCTGTCCGATGCCGAACTGCTGGCGATCGGGTTCAGTCGGCAGAAGGCCCGCTACGGACGCGCCCTCGCAGAGGCGATCGAAACCGGCGCGCTTGACGTTGTGGCCCTTGCCGCCCGGGACGACGAGACGGTCCATCGGGCCCTGCAGTCGATTCCGGGGATCGGCCCTTGGACCTCCACGATCTACCTGCTGATGGTCCTCGGCCGACCCGACGTCTGGCCCGTCGGCGACATCGCGTTGGCGGTGTCCGTTGGCGAAGTCAAGCGGCTTGGGCGCCGCCCGAACGCCAGCGAGATGGCCGAGCTCGGCGAGACCTGGAGGCCGTGGCGCTCCGTGGCGGCGCGCCTCTTCTGGCACGACTACCTGGCTCGTCGCGGACGTCCTGGGTGAGCCCACGAGGCGGGCGACCCGGATTCAATCTGCCTCGTGACGGTACGGCGCCACCGAATCGATATCGCCGACAAACTGGGCCAGTCCGCGGTGGCCCAGGATCTGGCGTACGGCCGACGCCTCGCCGATGTGGGACCAATAGTGGTAGGTGATGCGCTGGAGTTGCGTGCCCGCGGTCGATGGTGCATGCCTCCGGTCATGGGCCAGGGTGCTCTCAAGGTCGGTGGTCGTCAGCGTATCCAGGACGACCTCCGCCTCCTTGACCACCCGCCGCCACGCGGCCCACATCGCGGCCAGGTTCGGCGTACTCGCGGGGGCGCCCGAGGCGACGGAATCGAGGGCAGGTTCGACCTGAAGTCCCTGCGCGCGCTCCAGCCAGATGAGCCGCTCATGCCACGCAAGATGACCGACCATCCAGGAGATCGAGTTCATTGGCTCCAGCCGGCGTCGGGCGTCGCCGGCGCCGAGTCCACGCAGACCGCGGCGCCATTCGGCACGGGCGAAACGGAGTTGTTCGATCCTTGGGTGCGCCATCGTGGCAGTGTAGTTGCGTCCGACGTACCATCGCGCCTCACACAGGAGGCGCCCGCGTGACCAGCCCGACCGAGTTGCCGCCAAACGTCCGCCGGCTGGTGGACGAGATCGAATCGGAAATCGGCGAGCGAGATCTAGGTACCGACGATATCGAAGGTGCGCGCGGGTACGAGCGCGCCGGCGAAGCCTCGAGCGACAACGGCCGGGTCGAGGCCGCCGTCCGGGAGATCTTGACCGAGATCGGCGAGGACGCGGATCGGCAGGGTTTGGCCGGTACCCCTGCGCGCGTGCATCGGATGTACACGGAATTGACCGCTGGCTATCATGTCGATCCCGAGCGGCTGATCAACGGGGCGGTCTTTGACATTGCTTACAGCGAGATGGTGGTGGTCAAGGAGATCCCGTTCTACTCGTTATGCGAACACCACCTCCTGCCGTTCTTTGGCAGTGCGGCGGTGGCCTACATCCCGCGCGGTCGGGTGATCGGGCTGTCCAAGATCCCCCGCATTGTCGAGATGTACGCCCGCCGACTGCAGGTCCAGGAACGGCTCACCCAGCAGATCGCCGAGTTTCTCCAGGAGCGGCTGACCCCGCAGGGGGTGGGCGTTGTCCTGGAGGCCACCCACCTGTGCGCGGCGATGCGCGGGGTCCGCAAGCCGGGGACGATCATGACCACGTCGTCCGTGCTGGGTCTCTTCCGGACGCGCGACCGGACGAGAGCCGAATTCTTCGCGCACCTCGAACGCAAGGCACCCGGAGCCTGACTTCGGATGGATTACGGCCTGCGGGACCGCGTCGTGCTCATCACCGGTGCGGGAGGTGGGGCAGGCCCGACGCTGGCTCGGGCGTTCGCGGCGGAGGGAGCGGCGCTGGCCCTGCATCATCGGTCCGGTCCGGATCGAGCGGGGAGGGCGGAGGCGACGGCCGCCGAGATCCGCGCCGCCGGCGGGCGAGCGCTGGCTGTTCGGGCTGATCTGCGGTCGAGCGAGCAGACCGCGTTCATGATCGAGCGGGTAGTGGCCGAACTGGGGTCGGTGTCGGTCCTTGTGACGGCCACCTCAGCGTATCGACCCAAGCGCCTCGGCGTCATCTCCGACGAGTCGTGGTCGGACGTCCTGGACGATATGCTCGGAGCGACGTTCCGGGTCTGTCGCGCGGTCTGGCCAGGCATGCAGGGGGCTGGGTGGGGGCGGATCGTCAATGTCTCGGCGCGGTCGGCGCTGGTCGGCGCATCGAGCGCAAGCCACTACGCCGCGGCGAAGGCGGGGATCATCGGGCTGACCTTGTCGCTGGCCAAGGAACTGGGTCCGTCCGGCGTCCTGGTCAATGCCGTGGCGCCGACGTACGTGCTCACTCGCCGGGACGGGGTCCCGTCCATCCCGGACGACCGCGCTGCCGACCTGGCCAGGGCCATCCCCCTGCGCCGGATCGCGACGGCGGACGACCTGGCCGCGCTGGTCCTGTGGCTTGGCTCGGAGGCCAACACGTACGTCACTGGCGAGACGATCTCCCTCCATGGCGGCGACCTGCGCTGAGAGACGCTGCGCCGGGTCCCGCCGCTTGGTTCGTTGCTCACAGCGATACGCCGCGGCAGATCGCGCGCCTACAATCGCGGCACCATGACGGATCGACCACTCAAGGTGCTGATCGCCAAGCCCGGGCTCGATGGCCATGATCGAGGCGCCAAGGTGCTCGCGCGGGGCCTCCGGGACGAGGGCTTCGAGGTGGTGTACACGGGGCTTCGACAAACGCCCGAGATGATCGCGACCGCCGCGCTGCAGGAGGACGTCGACGTCGTGGGGCTGTCCATCCTGTCGGGTGCGCACATGACGCTTGTTCCGCGCGTGACGGCGCTGCTGCGCGAGCGCGGCATGGACGACGTCCTGGTCACGGTGGGTGGGATCATCCCCGACGTGGACGTCCCGGTGCTGCGCGGCGTGGGCGTCGCCGAGGTGTTTGGCCCGGGCACCACGATTGCCCAGGTCGCCACCTTCCTCCGGGCGAACGCACGCCCTCGCGACTAGTGGCCCGCCTGGTCCGGATGACCCTTGCGGCCAGGCTGGCAAGCGCGGCGGCCGAGACCTCGGACCCGCCCGATCCAGCGTCCGAGACCTCCGACCCGCCCGCCGATTTCTCGGCGGTGGCTTCGGGCGCGACCGTCGATCCCTCGGAGGCAGACATCGCCCATCAGCTAGCCGATGCCGCGGTGGCTGGCGATCGCCGAGCGCTGGCCAGGGTGCTGACCGCCGTCGAGAACCGGACGGCCGTCGGCGAAGCCGCGATGCGTCGGTTGTATCCAGCGGTCGGTCGGGCGCACCTCGTCGGGATCACCGGTCCGCCCGGCTCGGGCAAATCCACGCTGGTAGCGGCGTTGATCGGCGAGGTACGCCGGGCTGGGCGGACCGTCGCGGTCCTGGCGGTCGATCCGTCCAGCCCGATCACCGGCGGGGCCCTCCTCGGCGACCGCGTCCGGATGCAGGCTTACGCCAGCGATGACGGCGTTTTCATTCGATCGATGGCAGCGCGTGGTCATGCCGGCGGCCTTGCCTCGACCTCCACGGCGGCCGCGGCCGTGCTCGACGCCGCCGGGTTCGACCTGGTCCTGCTCGAGACGGTAGGCACCGGGCAGAGCGAGGTCGAGGTCGCGGCCGCGGCCGACACGACGGTGGTCCTCGAAGCGCCCGAGATGGGTGACGAAGTCCAGGCGATCAAGGCCGGCCTGCTCGAGGTTGCGGACCTCGTGGTCGTCAACAAGGGCGACAAGCCCGGGGCGCAGCGAACCGCGGCGCAGCTCCGCGCCATGCTCGGCGCGTCCTCGCCTCGCGCCATCGGCGAGGAGGGTGGCCCTGGGCGAGGCAATCCCTCCCGCCCGCAACCCAAGCGACCCGATGTGCTGATCACCACCGCGCTCACCGGCGACGGGGTGCCTGAATTGCTGGCCGCGCTGGATCGTCATCGCGCAATGGGGGCCGACAGCGGAGCGGCAGCCGCCGCCAGGTTGGCCCGCGCCGAGGCCCAGGTCTGGGCGATCCTGGGCGAGCGGCTTCGGGCCCTGGCGCTTGCGCCCGCCCGCCGCGTGGTCGTGGACCAGGTCTTCGTGGAGGTAGTGGCCCACGAACTCGACCCGTACGCGGCCGCGGACCGACTCTTCGAACTGCTGGTTGAACATCAGTGACCGCCCAGGCATCGATGCCGCCGGCGCGATTGATCGCCCCGGCCCCCGGGGCTCTCGCGGCATCGGCATGACGATCCAGCGGATGTTCGTGGCCGGGGCCGGGTTGATGGGCCACGGGATCGCCCAGGTGCACGCCTCGATCGGTCTTGGCGTGGTCCTGTACGAGCCGGAGCTCGCCAGGGCAGAGGCGGGCCTGGCGAGGATCGCGGCGAACCTGGAACGGGCGGTCTCCAAGGGACGCCTCGACGGGACGGCGCGCGACGCGACGCTCGGCCGCATCAGGCCCACCGCCGACCTGACTGCCATTCGCGACGCTGACCTCGTCATCGAGGCCGTGTTCGAGGACCTCGAAGTCAAGTCGCGACTATGGCGTGAACTCGATCGACTGGCGCCGCCGATCGCCGTGTTCGCATCGAACACGAGCTCAATCTCGATTGATCGCCTGGCTTCGGCGGTGTCAGAGTCGCGCCGGGAGCAATTTGTCGGGATGCACTTCTTCAGCCCGGTCCCGGTGATGCCTCTGGTGGAGTTGATCCGCGGAGCCGCGACGAGCACGGCGACCGAGGCGGCGATCCGCGAACTGGCCGCACGACTTGGAAAGCAGGTGATCGTTTCGACCGATCGCCCGGGGTTCATCGTGAACCGGATGCTGATGCCGCTGCTGGCCGAGGCGATGCGGGCATTGGAGGAGGGAGTCGGCACGGCCGAGGACATTGACGCCGGTGCCCGGATTGGGCTGAACCATCCGATGGGACCCCTCGAACTGGCCGACTTCATCGGGCTGGACGTGTGCCTGGACGTCATGCGCGTGCTCGACGAGGGCCTCGATGGCGACCGGTTTACCCCGCCGGCTTTGCTCGTCCGGTTGGTCGAAGCGGGCCACCTCGGTCAGAAGACAGGCCACGGCTTTTACTCTTACCCGCGAGTGTCGCCAAGACCCGAGCGCCAAGAAGGCCGACCGGCGACTGGATGAACCGCCTGGCCAACGACTGGGTGAATCGTTCGGTGGATGAACCGCCTGGCCCAGGACCGGGTGATTCGTGCGGTTGGGCCGATCATTTCCTGACAGATCGTCCCTGAGTGACGCTTAGGCCGGTCTCCGAGGAGGATTGCGCCGATCGGCGGCCCTTGGCAGGCCTCCCACCCCCTGTAACGCCAGGTTTCACGCTCAATGAGCCGACTGCTTCGGTGCCTGAATCCGTCGCACGGGCGCGGTGTTGCGCCCAAGCGCTGCCCGGTGACGATCTGGCATGAAGCTAATGGCGTCGATGCGTACCGACGGATCGCGGAGCCACGGCCGGACGCTCCGGCCGTCAAGTGGCATCTTGGATCGCACGACACCCGCGTGGGCCGCCAGGGTTCGTCGATTTGTTCGGCTGTCCGCAACGACCACCCAGGTGCTGGTTGCGGAGGCCTTCCAACCGAACCGGACGGCGATCTCACGGGCGAGGCGCTGCCGCCGATCCATTGAGCCAAGCAGGCCCGACACCTCGACGATCTCGGTCTTGAGCTCGATGACGAGGAGCATCCCTCGGGCTCGGTGCCAAGCCAGGATATCGATGATCCCGCGTTCGCCGTAAATCGAGAATGAGACTTCAGGTTGGAACTGCCAGTCGTCGAGGCTTCCGAGCAAACCGGCCATGACCTCGTGCATCGCCGCATGGCGTGCATCGAGAAGACGGCCCAGATCGGCGCCGTGCCAGCGCACGAGGGTGTCGAGCTGAGCGCCCAGTGTGTCGGCGACGCGCCTGATCTTGGCAAGCGGTATGGAGCCAAGTGCCCCACGCTCGATTCTCGCGATCAACGTCGGAGATACCTTCGCGCGCTGGGCGACGTCAGCCTGGCGCCATTGCTTGCGCTGGCGTAGAAGTCGGATGACTTGGCCCACCCGTCGATCGTCCATGACCACATGTTGGTCCGGGCCACTCATCCACGACTCGCCGATGACGCACCCACGACTCACCGCGGGTTCACGCTGCAGGCAAGAGCCACTCAAGCCGCGTCGCCCGTCCAGGACCGTCGTAGACTCGTTGCGTGCAGCATCCCGGCAGCCCGAACGGCAACGTCTACGTCGTCAGCGCCGCGCGGACGCCGATCGGCAAGTTCGCCGGCGCGCTGGCCGCTGTCTCTGCCGTCGAATTGGGCGGAGTCGCCATTCGCGCTGCCGTCGAACGCGCCGGCCTCCCCGATGGGGCGGCGATCGACGAGGTCCTGATGGGCCAGGTGCTCCAGGCGGGTGCCGGTCAGGCTCCGGCGCGGCAGGCGGCCCTGCGCGCGGGCCTGCCCGAAACGACGAGCGCTACGACCATCAACCGGGTATGCGGATCCGGGCTCAAGGCGATCATGCTCGCGGCTGCGCAGATCCGGGCTGGTGATGCCGAAATCGTCGTCGCGGGCGGCATGGAATCCATGAACGGGGCACCATACCTGCTGCCCGGCGCTCGCTTCGGCTACCGGCTCGGTAACGGCGAGCTCGTCGACTCGACGGTCGCCGATGGTCTGTGGTGCGCGATCGAGGATTGCCACATGGGCACCCATGCCGAACGTGTGGCAATCAGCGAGCACGTGAGCCGTGAAGACCAGGATGGCTTTGCCCTTGCCAGCCATCAAAAGGCGATCGCCGCGATCGATGCCGGCCGCTTCGATGCCGAAATCGCGCCGGTCTCGGTCAGGGACTCGAAGGGTCGCGAGACGGTCGTGACCACCGACGAAGGGCCGAGGCGCGACTCCAGCGCCGACGCGCTGGCACGGCTCAAGCCGGCCTTCGCAATGCCCATTGGCGATGACCGTGGCGAGGCCACGGCCGGGACGGTCACGGCCGGGAACGCGCCGGGGATCACCGACGGGGCGGCTGCGACCATCCTGGCGTCCGAGCGGGTCGTCGAGCG
>JANPDO010000372.1:0-3481 GCA_031431535.1 Chloroflexota bacterium
GGCGAGGTCTTTCTGTCGCATACACGATTGAACGGCATGTTTACGATCCGGGTGGCCATCGGCAACCTTCGAACCGAAGCGCGCCACGTCTCGCGAGCCTGGGAGTTGCTCCGGGCGGCGGCAGCCGACCATCGCATCGACTGGTGATGCACCGATAATGACGGTCACTCGCGACCCCCCAGGAGGCCTGTCTGACCCGTGCCACCGATTGATGAGTTGACGCGCATCGAGCCGGCGCATCTTGACCGACTCGATCACCAGGGCATCTTCACGACAGGGTTGCTCCTCGAAGTGTCCGAGACGCCGACCCGCCGCCAGACCCTGGCCGATCAGATCGACGCCACGACCAATGACGTCCTGATGTGGCGCGACGAGGCGCTGATGCTCAACCTCGCAAGCTTTGGACCGGCTGAGCATCAGCTCCTGATCCAGGCGCGGATCGATGGTCTGCGCGCGATCCTGGAGCTGTCGCTGGAGGCGTTTCGTGAACGGATCCGCAGCGCCGCCATTGAATTGAAGGTCGACCCGCCCTTCGACCTGACGATGGAGGGCTGGTGGGACCAGGCGAAGACGCTCGAGGACGAGTGACCGCGGTTTGAGCGCGGTCGCCCGATCGATGCGTCGGCGACTAGGATTGCCCGGTGCATCCCGTCGGCGATCGTCTTGCGGCACTCGCGGTCGCCATGGCCACGGTCATCGTGCTCGTCACGGCGGCCGTCCTGCCGTTCCTGACGCCGCAGTGGGTATCGTTCGAGCAGGGCCGCGCGAATGCCATTGGCTGGACGGGTTACACGCCGGACGAACTAGAGATGGCCTCGAATGCGATCCTGGGGGACCTCGTGCTCGGCCCACCGGACTTTGATGTCGAGGTCAGCGGGATGGCCGTTCTCGGCGAGGACGAGCGCGGGCACATGCGCGACGTTCGGTCGATCTTCGTGGGGCTGTGGCTCCTGGCCGCCGGGTCGGTCGTCGTGCTCCTGGCGGCGGGTCGACGCCGTGATCGCTTGGCCCTATGGCGTGCTGTTCGACGCGGCGCTCTCGGCCTTGCGCTGGCCATCGTGGTCGCAGGGGGTGTCGCCCTCGTCGCCTTCGACGTCCTGTTCGAGCTTTTTCACCAGCTGCTCTTTCCGGCTGGCTCGTACACCTTTGACCCCACGACGCAGCGGCTCGTGCAGCTCTTCCCGTTCCAGTTCTGGCAGGAGACCGCGATCATCGTCGGCGTTGTCATCTTCGTACTTGCCGTGGGGCTGGCGGTGGTCGCTGGACGCCGCGCTGCAAGAGTGAACGCTCGATGAGCGCGCCCACGACGTCCGAGCTTCTCAGCGTGGAGGCCGCCCTCGAAGCAGTCCTGGCCGACGCGGTGCCGGTCGCGACGGAGCGGACCGTCGTGGCGGCGTCGCTGGGACGGGTCGTGGCGGCGCCCGTCACGGCGCGCGTCTCGTTGCCGCCGTGGGCCAACTCGGCGATGGACGGCTACGCGGTCCGGGCCGCGGACACATCGGGGGCGCGGGAGGAGGCGCCGCTGGCGCTGCGCGTGATTGGCGATATCGCTGCGGGGGCTGCCCCGTCCGTCGCCCTGATTGCGGAGACCGCCGTCCGTATTGCGACTGGCGCCAGGCTTCCCGAGGGAGCCGACGCGGTCGTGCCGGTGGAGCTGACGACTCCACTCGATGCCGACGGGCGGGCCGGCGCCCGCGGTCGTGACGCGAATGGCCCAGTGCCGGCCAGCTGCCTCATTCACGAAGCGGTCGCGCCCGGCGGGTCCGTTCGGGCGGTGGCCAGCGATCTCCAAGCGGGCGCCACGCTGCTCGTGCCCGGCAGCGTGATCACCCCTGCGGGGGTCGCGCTGATGGCCGCTGCCGGAGTGGACCAGGTCATCGTGCATCGCCGACCGCGGGTGGGCGTGCTGGCCACGGGGGACGAGGTTCGGGCGCCCGGGGAGGACCTCGGTTCGGCTGGTATTCCGGATGCCAATGGTCCCGGGCTTCGAGCCCAGGTTACCGCTGCCGGCGCAGAGGCGATCGATCTCGGCATTGCGAGGGACGATCTGGCCGACGTGCTCAAGCGACTGCGGGGCGGCGTCGAGATTGGAGCAGATGTCCTGATTGTGTCGGGCGGCGTGTCCGTTGGCCCATACGACGTGGTGAAGACCGCCATGGAGACCATCGGCCGGGTCGACCTGTGGCGGGTGGCCGTCCAGCCCGGGAAGCCGTTCGCGTTTGGCACGGCGAAGCGGCCCGGTGGCGGCGCTCCCATTCTTGTCTTTGGACTGCCTGGCAACCCGGTTTCTTCGGCGGTCACCTTCGAGTTATTCGTGCGTCCCGCGATTCGGCGACTGGCTGGTCGGCTCGATCTCGTGCGGCCGCAGGATCGCGCGGTGCTGGGGGAGGCGGTGACCAAGAGCCAAGGTCGACGTGCCTTCCTTCGCGTCATTGTCGAGCGTTCCGACGATGCGGCGCCTGTCCGCGACGAACGTGGCCGTTTGAAGATTCGGCTGGCAGGCGGCCAGGGAAGCCACGTCATCTCCGCCCTCGCCGCCGCAGATGGGCTGGCGATTGTTCCGGAAGCCGATGATTCCCTGCCTGCCGGCGCCGAGGTCGCTCTCTGGTGGCTTGATCACGGCTGACCCGGAGCGGCTATCCTCGGCGCATGACGGATTACAACCCAGCACGCGGGCCAGCCCCGAGATCGGAACGTCGCCGACTCACCCACGTTGACCGATCCGGGCGGCCGCGGATGGTGGACGTCTCGGCCAAGCCGAGCACCGCCAGGCGAGCCGTGGCTGAGGCGACGGTTGCCGTCTCACCCGAGACGATGAGCCTGGTCATCGACGGTGGCGGCGCCAAGGGCGACGTGCTTGGCGTGGCCGAGCTGGCCGGCGTGATGGGCGGCAAGCGAACGAGCGAATTGATTCCGCTCTGCCACCCGCTCGCCCTGACCGACCTGCTGGTGGCGATCACGCCGGACCGTGCCGCGGGGGTCCTGCGCATTCGGGCCGAAGCGGCCACAACCGGGCAGACCGGGGTCGAAATGGAGGCGATGACAGCGGCGTCGGTCGCAGCCCTCACCGTCTACGACATGGTCAAGGGCGTGGAACGGGGCGTGGAGATTCGTGGCGTGCGCTTGATCTCAAAGACAGGTGGCAACAGCGGGACCTGGGTGCGCACGCCGGGACCCGTCGATGATCGCCCGGTGCGTCGCCCCGGCGAACGGATGGCGGGCCGAACCGGTCCGATGCGCAAGGGCGGCGGGTGAGCCAAGCGGCCAAGCGCACCGCGCTGGTCATCACGGCCAGCGACAGGGCGGCTGCCGGGCGACGCCAGGACACCACGGGATCCGGCGTCGCGGACCGCCTCGCCGGCCTCGGCTACCTGGTCGAGCGGCTGATCATCCCGGACGAGCAGGCGTCAATCGAGCGAGCGCTCATCGACGGTGCCGCCCGCCATCCGCTGGTCCTCACGACCGGCGGAACGGGACTGAC
>JANPDO010000373.1:0-2387 GCA_031431535.1 Chloroflexota bacterium
CTCACCGAGCTGGCGGAGGGCACCAGCCCGGCCTGGACCGGCGAAGCACGGCGGCGCGTCGCGTTCGTCGAGTGGGGGACCGGCCAGGTGGCGCTGGTCGATCCGGTCACCCGGGTCGTGTCGCGCCTGACCGCGCTCGAAGCGCCCGCGACACACCTCAACCGCGTGCCGGCTCCGAACGCGCTCGGCTGGGCGCTCGCGTTCGTCTCCGGCGGCAGGCCGTGGGTTCTCGACGAGATCGACGGCGTCGCACGGCCGTTGTCGGTCGGAGCGATCGTCGACGGGGCTCTCTCCGCCGCGCCGGACGGGACATGGTTCGCGGTGATCGGCCGTGACGGTGATGCGTCCGATCTCTACGTCATACGGGCCGACGGCGACGGCTGGTTCCGGCTCACGGAGGCAGTGGACGTGCGCGAGGCAGCCTGGCGCCCGACGCAGTAACCCGGCCTGCCTCCAGCGGGCTTCGCCGATCAGGGGCTGGTACGTGCCCCAAGCAATGCGTCGCGGAGCATGACGGCGAACATCGCCTCGGTTGGCCGATGGTCGCCCCGCATCGACATCTCGGCCGCTCCCGTGAACAGCACGTCATCCGGTCGAGGCTTGATAAGCACGAACGGGGGTAGACCGTAGCGGACCGCGATCCAGTTTGCCCACAGGCGGGCAGTCCGGCCATTGCCGTTTGCGAATGGGTGGATCCTGATCCATTCGCCGTGGGCGTAAGCGCAAAGCCGGACAACGGCGGCCACCGCGCCCGGCGCTCTTGGCACCCGACCCACAGGGACCGCCGGATCCAGGGCCGCCGTCGCTGTCGCGGCCGAACTGACGAAGGCGTCGAGCGCCTCCGGGACGTCGCCGGCTCGGACGGCTTGGACGGTCCCGACCGCAACCTCGTAGCCGATCAGACATGGGAATCGTCGGTCGTTGTCCCGGACGTTGCCGACGTACTGGAGTTCAGGGACGGCGATGGTTGCGTATATCCGCCGATGCCAGTCGAGCGCCATCTCGACTGTCGGCGACGGTCTGGCGATTGCGTCAGCCTCGATCGACGGCCAGAGGTTCTTGATGTTGGCGACGATCCTAGGCAGATCCTCGGGTTGATCCTCGTTCCATGCCGGGCACGGGACCAGCGTCAACCCTTTCGCTCGAAGGCGCGCGCCACACCGAACGGATCGGCGTCAGGATCGACACGGTGGGCGACGATCGGCTCGGGGAGGGCTTCCGCGTTCGCGAACGCCGACCAGGCGTCGGCCCGACCCTGACCGCGATAGGAACGCAACAGCTCGACCGTTCGCGAGAGGCTGCTCTCGAGGCCCAATGCGAGGATCTCGAGCTCACGTTCGATCATCTCCTCGGCGAGTTGGTTCATGGACGTGTTTCGGCGTTCTGCCACGACGCGCAGCAGTTCACGAGTCCGCTCGTTCTCGAAGCGAAGGGGAAAGGCAGTCCTGGTTCGGCGTACGGCCGTCATGCCGATCAGGATACACGCGTGACATCAGAAGTAAAGATGTGATGTCATAACGGTGATGTCATAACCTCAAGCTGAGGCGTCTGCTTTTTGCCGGAGTCGGACGGCGCGTCGTTCTTGGTCGGCATCCTCCTTGTCGAATTCGGCGGGCTCGTGTGGACGGGGGCGCCCTTCTGAAGCGACTTCATCGGCCATCCGGTGCGGAGCGCGCCATCCGGGCTGAGGGGCCCCGCCGAAGTAACAGAGGCAAGACCACGGCAGCGATACTCCGGCGAGGTATGACCCCGGTGAGCTTGCGCCGCCACTCGGCATCGTTCCATGGAACACCATCCCGACGGGGCTGCCTAGACTTGACCCGCAGTGGAGCGGACGATGCGAACGCAGAGGCTATTCCTGTTGGGGCTAGCGCTCGGCGCGGTGATGGGAGTGGCCGCGCTGATCGCCGGGCCGCTCACCGTGCTCCCAGGGGTCATCGTGTGGAGCTGGCTCATTGTGCGGCGACCCCGCTTCGTCGGCGCGTCAGGCGGCTTGGTCGGCTTTGGCGTGGCCTGGCTGCTGCTCCTCGGCCAGGCCGTCTGGCGGTGCGCCAACGATCAGACGTGCGCCCAGGTCGATCCGACTCCGTGGCTCAGCTTCGGTGGTGTATTCGTCGTGATCGGGCTGGTCCTGGGCATCCTCACCTGGCGACGCCTGCACGACTCCGCGCGCAGCCGATAGAGCAGATGTTCCGAAGTACCCGCCAGAGGTGGCCCTACAACGGGCTGGTCAGCGACCGCCAGGCGCATGACCTGCTCGCGTCAGCTACGGCGCTACGCGGCGAGAACGCCGCCATCAGGGGCTTTGCGTGACCCCTTCACGAGGCCTTGGTAACAGAGGCAAGACCGCGGCGTCCTAAGCTCCATGGAAGCGCCGGCCAAGCCGA
>JANPDO010000374.1:0-2911 GCA_031431535.1 Chloroflexota bacterium
GCGGCCCCATCGTGTAGTGGCCACCGATCGGCAGGAGCGCGAGGTCCGGCCGGTAGAGGTCGCGGATCAGGCGCATGTCGCCGAACACCGCGGTGTCGCCGGCGTCGTAGAAGCGGAAGCCGTTCTCGAGCTCAACGACGAAGCCGGCGGGCTCGCCCAGGTAGAGCGTCGTCTCGCCGCCCGGGTGCCAGTCACCGGCCGAGTGGTCCGCATGGACCATCGTGACCTTGACCCCCGCCGCCTCCACGGTTCCGCCCTTGTTCATCCCGGTTGCGGCGTCGTTGCCGCCGGGCAGCCGCCGCCCCAGCCACAGGCTCATCTCGTGCATGCACGGCCACGCCGGGCGCAACCGGCTGGCCAGCGCCACCGCTTCGCCCATGTGGTCGTAGTGGCCGTGGGTCACGAGCAGCAGGTCGCAGCGATCGATCGAGTCGGCTGAGCGAGGGCTGCGCGGGTTACCGAACCACGGATCCAGCAGGATCACCTTGCCGCCCGGTGTCCGGACTTCATAGCAGCTGTGGCCGTACCAGGTGAATGTCGTGTCTCGATCAAGTCCCATCGCGCAGCACCTCCACAGGCGATCGTAGCAACTCGGGTCACCGCACGCCCAGAGCGTCGAGATCGAAGCCGGCGGGTACCGTTTTCGCGCGCTTGTCAATACCGCTTTGACGCAAGATGGATTACCAGTTTCACGGCGTGTTGCCCCCCGGTCAACGATTTCGGGCCGAAGCTGCCCGATGTCAGGGACTGGCCACGGTGTGTTGCCCCCCGGTCAACGAACGAAGGGCAGCCTGATGGCTGCAACGGCCTCGGAGCTTCAATCGTTGCCCCCGGGTCACCGAAACAGCCGGCGCACCCACGACGTGCCTCGCTCGGATCGACATAGTTGACCGTGGGGCACCGACTCTCGGGATGGCGCGATCGGCACGGGCCCTGGCGACCCGGCGACCCGGCGACCCGGTGACCCCGATCACGCTACCCTCACACGGTGCCTGCCACCCAGATCGCTCACAACCTGGCGTTCATCAACTGGACCGTGTTGACGGGTCTCGCCCTGGGCTCCTACGGCGCCGTCATCCTGCTTCGCCGCCGGACGGCCGCGACCAGCGGCTACCTCGGGTTCACGACGGTGTGCGCCATCGCGTTCGGCGTGCTGGCATGGCTCTCCGACGGCGCTCTGCCCGCGACCCTCGGTGATTCGCCGGTCACCACCGATCCTGCCTGGGACGGTCCCCGGAGCGCGGCCCTGGCGGCGTTCTGTCTGCTCGCAACGGCGGGTCTGCTCGCCCGCCGCGTGGCGCCGTCCGCCGCGTTACCACTCGAATTCGCGGCCCTCGCCGCCGCCGGCGCGACGCTGGCCTGCGGGGCGCTGGCCTGGGGCGGCGGATTCCCGGGGGTCGCAGCGCTGCTGCTCCAGTTCGTGACCGTGAGTGCGGCCAGCGGCGGCGTCTTCGCCGCGATGATCCTGGGTCACTGGTACCTCGTGACGCCCAAGCTCCCGGAGGCGCCGCTCATCCTGCTGGCGCGGGCACTCCTGGCCGTTGTCATCGCGCAGCTGATCCTGTTCTGGGCCTGGCTCGGGCTGGGTGCGGGGCCCGCCGGCGGGGCGCCGTTCGCGGCCCTGATTGGGCCGTGGGCGCTGTTCGTGTGGCTGCGCCTGATTGTCGGGCTGGTGTTCCCCTTGATCGTGTCGTGGGCGGCGGTCCAGACGGCGCGCTCGCGCTCGATGGAGTCGGCGACCGGTCTGCTGTATATCAATGTCGGCTCGATCGCGGCCGGAACAATCTTGTCGGCGGGGCTCTATTTTGGTGCTGGACTGCTCGTATGAGGGCGTGATGGGAAAGCAAGACGAGACGTGGATTCCTGGACGGATCGATGTCGACTGGATCGAAGCGAACTCGACGCCGCTTTCTGCCGCGCTGGCGGCGATCGAGGCGGCGGCGGAACCCGGGAACATCCCGATCGTCAACCGCGACAGCGGTCGGGTCCTGTCCGTGCTCGCGGCCAATCGGCGGCGGATCGTGGAGATTGGGACGGCGTATGGCTACTCGACGTTATGGTTGGCGATGGGCCAGCCGGCGGACGGCACCATCGTGACGATCGACCCGGATCGATCGCGAACGGACCTCGCCCGCGGCTTCTGGCGGCAGGCCGGAATTGCCGATCGACGGATCACCGTGGTGAATCGCCCGGCGCTCGAGGCCTTCGCGACGAGCGACCGAGCCGTCGGTGGCCCGTTCGATCTCGCCTTCATCGATGCCCTCAAGCCGGAGTACGAGGCGTACCTGGAGGCGCTCGTCCCGCGGATGGACGTGGGCTCCCTGATCGTCGCCGACAACGTCCTGTGGAGCGGGCGCGTGTCGGGCTCCAATCCGTCGGGGGCCGACGACGCCAATACCGACGCGCTGCGCCGCTTCAACACGGCCGTCCTCGCCGACCGGCGGTTCCACGCCACGATCCTGCCGGTTGGCGACGGTCTGTTCATTGCGGGCCTGCGCGTTTGAGGCGGGATCGGCGATGACCATTGCCGTCCGGATCCGCCTCTTCGCGGTGCAACGCGAGCTGGCGGGCACCCGAGAGGTGCGTGTGGAGCTCCCGGAGGCCTCGGATGTCGAGGCGGCATGGGGCGCCCTGGTCGCGCGGCATCCGGCGCTGGCCCCGGGACGCGGCTCGGTCCGATTTGCTCGCAACGGCGACTACGCGGACCCGGGGACTCTGCTGGCTGACGGCGATGAAGTCGCGATGATCCCGCCAGTGTCGGGCGGCTCGGGCGGCTCGATCGGCTCGGGCGGCGCGGGCAACGCGGCGGGCTCGGGCGGCTCGGGCGGCGCGGGCAACGCTGGCGGCTCGGGCAACGCGGCGGGCTCGGGCGGCGCTGGCGGCTCGGGCAGCGTGGGCGGCCAAAGCGGCG
>JANPDO010000375.1:0-25031 GCA_031431535.1 Chloroflexota bacterium
GGCGAGGTCGGCCCCGCGCCGAGTGGCGGGCGGCGAGGTCGGCCCCGCGCCGAGGTCGGCCCCGCGGCGGCCCCGCAACGTCTGCGCACGCCCGCCTGACCGTGCGGGACACGGGGCCGGGCATCGAACCGGGGCTGCTGCCGTGCGTGGCCCTCGGCGTCGGGCCGCGAGGCTGCATCCGCGCCAGGGTTCCGCGGCGCTCCCCTCTTCGCGGACCCGACGAACACCGAGGGAACATGCGTGCGGAGTCCGGAGTCTGGCCGGGCACGGACCGACCCACCACCGGGTCGGCCGATCAGAGGAGATCGACGATGATCCGTTCGATCAGCCGAGCTGGTGCAACGCTCACCCGAGCCACTGGCGTCGCCCTTGTCGTGATTGCCCTGTCGGCGGCTCCAGCCCTCGCCTGCGGCGGCCTCATCGGGCCAAACGGCGCGGTCAACCTGATCCGCACGACGACGCTGGCGGGCTACCACAACGGCGAGGAGCATTACATCACGGCATTCCAGTTTGCCGGGGGCGGGGGCTCATTTGGCTCCCTGACGCCACTCCCCGGGATCCCGTCGAAGGTCGAGAAGGGCGGTGACTGGACCCTCCAGCGCCTGATCCAGGAGACCGAGCCGCAATTCGATCGCGCCTTTCTCGCGGCCGAAGCCGCGCCAGCCGCCGGTTCAGCCGAAGAGCTGATGAAGGTCCGGATCGACGCCCTCGACATCACGGTGCTGCGAGGCGGTCCCGCCGAAGTTGGCCGGTGGGCCACCGATCACGGCTTCCGCCTCCCCCCGGACTCGCCTGAAGTGCTCGACTTCTACGCGGCGCGCTCCCCGATCTTCCTGGCCGCGGTCTTCGACGCCGATGTGGCGGCTGAGCGAGGCCAGGGAATTGGCGACGGCACCCCCGTCCACATCACCATCCCGACCAACAACCCATGGGTCCCGCTGCGGATCCTGGCGCTAGGCAAGGGCGAAGCCGAGCGCGTCGAGGCGGACGTCTACCTCTTGACGGACCGCGTCCCCGCGCTTCTGCCAACGCCGACCGGTGACAACGGCCTCCAACTCGGCCACAGCGCATCCGCCACCGAATCACTCCTGGCCGACCTTCGCTCGGATCGCGGTATGGAATGGGTCCCCGAATCGGCCTGGCTGACCAAGGTCCGGATCGATGCCGCCGCGCCACAGCTGGCCTTTGACCTCGCGATCGACGCGTCCGGCGCCCGACAACCGTCGCGTGTCATGGCCGGGCTCGACCTGCCTGGCTCGGCGACCCTCCCGGATCGGTCGACTGACTTCGCGCGGACTTTTGTTGCCTTGATGTTCATTGCGGTCGGGATCGGCGGGATTGCGTACCTGCTGACCCGCCGCCCGCCATTGACGACGGCCTGAATCGGACGCCTTGGCAGTCGGGTCATGAGCGTGCATCGCCGGCCGGGGCGGCTCGCCCTGGTCGGTGGCCTGGCACTTGCGCTCGGGCTGACCGGGCTGGCCATCGCCTGGGCAGACGGGCCGGGGCGCGGGCCGGGGCGTGGCCCGATCACCGTCGAGATCCCCATCCGCTACTCCCGGTTCGAGCGTGCCGAGGTGTCTGTCCCGGCAGGCGTTGCCGTGACGATCGTGCTGCGCAACGACGATCCGATCGACCACGAGTGGATCGTTGGTGATGCGGCTGTCCACGAGCGGCACCGCAGCGGGACCGAACCCGTTCACGCCTCGCGACCGACGGAACTGACGGTCGGGGCCGGCTCAACGGCCGTGACCACGATCACGTTCACCAAGCCCGGCACGTACCACTTCATCTGTCACCTGCCGGGGCACGAGGCCTATGGCATGGTCGGCACGCTGCGAGTCACGAGCGGCTAGGGCCAGCTGGTCCAGCGCTCGCGTCCGCGATCAACGTTCCAACGAGTGCACCAACGTTACCGGCGAGATGCTGCGATGTCGTCGTTCGACGTCGCAGTATTCGGGCGGACGGGTCGGCTGAACCGCCCAGAAACGTAACAGCAGTACGGGATCCGCCGCTATCCTCGACGCGATGCGGCCACTCCCCGCCCCGTACGACGAGATCGCCGCCGGTCGAGCGGCCCACGTCGCCCTGACCGGTCCCGCCCTGCTGGGCAACCGGTTGCTGACCAAGGACCTGGCATTCCCACCGGACGAGCGCGACACGTTCCGGTTGCGCGGGCTGCTGCCGGATCGTGTTCTCACGATCGACGAACAGGTCGAGCTCGAGCTGGAGCATCTCCGGCGCAAGGAGGACGCCCTTGAGCGCTACATCGGGCTGGCCGCGCTCCAGGATCGCAACGCCACGCTCTTCTATCGACTTCTCGCCGAACACCTCGGCGAGTTCATGCCGATCGTGTACACGCCAACCGTCGGACGGGCGTGCCAGGAGTTCAGCCATATCATCCGGCGAACCCGCGGCGTCTGGATCACCCCCGCGGACCGCGACCGGATCCCGGCCCTGCTGCGCCAGGGACCGTACGAGGACGTTCGGTTGATCGTGGTCACCGACAACGAGCGGATCCTTGGCTTGGGCGATCTCGGTGCCGGCGGCATGGCCATCCCCATTGGCAAGTTGGCACTCTACACGGCGGCGTGCGGGATTCACCCGGCGCTGACGCTTCCCATCTCGCTCGACGTGGGAACGGACAACGAAGCCCTCCTGGCGGACCCGCTCTACCTGGGCTATCGCGCGCCCCGCCTCCGTGGCCCGGCCTACGACGCGCTCGTGGAGGCGTTCGTGAACGCGGTGGCCGAGGTCTGGCCTGGTTGCGTCATCCAATGGGAGGACTTCAAGCAGGGTAACGCGCTGCGGATCCTCGATCCCTACCAGGCACGCGTTCCGTCCTTCAACGACGACGTCCAGGGGACGGCTGCGGTCGTCGTCGCAGGGATTCTGGCCGCGGTTCGGGCGCTGCGGACCACACTGGGCGAGACACGGATTGTCCTGGCCGGGGCGGGCGCCGCCGGGGTCGGGATTGTGCGGCTGATCCGCCTGGCGATGCTCGAGGCGAACGTAGACGACCCGAGCATTCGGCGAGCGATCGTGGCCGTCGATTCGCGCGGGCTGGTCGGTGCCTGGCGGTCGGACCTCGACGAGACAAAGCGCGAACTCGCGCTCTCAACCGAGGCGGCGCTGACGGTTGGGTTCACCCCAGGTGACGGGACGGCCATCCCCGGGCTGGTCGAGACGATCGAGCGCGTCCGCCCGACGGTGCTCGTGGGCACGACCGGCGTGGGCGGCGCATTCGACGAAGCGGTCATTCGCGCGATGGCCGCGAGCTCTGCCAGGCCGGTGATCCTGCCGCTATCCAATCCCACGTCAAACGCGGAGGCCGTTCCCGCAGCTGTCCTGGCCTGGAGTGGCGGGCGTGCGCTGGTGGCGACCGGGTCCCCATTCGATGCAGTCGAATTCGACGGTCGCCAACACGAAATCGGCCAGGCCAACAACGTGTTCATCTTCCCGGGTCTGGGCCTGGGCGCGATCACCGCCGAGGCAGGAGCCATCACGCCGCGGATGTTCCTGCTGGCTGCACAGACGCTCGCCGGCTTCGTGACCGATGAGCGACTGGCAAGCGGCGCGCTCTACCCGCCGGTCGACGATCTGCGCGCCATCTCGCGGGCGATCGCCGTTCAGGTAGCTCGCGAGGCGGTGGCTGCGGGCCTGGGCGGGATCGAGTCGTCAACCGACATCGAGGCCCTGGTGGACAGCGCGATGTGGTGGCCCGAATATGTGCCGTATCTGCCGGCCCGAGCCGCTGAGCGCCGACGAAGGAGCGAGTGATGACCACGATCCGGGCGGCGGTCCTGCGAGGAGCCGGTGACCCATCCGTCATCGAGGATCTCGGCGTGGCCGAGCCTCGCGCGGGGGAGGTGCGGGTGCGCATCCTCGCCTCGGGTGTCTGTCACTCCGACCTGCACGTCCGGGACGGCGATTGGCCGCGACCGCTGCCGATGGCCATGGGCCACGAGGGCGCGGGCGTGGTCGAGGCCGTGGGCCCAGGCGTTCGCTCGCTTTCGATCGGGCAACCTGTCGCGCTGTCCTGGCTGGTCTCCTGTGGGGTCTGCCGATCGTGCCGCGGCGGCCGGCCGTGGGCGTGCCTGGATTCGCCCTCCTACCTCCATCGATTGCCGGACGGCGCCACGGCACTCACGGGCGCTGATGGCGAACCCGTTCCGTCCTACTGCGGGATCGGCACCATGGCCGAAGCGACCGTCGTGCCGGAGGCTGCGGCCATCGCCCTGCCCAACGGCGTGGACCCGGCGGTCGCGGCGCTCATCGGCTGTTGCGTGACAACCGGGGTCGGGGCGGTGCTCAAGACGGCGGAGGTGCCGGCCGGCGCCAGCGTGGCGGTCATCGGGCTCGGCGGGGTCGGGCTGTCCTGCGTGATGGGCGCGGTCATCGCGGGCGCCGCGCGGATCGTGGCCATCGACCGGGTCCCGGCCAAGCTGGACGCGGCGCGAGCCCTCGGAGCCACGGACGGGGTCGTGGCGACCGACGACCGCGCGGCCACCATCGAGGCGCTGCACGAGCTGACCGGTGGCGGCCCCGACTTCGTGTTCGAGGCGATCGGTCGCGCAGCGACGATTGAGCTCGCGATCGACTGCCTGCCCCTCGGGGGGACCGCCGTGCTGGTCGGGCTGACGCCGTTCGACACCCGAACGTCGTTCGGCGCCTATGCACTGGTCGACGGCAGCCGGCGAATCCTGGGCTCGAACTACGGGTTTGCCGATCCGGCCGTGGACTTCCCGCGGTACGCGGCCATGCACTTGGCCGGACGGCTCCCCGCCGAGCAGCTGATCGACCGGCGAATCGGGCTCGACGACCTCGAAGATGCCTTCGATCGATTGCGCGCCGGGATCGGCCTCCGTCAGGTCGTGGTCTTCGAGTAACTCTCTCGGCGTGGGCTGCGACGTCGTCCGACTCGACATGCGCAGGCATCGGCGGAGCTGTTGGCCCAGGCGGCGACAGGAGCTGGGTTCCCGTGATCAGGCGAGTGTCTCGACCGCGGCCGCAGTCTCGCGCCGCCCATGGCCGACGGGCTTACTCGCGTGCGGAACGCCGTCGACGCGTTCCGGCGGCCGGCACCAGGTCCCCAACGGCAGCAGGCGATGTTGCGCTCACGGTCAGCACGCTGGGCGGTGCCGCCTTCGGCTTGACGGCCCGACGAGGCCCGACAGGCACGCGATCTGGCGCAGTCGTTGGTTCAGCCATCACCGGCACTCCCGGACTGACGTTCGAGCCACCGTCACGGCTCGCGGCCAGCACGGCGAATGGCGAGCCCGCCGGCACCTGGGCGATGATGGGCCGACGAGATGGCTGATCGAGGATGACCTCGATCTCATCCGTCGAATCGCGTCCAACGGCGCATCGGTAACAGCGCGACAGTCGCAGTTCGTTGACGGACCGACACGATTGGCAGACCCAGAAGGGGGCCGCTTCGGCGCTGCTCGACGTCGCCGCGCGCCGGGCCACCACGATCAGGCGATAGCCGATCAGCGCCGCCGTCGGTCCGGCGAGCAGCATGAGCGCGTAGGCGATCGGTGGGATCGCTGTGAGGCCGCGCTGCAGGGATTCGACAATCCCGCTGAGATCCATTGGCTCCTCAACCTGTCCCCGGCGCTGGAGTGGTGATCAGTCGATACCCACGCATGGTACGGCAGCGGGCGCGCGATGGCACACCAGGAATCGAGGGTCCTATTTGTCTCGGTCCACCGCGGCCAGAACGGCCTGCGCCGCGGCGAGCCGGGCAACCGGAACGCGAAATGGCGAGCACGACACGTAGTCAAGTCCGATCCGCTCGCACTTATGGATGGACTCCGGATCGCCGCCATGCTCGCCGCAGATCCCGAGCTCGATGTCCGGACGCGTCGCTCGACCCTTCTCGACCGCGGTGCGCATCAGCCCGACTACGGCGTCGTCGAGCGTCTGGAACGGATTGAACGGCAGGATGCCGGTCTCGACGTACTTGAGCAGGAAGCCGCCCTCGGCATCGTCACGGCTGTAGCCAAAAGTCATCTGCGTGAGATCGTTCGTGCCAAAGCTGAAGAAGGCCGCGTGACGGGCAATCTCGTCCGCGGTGAGGGCACCGCGGGGCACCTCGATCATCGTCCCGAAGACGTATTCGGCATGGACGCCGGCCTCGGCCTCGACGGCTTTCGCCTCCTTCTCCAGGATCGCCTTGGTGACGGCGAGTTCGTTCACGTGGCCCACGAGCGGGATCATGATCTTGGCTTTTGGATGACCGCCGGTTGCCTGGACGGCGATCAAGGCATTGAGAATCGCCCGTGTCTGGACCTTCACGAAATCCGGGATCATCAGGCCCAGGCGGCAGCCGCGCAGCCCGAGCATCGGGTTCTGCTCGTGCATGGACTTGATCGTGGCCAGCAGCTCGCGGTCCTCGCCGGTCGCGGCGTCGCCGGCACGGGTCACCTTGACCAGCTGCTCCTCGAGATTCGGCAGGAATTCGTGCAACGGCGGGTCGATCAGGCGGATCACGACAGGCAGCCCGTCCATCGCGCGGAAGATCCCCTCGAAGTCGCCCTGCTGGAGCACCTCGAGCTTGGCCATCGCCAGGTCAAACTCGCGAACCGTCTCGGACTCGTCGGTGCTGAGGGCGGATCCCGCGGCCGCCCGCTCCTTGGCCCGGGTCGCGGCATTCGCCACCATGATCGCCCTCCGGACGATCTCGAGGCGTTCCCCTTCACGGAACATGTGTTCCGTGCGGCACAGGCCGATCCCCTGCGCCCCGTAGCTTCGTGCCAGCGCGGCCTCCTCGGGCTTGTCGGCGTTGGTCCAAACCTCCATCCGGCGGACCTCATCGGCCCAGCCGAGAATTTTCTGGAGCTCTGGTTGGTCCTCGAACCGGGCGTCGACGGTGGGCAGAGCGCCGACGTACAGCGCGCCGCTCGTCCCATCGAGACTGACCCAGTCACCCTCCTTGAACTCCGTCCCGGTGACGTTGCAATGTGCCTGGGCGCCGGCGTAGTCCACGATCAGGTCTGCCGAGCCTGCCACGCACGGCTTGCCGATCTGGCGCGCGACGACTGCCGCGTGGGAGGTTGCGCCGCCTCGGGCAGTGATGATCCCCTCGGCCACGGCCATGCCGTGGAAGTCGTCCGGCGAGGTCTCGATCCGGACCAGGATCACCTTCTCACCGCGGTTGACCCATTCGACGGCGGTATCGGCGTCGAACACAGCGCGCCCGACGGCAGCCCCCGGCGACGCGTTCAAGCCATTGACGATCTTGGCCGCCCTGGCGAGTGCACCAGGGTCAAACGTGGCGCGGAGCAGCTGGTCAACGTGCGCGGGCTCGACTCGGCCGACGGCCTCCACCGGTGTGATGAGGCCTTCTTCGACCATGTCCACCGCGATCTTCACCGCGGCTGCGGCGGTCCGCTTGGCCGAGCGGGTCTGGAGCATGTACAGCTTGCCCCGCTCGATCGTGAATTCGAGGTCCTGGACATCACGGTAGTGCCGTTCGAGCTGCTGCCCGATCCGCAGGAATTCCGCGTACACCGCGGGCATCTCGGTCTGCATCTGGCTGATCCGTGGCGCGGTCCGGATTCCGGCCACGACGTCCTCACCCTGGGCATTGGTCAGGTACTCGCCGAAGAGGACCTTCTCCCCGGTGTTCGGGTCGCGAGTGAAGGCAACGCCGGTGCCCGAATCGTCACCCATGTTGCCAAAGACCATCGTGACCACGTTGACTGCGGTGCCCAGGTCGTGGGCGATCTTCTGGTTGTTGCGGTAATCGACCGCGCGCTTGCCAAACCAGCTGGCGAACACGGACTTGATCGCCAGGTCGAGCTGCTCGTATGGGTCGCTCGGGAAGTCACGACCGGTGTCGTCACGCACGATTCGCCGGAACACGTCGACCAGGCTGCGCAGGTCCGCCGCCGTCAGGTCCGTGTCCTGGTGAACGCCACGGGCGTGCTTGGCGGCCTCGAGCGCGCGGTCGAAACGCTCGCCCTTCACATCCATGACGATCCGCCCGAACATCTGGATGAAGCGCCGGTAGGCATCCCACCCAAACCGCTCGTTCCCGGTAAGCGCGATCATCCCTTGCAGGGTCCCCTCGTTGAGCCCCAGGTTGAGGACCGTGTCCATCATGCCCGGCATGGAGAACCTGGCCCCGGAGCGAACCGAGACGAGGAGCGGGTCCGCCGCATGGCCAAACCCTTTGTTGGTCATGGCCTCGACCTCGTTGACCGCCCCGAGGACGTCCTGCCAGAGGCCGTCGGGGAGCATCTGCCCGGCCGTGAAGTAGTCGTTGCAGGCCTCGGTCGTGATGGTGAAGCCCGGGGGGACCGGGAGGCCCGCCTTGGTCATCTCGGCGAGACCGGCGCCTTTGCCCCCCAGCAGGTCACGCATGGTCGCGTCGCCTTCCGCTCGGCCGTCGCCCCACGCGTAGATGTAGCGCTTGGCGGCGTCGTGGGCGCGGTCATCGCGTGTTGGAGTGGCTGTCGACATCGCGGGTGGACCTCCGGGGAAAGAACGCCCGGCAACTGCTTGGCAGGCCGCGGCGACGGGTGTTCGGGGTGGGTGGATTGTAGCGCCGCCCATACCCTTTCCTGGATTTGAAGCCATGTGGGCCTATGCGCCCCGGTCCGTTCTGGCGGCCGGGTACCATGCGAGACATGATCGAGACAACCCCCGACCCCGCGGATACGCGGGTCATCGAGCCCGAAGCCCCGCAGTACAACGCAAGCCTCGTCAGCCGCGAGGACCAGCACGCGAGCCTGGCCTATTTCTGGATCCGCTTCGACGGCGACCCTACCCCGTTCGCACCCGGCCAGTACATGACCATCGGGGTGATGGTCGACGGGCGGATCGTGCAGCGGCCCTACTCGGTGGCTTCGGCGCCAGGCACCGCCGGAACCGACGGGTACGAGCTGTATATCCGCCTGGTCCAGGGTGGCATCTTCACCCCGCTGCTCTGGCGCCTGCCCGTCGGCGGCCGCATGCGGATGATCGGGCCGAAAGGCAAGTTCGTCCTGGAGCCCGATGACGACCGGATCCACCTGTTCATCTCGTCAGGAACCGGAAACGCGCCGTTCGTGGCGATGATGCGCCAGGCATTGCTGGACGGACGCCCACGGCGGGCCGTCTTTCTCAATGGCGTCTCGTACGAGGCTGACCTGGGGTATCGCGAGCTCCTGGAAGAATGGCAGACGACCGGGGAGTACCCGGTCACGTATCTGCCCACCGTGTCCCGGCCGCTGGACCCGGCGAATGCGGGATGGACCGGGCGCTTCGGCCGGGTCGAGTCGATCGTCGCGCCGGTCTGCGAGGAGCTGGGGCTGTCCGCCGCGAACACGATCGCCTACTTGTGCGGCAATCCGGACATGATCCTGTCGACCGAGGCGACACTGCTGGCCCGCGGCTTCCCGGAGGCGTCGGTCAAGAAGGAGCTGTACTGGCCAAAGGGCAAGGCACCGCGCGGTGCCGGCATGGCCCCGCCGGACGAGTAGCCTGCCCAGCGGCCATTCCGCCTGGACGGGGTGGAAGGCGTCAGACGGCCCTGGCCGCGTCCAGTCGATCAAGGATGAGCCGCGTCACACCCTCAACCGGGATCCGTTGCTGGGTCATGGAGTCACGATCGCGCACCGTGACCGCGCCGTCCGCGAGCGAATCCACGTCGACGGTCACGCACCACGGCGTCCCGATTTCGTCCTGGCGCCGGTAGAGCTTGCCGATCGCCGCCGTGTCGTCATAGACCGCCATCATGTGTCGCTGGAGGTCCGCCTTGATCTTGTGGCACAGCTCCACGATCTCGGGACGCTTCTTGAGTAGCGGCAGCACGGCGACCTTGTACGGCGCGAGGTCCGGATGCAGGGCCAGCGAGACCCGCGTCTCGCCGCGGACCTCCTCCTGGCGGTAGGCGTCGATCAGGAACGTGAAGGCTGCCCGATCCGCCCCGGCCGCGGTCTCGATCACCCACGGAACCACGTGCTCATTGGTCGCCTGGTCGAAGTACTCGAGGGTCTCGCCGCTCGCCTCGGCATGGCGCGACAGGTCGAAGTCGCCGCGGTTGTGGACCCCTTCGAGTTCCTTCCAGCCGAACGGGAAGCGGTATTCGACATCGATCGCCTTCTTCGCATAGTGGGCAAGCTCGTCCGGAGCGTGTTCACGGAGGCGCAGCCGCGACGGCGTCACGCCGTAGCGCTCGTACCACGCCAGTCGTTTCGGTAGCCACTCCTCGAACGCCGCCGCCGCGTCGGCTTCGGGACGGACGAAGTACTGCATCTCCATCTGCTCGAACTCGCGCATTCGGAAGACGAAGTTGCCCGGCGAGATCTCGTTGCGAAACGACTTGCCAATCTGGGCGATCCCGAACGGGAGCTTCTTGCGCGATGACTGCTGGACATTCTTGAAGTTCACGTAGGAGCCCTGCGCCGTCTCCGGGCGCAGGTAGATCACCGAAGCGTCCTCCTCGACCGGCCCCATGAACGTCTTGAACATCAAATTGAAGCGGCGGGGCGCCGAGAGCGGTCCGCCGTCGTTGGGGCACCGCAGGCCCAGCCGTTCGACGATCCCCTCGTCACGGAGGTCCGTGGCGCTCAGGTCCTCGGCCCCCGCCAGCTCATCGAGCCGATAGCGGCGCCGACAGGTCGAGCACTCGACCAGCGGATCGCTGAACGACCCGACGTGACCCGAGGTGATCCAGACCTGCGGGTGCATCAGGATCCCGGCATCGAGACCGACGATGTCGTCGCGCTCCTGGACCATCGCCCGCCACCAGGCGCGTTTGACGTTGTTCTTGAGTTCGACGCCAAGCGGCCCGTAGTCCCACACCGCGTTGATCCCGCCATAAATCTCCGACGACGGGAAGATGAACCCGCGTCGCTTGGACAGAGACACGATCGTGTCGAGGTCGGCCACGGCTGGCGCTACGTCGTTCGGGTCGCTGGTCAGGGCGTGGGTCACGGAGTCTCCCGGCGGTCGGCGTGGGCCGGCCGATGCTACCAGAGGTGGCGTTCAGCCCAGCCGCCAGCGCGTCGGGGTCACACGAATGGCCACCGGGTACTCGGCGGCAAGCCACCCGGGCGTCCAACCATACCCCGCGATCATGTCTGTGTACTTAGCCAGGTACAGGGGGTGCTGGTCGGCGCGTGGCCCAGCTGTGTCGATGCGGGCCCGCCCCTCCATCGACACGTAGTCATCGCCGCCCGCATCGGTGTGCAGGTTGAATGCGACCAACGGGTTGTCCTCGAGGTTGCCGTTACGTGGGGCGCGCCTATGCGAGTAGACGAGAACCTCGCCGGCCTCCCACAGGAACCAGATGGCGGATGCCTGGGGCTGGCCATCCGGGTTGACGCTCGTCAGCCAGCCGATCTCCTCGGTCGCCAGACGTTCCAGGGCACGCCGGCCAAGCTCCGTCGCGGGATCGAGCGTCGTACTCATCAGCGTGCCGCGGCCACGTGGCGAACCTCGTCGAGGAAGGCGAGCGAGCGCGCCTCGCGCTCCAGGGCGCCGCGGACGAAGTCACGCAGCGCCGCCTCCGTCTCGAGCTCCACGGTTTCGGCCAGGCGGAGCGCGGCGATCGCCTCGATATCAAGGCGCTGGTAGGCCTTGAGGAGCTTGATCGCGTCCAGCGTCAGGCTGGTTCGGTCGTGGCCAGGCCCCGGGCAGCGCTCGCACAGCACGCCACCGAGCGGCGGCACCCAGCGGAATCGTTCGTTCGACTCAAGCATGCGGTCGCATTCGACGCAACGGTCCACCTCTGGACGCTGCCCGAGTTCATCGAGCAGGTGCATCTCGAACCAGCGGGCCACTCGGCCCGGGGCCATCCCGGCATCGAGTAATTCGTAGGCGCGCCGGAGCAGCGCGTAGAGCGGCGGGGCGGGATGGCGCTCCTCGAGTGACCGGTCGGCCAGCTCGGCGAGGTACCAGGCCGTGGCGGTGGCTTCGAGCGAGTCGCGCAGCTTGAGCCAGGCATGGCCCACGCTGACCTGGGTGACGACATCGAACGTTCGCCCACGGGCGAGCGCAACGGTCAGCTCGGCAAATGGTTCGAGGCTGCCTCCCAGGCGGGACGTGGGCCGTCGAATCCCCTTGGCGATTGCCTTGAGCTTGCCGACGGTCGGGGTGATCAGGGTGAGGACCCGATCCGCCTCACCAAGATCGAAACGGGTGAGCACGATCGCCTCGGTGGTATAGCGGCGCGGGATGGGCATTGGCGCGACGGTAACACCGCTCGCGTCCACGCGGATCGCGACCAACAGGCTACCTGCGCAGTACACGTTTCAGGTACACTCCCGGCGATGACGACCACCTCGAGCGACCTCGACCTCGCCCAGCTCATCGCCGATACAGAAATCGAAATCGGTCGTCTCGTCGGCGACCAGGATCCGTCGACACGCGGCCTCTACGAGATGGTCCGCTACCACCTGGCACTCGATGGCTCCGGGGCGTCGGGCGGCAAGCGGATTCGGCCGCTCCTGGGCCTGCTCGCCTTCGCCAGCATCACCGGCGACCACCAACTGGCGCTACCGGGCGCCGCCGCCGTGGAACTGGGTCACAACTTTTCGCTGGTCCACGATGACATCGAGGACGGTGACACTGAACGGCGCCATCGGGCCACGCTCTGGACTGTCTACGGGGTTCCGCAGGCGATCAATACCGGCGACGCCCTGTTCAGCCTGTCGCGGATCGCGCTGCATCGCCTGACGGATCTTGGATTTCCGGACGCCAAGGTCCTGCGACTGATGCGGCTGTTTGATCAGACCTGTATGCGGCTGTGCGAGGGCCAGTACCTCGACATTGCGATGAGCCGGTCCGATGACCTGATGACCGTGGAGCTCTACTTCGACATGATCGGGCGCAAGACGGCCGCGTTGATCGCTGCCTCCATCGAATCCGGGGCGCTGCTCGCGACCGATGACGAGGCCGTGATCGGCCGCTACCGCGAGTTCGGCTGGTCCCTCGGCATTGCGTTCCAGCTCAACGACGACCTGCTGGGGATCTGGGGCCACGAGCAGGCGACGGGCAAGGAACCGTCGGACGTGGCGCACAAGAAGAAGACTCTGCCGGTCATCTATGCCTATGAGCACGCGGGCACGGACGACCGCGCCCGACTCGCCACCCTGTACGCGACCACCGACCTGGACGGGCCGGGGGTCGCCGAGATCATCGCGATCCTTGAGCGCAGCGGCGCGCGCGAATACACCCGCGACCAGGCCCGCCAGTACCGTGACGCCGCGCTGAGCGCCCTCGATGCCGCCGGAGTCGTCGAGCTTGGCGCCCGCAGACATCTCGAGCAGATCATCGTCTCGGTGATCAGCGCGTAGCTCGGGCCTACCTGTCCGCCTCGTCGTCGAGGGGCCGGGCGACGTCGCGATCGCGGACCGCCAGGACCTTGCCCACCCGCCGCCCGTCGGTCGTCTCGACCGTCAGGGTGAGGCCCTCGACCATCACCTGATCGCCCGGGCTCGGAACGCCACCGATGCGGTGATAGATCAGGCCGCCGACGGTGTCGTATTCGTCCTCGTCCTCGAGACTCAGGGTGATGTCGAACAATTCGGCCAGGTCATCGACATCCGCGCGGCCATCGATCCGCGCCTCGTCATCGGAGAGCTTGACGATCAGCGGTTCCTCCTCGTCGTACTCGTCCTGGATCTCGCCGACGATCTCCTCGAGCAGGTCCTCGATGGTGACCATGCCGGCCGTCCCGCCGTATTCGTCGAGCACGATCGCGATGTGGACCTTGCTCCGCTGGAATTGATGGAGCAGGTCATCCACGCTCATCGACTCGGGCACAAAGGCCGGCGCCCGCAACATGGTCCGCAGCGGTGGGGGGTCGCCCGCTGCATCCTTGAGGAACGGCAGCAGGTCCTTGGCGTACAGGATGCCCAGGATCTTGTCGATCGACTCACCATAGACCGGGATCCGGCTGTGACCCTCGTCGACGACGGTGTCAATCGCCTGTGCGATGGTCGCGTCCGCAGCCAGGGTCACCATCGCGATCCGCGGGACCATCACCTCGTGGAGACGTTGGCTCCCGAGCTCGATGACCGCGTGGATCATCTGTTCCTCCTCGGCCTCCAGCACACCCTGCTGGCCGCCCTGCTGGATGATGAGGCGGATCTCCTCGGCACTGATCCGCTCGTCCGCGGCCACGTCCGCGCGGAACAGCCGGCTGATCCGCCGCGTGGTCCAGGTCAGGAACCCGACCAGCGGGCCCAGGACGACGCCGAGGAGTTCGATGAACCGGCTGGTCGACATGGCCACTCGTTCGGCATGGGCCAATCCAATCTGCTTGGGCACCAGCTCGCCAAAAATGATCGTGAAGACGGTCAGAAGACCGGTCACGACGATCAGGGCAATCCCGCCGGCGACACTCGCCAGCGGCCCGAACGAGGCCAGCCATAGCTCCAGGCCGCCGACGAGGCTGACCGCGGCAAACGCGGAGGCCAGGAACCCCAGGAAGTTGATCCCGATCTGGATGACCGCCAGGAAGCGGCCCGGGTTCTCCTTGAGCCGCTGGACGCGGCGGGCGCCACGGCTGCCCTCGTCGATGAGCTGGTGGATCCGGCTGCGCCGGATCGTGACGAGCGCGATCTCCGTCGCCGAGAAGATCCCGTTGAGCAGGACGAGGACGACGATGATGCCGAGCTCGACAAACGACCCGTTCATGCCGGTGGGTCGCCCGCCGCGGCGCGTGGTTCGCGGATCCGCGCCGGCACTCCGACCGCGAGTTTGCCCGGCGGCACGTCGCGGGTCACCACGGCCCCGGCGCCGGTCCGGGCGCCCGCCCCGATCTCGCGCGGCGCCACGATCATCGTGTCGACCCCGATGAAGGCGCCGTCCCCGATCGTTGTCGGATGCTTGGTCGTGCCGTCGTAGTTGGCCGTGATCGTGCCCGCCCCGACGTTGACCCGCTCACCAACCCGCGCGTCACCGAGATAGCTCACGTGATGCTGTTTCGAGCCTGGGCCGAGCCGGGTGTTCTTGAGCTCGGCAAAGTTGCCGACCTCGGCGCCGCGACCCACGACGCTGCCCGGCCGCAGGTGGCTGTACGGCCCCACGCTAGCCTCATCCTCGATGGTCGAGGCCTCGACAACGCTGGCCCAAACGCGCGCGCGGCGCCCGACGACGGCATCGATCAGCTGACACCCGGCCCCGATGACGCTGCCTTCGCCGACCGCGGTGAACCCTTTGAGGATCACGTTGGGCTCGATGGTCACGTCGGCGGCCAACTTGACGGACCAGTCGAGATAGACCGTGGAGGGATCGCGCATGGTGACGCCATTGGCCATGTGGGCCTCGTTGAGCCGGACGCGCATCGTCCACTCGGCGGCGGCCAGCTGCGATCGGTCGTTGATCCCGTCAAACCGTCCATCGTCATCGAAGCCGACGGCGCTAACGATCCGGCCATCTTCGCGGGCGAGGCGGACCAGGTCGGTCAGGTAGACCTCGCCAGTCACCGCGGACGACCCGAGCGTGCCGATCCTCCGGCGCAGCCAGGCGGCGTCGAAGGCATACAGGCCGGCATTGATCTCGTTGCCGGCGAGCTCCTCGGGCGTCGCATCACGGGCCTCCACGATCCGCTCGACGGTTCCAAACTCGCCGCGGATGACCCGTCCGAGCCGGGCGGGATCGGCGGCAAAGACACTGGCCAGGGCGATCGCCGCGTCGTCAGCCCGGCGTGCCTCGATTATGGCGTCGAGATCGGCACCGGTCACCAGCGGGACATCGCCACTGAGCACGACGATCTCGCCCGCGTCGTCGGGGACCGCCGCCATGGCCGCGCGAACGGCATCGCCGGAACCGCGCGGCTCGGCCTGCAGTGCAAATGTGGCGCGCTCGGCAACGGCCGCCCTGATCGTCTCAACAGCCGGCGAATAGACGACGATCGGGCGTGAAGCCGTACCGTTGGCCGTGCTCGCCCAGGCGTCGATGACGTACGCGAGCATGGCCCGACCGCACAGTTGGTGGAGCACCTTGGGAGTGGTCGAGTGCATTCGCGTCCCGAGGCCGGCCGCGAGGACAACCGCGACCGTGCTGGTCGACTGGCCTGGTCCCGGGGGGTTCACGAGACGCGACGCCGATGCGGCCCGGCGTGGGATCGAAAGACGTTCCTGATCCGGTCCGGATCCGGTGCCGTTGGGTCAACTGTCATCAGTGGGTCGAGGCATCGTAGGGGTGGCTTCGGAGCGGTGTCAACCGACGGTCCGATCACGCCGCCGTTGGATCCGGGGCGCCCACGGTTCAGGCATGCAGGCGGGCGATGACCTCGACCTCGATCCGCGCGCCCTTTGGCAACGCGGCCACAGCGACCGTCGAACGAGCCGGGGGCGGATCCGCCATGAACCGACCGTAGATCGCATTGACCGTCGCGAATTCGGACATGTCGACCAGGAAGATCGTGGTCTTGAGCACATCGCCCCAGCTGCTTCCGGCGGCCTCCAGGACCGCAGTCACGTTGGCCATCACCCGCTCCGTCTCGGGTTCGATGCCGCCCTCCACCAGCACGCCGGTGGCCGGATCGAGGGCCACCTGGCCGGCCGTGAACAGGAGCCCTTCGATCGCGATCGCCTGGCTGTACGGCCCGATGGCGACGGGTGCACCGGTGGTGGAGATGGCTCGACGGATCATGACTGGCTCCCGTGCTGGTGGCCGCCCGTGATGGTCGTGGCGGTGACGAACGGATGGATGGCTCCCGGCGCCGCCAATTGCCCGCCCCGGAGCGCGGCAGTGACGGTCTCGGCGGCCTCGGCGGCCTCGGCCCCCGAAGCATAGAGCGCCCAGAGCGTTAGGCCCGAGCCGGACAGTCCGATCGGGCGGATAAGCAGTCGACTCAGCGCCCGCCGAAAGGGCACGAGGGCTGGGACCAGCAGCGCGGTGGCGCGGAGCAGGTCGTTGGCCACCGTCAGGGCGCCGGCGCGCGCCACCAGGTCGGCCGTCGACAGGTTCGCCCGCAGCTCTTCGGCCAGGTGGGTTGACGTCATTCGGACGGCGCCATCCCCATGGGTCGCCGTCGCGTCGAATGCCGCGAAGACGTCGGGTGTCGAGACGCGGATGGCGGGCGTGACCAGCAGGACACCGGGCGCGCCATGGAGCCCGGGCAGCGGCGTGACCTGCTCGCCGCGTCCCTCCACGAGGGCGGGGCCCCTGGCCAGGAAGAACGGCACATCAGACCCGATCCGGGCGGCCAGCCGCGTCCGGGCATCAGGTTCAAGGTTCGTGCCCCACGCCTCAAGGGCGCCGTCGATCGCCGCAGCGGCGTCCGATGAACCACCGCCCAGACCGGCTGCGACCGGGATCCGCTTCTCCAGCCGCGCCGCCAGGGCCGGCGCAGGGCCGGGACCGCCGGCCCACGCTCCCCCGACCGCCTCGCGGGCCGCCGCCAGGGCTCGCACGACCAGGTTCTCGTCCGGCGGTCCGGCATCGAACCCGGTCACGTGGAGCGTGTCGGTGGTGCCGCCGGAGAGCGCGAGGCTGAGCCAATCCGCCAGGTCCAGGGGAACGAAGACCGAATGCAGGCTGTGATAGCCGTCGTCGCGTCGCCCGGTGACCGCCAGGGTCAGGTTCAGCTTGGCCGGCGCGAGGCGGATGACCGGGGCGAGACGACGCGACGGATCCGCCGCGGCCGGGCTGCCGGGATCCCGGGTCATGCGTTTCCCCGCCGGCCGCGCGCATCGGTGCCGAGCGGGCCAAGGATCCTGAGCAGGGCCAGCCATTCCCCAACGGCGAGCGTCTGTGGACGCCGGTCGGGCTGAATCGCCGCGGCGACCAGGGCCGCCGAAACACGGTCGGCATCGATCGGGAGCTGACGTGACAGAACGTTATGGATCATCTTGCGTCGCTCCCGGAAAGCGGCCTGGACCAGGCGCCACAGCTGATCCTCGGTGGCCGCATCCAGCCGATCGTCGACGTCGTACGGCTCGATCACGATCACGGCGGATTCGACAGCGGGCTCCGGCTCAAAGGCCGCGGCCGGAACACGGAACGCGATCCGGGCCCCGGCGTGGTACTGCACGAACACGGACAGGTAGCTCATCCTGCCGGGCGGGGCCGCGATCCGCTCGGCGACCTCGCGCTGGACCATCAGGACGGCCCGCCGCGGCCGCGGCGCGGCGCCGAGGAGCGCGTGGAGGATCGGGCTGGTGATGTGGTACGGCAGGTTGGCGACCACGTCATATGGCGGTTGGACGAGCCGCACGAGGTCCTGGTCCAGCGCGTCGCCTTCGATCAGGCGAAGATGGCCGGCCGCGACCGGCAGCGCGAAGCGGTCTCGCAGAAACGTCGCGAGGCCACGGTCCAGTTCCACCGCGGTGACCGCTGCGCCGGTTTCCAGGAGCCCGCCGGTCAGCAATCCGAGCCCCGGGCCGATCTCGAGGATTCGTCGACCCGGCCCCGGATCTGCCTCCGCCAGGATGGCCTCGAGCACGTCGGGGTCCGCCAGGAAGTTCTGGGACAGGCCGTGGCGTGCGCGCAGACCGGCCGCGCGGAGCGTCGCACGGACCGCGGCAGCATCGACGCGCGTTGCAGGCGCCACTCAGCGAGCGGCCAACGGTAGCGACGGACGGGCGTCCAGGTCCATTCGGGCGCGATCCCCCGCCGCGAACCGCCGGGCACCGGCAGCCCCGATCATCGCTCCATTGTCCGTGCACAAGCCGGGCCGCGGCACGAGCAGCGGAACCCCCAGCGTCTCCGCCTCATTGGCCAGCCGCACGCGCAGGGCGCCGTTGGCCGCCACACCCCCACCCAACACGATGGATTTCGCGCCGACGGCCCGCGCGGCCCGGATCGTCTTGGTCGCGAGCACGTCGACGACGGCATCCTGGAACCCCCAGGCGAGTTCCGCGGTCACCGCGGCGGGCAACGCCGTCTCCGGTTCGCCGGTGAGGCCCATGTCGGCTCGCGCCTCGGTCACGACCCGGCGGGCCGCCGTCTTGAGCCCGGAGAAACTGAAGTCGAACGAGCCACGGAGCCAGGCCCGCGGAAAGACCCGATCGCGCGACGTCGCTTCATCGGCCGCCCGACCGATGGCCGGGCCGCCGGGATAGCTCAGTCCCAGGAGCCGGCCCACCTTGTCGAATGCCTCGCCCGCGGCATCGTCCACGGTCGAGCCCAGGAGGCGATACGTCAGGTGGTCCGACATCTCGGTCAGGAATGTATGCCCGCCGGACACGACCAGGGCCACCAGCGGAAAGATCGGATCGTCGCGTTCCGCCTCGTCGGGATCGTGTAGCCAGGCCGCGTAGACGTGGCCCTCGAGGTGGTTGACCCCGATCAGCGGCAGGTCGTGCACCCATGCCAGGGCCTTGGCGAAGTTGATCCCGACCAGCAGCGACCCCGCCAATCCCGGTCCCCTCGTAACCGCGACCGCGTCGATGTCTGACCACTCGACTGCGGCATCGGCCAGCGCCTGGTCGAGGACCGGAACGATCCAGCGAAGGTGGGCGCGCGCGGCGACTTCGGGGACAATTCCGCCCGTCGGTGCATGCAGCGCAACCTGCGACGCGACGACATTCGAGCGGATCGCCCGCCCGGCTTCGATTACCGCGATTCCGGTCTCGTCGCACGACGACTCCACGGCCAGGATCAGCGGCCCGCTCACCGGCGCGTCATCGCGAGACATCCCGCGACGGGTCCCCCGCCTGATCCGGCGCACGCTCCGCCGAGGGCAGGGGGGGCGCCGCCGCGTCGATCGCCGCGCGAAGCCGGACGATCCGTTGGCGCATCGGTGGGTCGCGCAGCGGATCAGTGGTCATGATCAGGGCATCCTCGCCGTTATCGTTGTAATAGCGTGGCCGCAACCCGACCGGCCGGAAGCCAAATTTCTCGTACAGCCGCCGAGCGGGCAGGTTCGACAAGCGAACCTCGAGCGTCGCCTCGCGGGCGCCAGCGTCCAGCGCGATGTCGAGCATAGCCAGCAGGAGCCGGCCGCCGATCTGCTGGCGACGCCAGGCCGGGTGGACCGCAAAAGTGATGACGTGGGCCTCGTCGACCATCAGCCACATGCCCCCGTAGGCCACGATCTCAGCAGCGGCCCGCACCACAAGGTACTGGGCCAGCCGGTTCGTTTCGAGCTCGCTCCGATAGGCATCTGGCGGCCATGGGGAATCGAAGCTGGCCCGCTCGATAGCGGAGATCGCGTCGAGGTCGCCGGCGCGCATCGGCACGATCTGCAGCTTCAGCGGGGGTCGCGCGACCATGCCACCTCCCCCGCCTGGCTGGTGATCCCGCGCGGCAGCGTCACGTATTCCGGCACCAACCCGGCCAGGTCGTCGACATCGCCTGTCCGAAGGCGCGCGGCGCCTAGTGACAGTAGCGCCGCGCCGAGCCGGGCGCGTGCCGCCTCGCCAAGCTCGATGGCGTCCTGAGGGGCGCGACCGGCCAGGTCGACGGCGATCAGGTGTTCATCGCCAGCGAGCGCGGGCTCGTCGCCACCGGCCAGCCGTTCGGGGCGGCCGCCGCGACGGACCAGGATCCGGTCGGATGGTCCGGCTGGCAAGAGCAGGACCGGTCGTCCGTCGCCGTTTCCGTCGGGAGAGCCTGCCAGTAACGCCTCGGCCGTCGAGATGCCGACGATTGGCAGACCGAGTCCGTGCGCCAACCCCTTGGCGGTCGCCATCCCGACGCGTAGCCCGGTGAAGGCGCCCGGTCCGATCCCGACCACGATCGCGGTCAGCCTGGAACGCCGAATGTTCAGCTCGGCGAGGAATCGACTGGTCGTGGCCAGCAGCGTTTCGCCATGGCGGTAGCCGGCCTCCCACGTGGCGATCCCTTCGACCTGCCCATCCGGTGACCCGATCGCCACGACGATCCGGGTGGTCGCGGTATCGATGGCCAGGATCGCCCGCCGGCGGCCGTCGCGAGGGGAGTTGGTGCGCCCATCCGTCATGGGATCGCGTCCAGATAGCGTCGGAGTTCCGGCGTACCGGCGTGGACCGTGATCACCCGGGGCGCGTCACCGGCACCGTCGATCCGGACGTCGACGCGATCGACGGGCAACACCGCCAGCATCCTGTCCGGCCACTCGACGACCGTGACCCCGGCGCTCTGTCGGTCATCGATCAGACCGCCGGCCAGGACATCGGTCGCCTCGGCGAGCCGGTCTAGGTCGAGGTGGAAGAGCGGCAGGCGACCGGAATACTCGGCCATCAGGATGTAGCTCGGTGAGACCATCGTGTCAGTCACGCCAAGTCCAGCGCCGAAGGCCTTGGCCAGATGCGTCTTGCCCGCACCCAGGTCGCCCCACAGGCAGATCAGGTCACCCGGCTGGGCCGCGGTCGCCAACGCCCGGCCGAGCGCAGCGGTGGCGGCAGGATCGACCGCGTCGATGCGGCGCTCGGGGAGCGTGCTGGCCACCATGAGGTCAGGCGAACCGTTCGAGGTCACCGAGTGGAACGGCGACCACGGTGCCATCGGCGAACCGGACGAGACACGCCTCCACATCCGTGCCTCCGCCAAATCGACGCGCCCCGATGGCTTCGACAAAGCGCCCCTCGCGACCGGCGTGCACGCCTGCTCGAACGCGGACAAGATCGACCGGTGGCGTGGGCACGATCAGCCCGGGGACGTCGAAGACCAGCATCGGCGGATCCGCGACGATCGCGACCTCGTGCCCGGAAAGGGCGCCGAGCAGGGCCAGCACGGCACCCGCCAGGGGCCGCCGGACGGCACCGTCGAGGACCAGGACGGCGAATGATGGCAGGCGATGGAGGGCGGATCGCTGACGAGCCTCCGAGGCGAGGAAATCACGCCGTTCCTTGCTCGACAGGGCGTTGACCACGACACCACGCACGCCCATCGCCCGGGCCCGGGTCAGCGTCTCGGCATCCACCCTCGAACCAACCACCAGGATGGTCCCAGCGGCGTTGACGTCGAGCCCGCCGGCGCGTAATTCCCGTTCCGTACCCCCGCGCAGCCGGCCGCGGGTTGGCCCGCCGAGCCCCACGATGCCGCGCAGTCCCCGACCAGCGGCCCGCACCGTGATCGAGGAGCCCGCCCGCACGTGGCGGACGATCCCGGCGCAAGGCGTTTCCAGCGGGTCACTGAGCGCTCCTCCGGCCACCCGCCAGCGACCACGCCAGGTAAACAGGAACTCGCCACCTTCAAACCGTCCGTCACGTCGATTGGCCAGCCCCGGCCAGCGACCGCCGGGCTCGGGATGGAGCCGGTCGGGAACGTTGATCTCCTCAAGACCCGGGTCGCGCAGACGCTCGGCGATCGGCGCCCCCACGACCACCGTTTCACCGGCTGCGACCAGCGCGTGGTCCCCCGGTGTAAGGCGAAACCTGACGTCGACGGGCTCCACGATCAGCGATCGCGCGGGCACGAGTCCGACGTTGGAGGCGGCGCCCGTCACCAATCGGCCCCCACGCGGACGGCGGTTCCCCACGTCTCGAGGAGATCGTGCCGCAAGTCAGCCCGATCCGGGAGCTTGAGTGGCACGCCCCGCAGGTCCACGACCAGGCCGACCAGGCCGCCGGTGACGTCAATCGCGAAATGTCGACCGCGACCGCCCAGCCGAACCGCGTCATGAAACCGGAATTCCGCAACCGCTGATGCGCCGGGACCCAGCCAAATCGACGCGAGGCCCCCCGGCTGCAAGTGGATCGGGCTCACCTGGCCGTCGCTGGCGCCGTCACCTTCGGCGCCAGCGCGGGCGCCGTGGAGCACGAGCGTGCCCGGGTTTCGGCCCGGACGCAGGCCGGCTGGCATCACCACCGTTCCCAGGGGCAGCAATAGGTCATCGAGGAGGTCGGCCATGATCGCGCGGCGTTCACGCAGGTCCGGGATCGATCCGAGTGGAGCGAGCAGCCGAGCATGGTCCATTCCCACCTGGACCACCCCGTGGCGTCGCAGCACGTCGATCACGGCCACCAGGGCCGAAGCCGGCGGTGCCCCCGACCAAATGCCACCGGTCGCGATCAGCAGATCGGCAGCGGGCCGCTGACCCCATTCCGGCGTTGCCCGGTCGAGGACGCCCAGCGCGGAACGCGCGGCCGCCAACCGCAGCGCGACCCCGTCGCCGGCAGCATCTGCCCACGGGGCGATCCGGAGCTCGCGCATCCGATCGCGCAGCCGGTGTCGATCGGTCGTCCCGGGGGACCAATCGGCTATCCGATCGACGACCTCGTCATCGGGATCGGCCGGAGCCAGCCCGGCGGATGGCACGACCGCCAGATCCATCCCCGACGTGACAGACGAATTGGTCGGCCAGGCGGCCGCTCGGGTCGCCCCGTCGAACCCGATGTCGACGATGTCAACGCGCCGATCGAGGAGGTCGGCGAGTGCGTTCGCGGCTCCTCCGAGCGCGCGGCGCGCGTCGTCACGGGGCAGGGCGAGATCCGTGAGCACCTCGCGCAGACCGCCGCCTCTCGGGCCATCTGAAGCCGCCGATGCAACCAGCACCGGGGCTGGGCGACGACCTGACTCACCTGATTCACCAAAGGCGCCCAGCTGGATCGCCATGCCGCCCGCCAGGACGATCGGTATCTCAGGTCGGCGCGCTGCCGCGGCGGCCACGAGGGCACCGAGTTCACCCAGTGCGCGCCGCTCGTCCGCTGCGGGCGGCTCTCCCGCACCGGCAAGGATCCCATCCACGCCGGGGTCCAGCAGCATCGTGGACATCTGCAATGGATCGACGGCTTCGGCACTGGCGGCCGAGGTCCGCCAGCCGCTGCGGGCGGCGGCTGCCACGAGTGGAACGAGCGCCCGTTCTGAACCGGCGACCAGGGCCAGGCGCGGGGCCGGGTGACTCGTGACTTCGACCTTGGGGATCTCGTCCGGGGGCGTGTGATCGAGACCAAGCGCGACGGCCATCGACGGGTCCGCGGCGGTCGCCCGCTCGACGAGGAGAGCGCCCAGGGCGGCCGGGTCGCTGCCGATCGGCAAGGAGAGGGAGCCGATCAGCCGCCAGCGGCTCCCGACTCGCCCCACCAGGGCAGTTGCGATCGTGGCGGCGCCGGTGTCCTGGGTGAAGAAAGCCCGGGGTGCGGTTGTCACGCCCCCATCGTAGCGGTGGTTTCGCCAGTTGGGCGCCCGGCCTGCGCATCCGCTGGTCCTGGGCGCCGCAGCCTGGTAGCCCGAACCTCAGGCGTCCCAGCCCACCTCGTCGTCGGTCTGTTCCTCGAGGCGGGCGATCAGCAATTCGATGCCGGTGTCGTCTGCCAGGATCTCGCTGACAGAAGCGAGTTCGCCGCCGAACATGCCGCGCAACATTGGATCGAAGAACAGCATCGCGTTCGCGCCGAGGGCACGGTATGGGCGACTGGCCTCCAGGAAGTGAACCGCAGGGCCGCTCATCCCGAGCAGTTCGATCTCGCGGGCGACTTGCTCGACCAGCTCGTCGCGCTGTTCCTCGCTCGGTCCAAACGGGCTGCTGGTCATGAAATCGGCCCGCCCGGGGCGGCGCTGACCGCCTGGAGGGCCCGACTGAAGGCGGCATACGTCGCGGCGCCGCGTAGGGCGAAGACCACGTGCCCGACCGTCGGACTGTTGACCAACTCATCACGGACGGTCGTCACCGTGATCCGGGCGCCCTCATCGAGTTCGAAGCCGCCAACGCCGGAACCTAGCGCTGGGAACGCGATGCTGGTCGCGTTGATTTCGCGGGCCCGTTGCATCGCGCTGCGAACGGCCGCTTCCAGCGTGGTTGCCGTGGTCCGTCGGTCGCGATCGAGGGTGACCGCGTGGATGACTGCCCGGACGGCGAGTGTCCCGGCCGGAGTGACCACAGCGCCACCGGGTTCGACGGGCGCCTGACGGATCGCGGCGAATTCGATCGAGTCGCCGCCGGCTCGCTTGATCGCGCCGGCGACCCCGGTCGACATCCACAGCGACCCGTTCGCCGGCGCGACGATCGCGTCGACCTCTAGCTCGCAGATGTCGCCATTCCAGATCTCGATCCGCGCCACCTAGATGCTCCGCTCGCTGAGGACTCGCAGACCGACCGGTCCGGACGCCGCATGGTACACCCGGGGTAACCGGCGAGCCATCCCGGTCACGACCTCCCATTGGTTTGTGGTGCGCTCGCGCGCCAGCTCGGCGACGGTGATCCGCTCGGCTCCGCCGGT
>JANPDO010000376.1:0-2275 GCA_031431535.1 Chloroflexota bacterium
GGCGCAGGTTCGCGGCCAACCCCCACTGGACGTCGGCGCAGCACCATCCCCGTCGTTGAGATCGCCCGGGCGGAGCACGTGGAGGAGGCCCTTGCCGGCCTGCAGCGCTGGACGGAGCGTCACCCCCGAGCCGCTGCCGCACTTGAGCCCGCCGACGTGCTGGTCGATTCCATGCGCGGCAGATCCACTACCTGGACCCGTGTTCGCGTCAACCTGATCCACGTCCCGGAGGCGGAGCGACCCGCCCAGGAGCCGCTCGAAGTCGATTACGACCCGTGGGCCGGATACGAGCGGCCGGACCGCGCCGGCTGGCTTGAGCGCGCGCCACGCAAACCGAAAGCAGGGCCGGAGTGACGGTCCGGGTCGTCGGGATCGATCACGTCCAGCTGTCGATCCCGCCCGGCGGCGAGGTTGCAAGATGTCCGGGTGGGCGCCCATAGGCAGCACCGAGGCCCAATCATGAAGAACGTGCGCCCAAGCCACGCTATGACCGAAGCAGCCCGGCGCCACGGCGATGCAACCGGCCCGCGACGGCGCTGGAGCCGTTTCGGGCGACCTACCGTGCACGAGGCGCCAATTCCGCAGGGTCACAGTCGGGATCGGGCCCCGGTCAGACCACCGACCGGCCATACCGTGGCCCACATGCAAATTGTGCAGGAACACGCGGCGTGGCATGCGTGGCGTGGCCGGGGCTTTGGCCGGGGCGGCAGGGCGTGACCAGGGCGGGCAGGGCGTGGCATGCGGGGCGTGGCCGGGGCGGGCAGGTCGTGGGCGGGCGGGTCGCGGACGGACGCGCATGACGTGGGCGGGCGGGCCACGCCGCCAGGCTACGCTCCGAAGATCTCGCTCAGCAGGTACGGCGCCGTGACCTCCAACTGGTCGTAGCGGCAGGCCTCGCGCGGCTTGTCGGGGCGCCAGCGTCTGAACGTTGTAGCGTGGCGGAAGCGGGTCCCCTGCAGATGGTCGTAGGCCACCTCGGCCACCCGCTCGGCACGGAGCGGCTCCCAGGACAGGTCCTTGCCGCGGTTCCAGCGAGAGGTGGCACCCGGTAGTCGCTGGCCGGACGCATCCGCGTCACCGGCCGTGGCCCACTCGGCCCATTCCTGCCAGGGATGACCCTCCAAGGCCCGCTCGCGGAGCGGCGCCAGCTCCTTCACCAGAGAGGCCCGCACATCCCAGGAGAACGACGACGTGATGCCCACGTGATGCAGCGTGCCGCCGTCATCGAACAGTCCCAGCAGCAGCGACCCGACGTGGGTGCCCGGACCGTTCTTGTGCCAGCGAAAGCCCGCCACGACGCAGTCGGCCGTGCGCTGGTGCTTGATCTTGAGCATCGCCCGCTTGCCGGGCTGGTATGGCGCAGCGAGCCGCTTGGCGATCACGCCGTCCAACCCCGCTCCCTCAAAGCGATCGAACCAATCGGCCGCCACCGCTCGGTCACGCGTGGCCGGCGTCAGATGAATTGGTGGCGCCGCGTGGCCGAGAAGGCCCTCCAGGCGCGCCCGTCGTTCCTCCTGCGGATGCTCTCGCAGATCCTCGTCGCCGAGGGCCAGCAGGTCCCAGGCGACAAAACTCGCCGGTGATTCCGCGGCCAGCCGCCGGACCCGCGACGCCGCCGGATGGATCCGCAGGAGCAGTGCCTCGAACGCCAGCGCGCCGTCCTGGGCGATGACAATCTCGCCATCAAGCACGCAACGCTCCGGCAGCGCGGCCCGGAGCGGATCGGCGAGCTCCGGAAAGTAGCGGTCCAGCGGCTTGAGGTCGCGCGACTGGGTGTAGACCTCGTCGCCATCGCGAAAGACCAGGGCCCGGAAGCCATCCCACTTGGGCTCGAACAGCCAGCCATCGTCGGTCGGCAGACCGTCAACGGCCTTCGCCAGCATGGGCTCGACCGGCGGCTGAAACGGCAGTCGAAAAGTCATGGTGCAGGCGAGTGTACGCGGCGACCCCGCGAACAGGAGGGGCGTCAGGTCAAACGGTTCGGGAGAGCGTGGGCCGGCGTCAAGGGCACTCCGAGCGTGGGCCGGCCCGCTGATTCGACCCCGGCAATGGCTTGTGGACGCGCCCGGCGTCGCCCGTGTGGCGCCGGACGCGGGGCGTCGCCGGTGTGGCGCGGGACGCGCGGCGCCGCCGGAATCGGGGTCGAGGAGACCGACACCTGATCCGGAGGAACCCGGGTAGCCTGCCGGGCGTCACCGCGGAGCCGCGGCGGCCAATTCGACCGCGACACGCAGCGGAGGGCCATTCCATGCGCACCATCCATCCCCTGATCGCC
>JANPDO010000377.1:0-1787 GCA_031431535.1 Chloroflexota bacterium
GGCCGTACCGCGTGGAGGGCGCACTGTCCGGGCCTCCGTACGATTCAGAGGGCGGTGACACGTTCCCAAACCCCGCCTTTGGTCCCGACGGCACGGTCTATCTTGTCGTCTTCCAAACCGATGCCACAGGGGTATGGGCCGAAGTCGTCGCCCTCGATCGACAAGGGCAGCTCATGCCGGGATGGCCCTATCGGTTGCCGATCGATCCGACTGCCGGCGACGTTGCCTCGCTGACCGTGTCGCCCGACGGACGGCTGTTCGTTCTAGGTGGATATGACTCCTTCAGCTACTCCTGGCTCCTGTCGCTCGATCCTGATGGGCGGCTTTCAGATTGAAGCCGGGAGAGCAATCGGTCGGACCTGCCTCAGGGGACGAGGGTCGAGGGCGGATGACGCAGTTCGCGGCGATCTGCCTGGCCCTCGCGGCTTGCGCCTCGCCCACGCCGAGCCCGACTCTGTCGACGCTTCCCACAGTGCCCACCCCGTCGACGCTTCCGACCACGCCCACACCGGCCCCGGGCATCTCGTCCTCGCCTCGACCGGCGGGTGGCCTGGTGTTGCGCGTCGATATCAGCGGCGACGTTGATGCCGGAGTCTGGCCAGACGCAAGCTATTACGTCGATGGGACGGTCATCACGCCGGGCGAGGTCGGCGAGGTCGTCGTTCGCCGCCTGAGGGCGTCCGCACTGGCTGAGCTGCTCCGGACAGTGGAGATATCAGGACTGTTCGATCGACCGCGCCACTTCGTCGCGCTCCTGCTGGGCGGTGGCCTAAACCAGTACACCGTGGATGTCGTGCTGCCCGGGCGCTCGCCCGTGCGAGCCACGGCGGCCGTCAACGCCGAGGTCACCGATGATGCGGCGCGGTTCGTCAAGCTTGCGCACGACCTTGCCGACCCGGTTGGCTCGTTGCCCGCCTCCGCATGGTCCGACGCCGACCCACAGCCTTTCGTCCCGGCGCTGGTCCGCGTGGGGACCGTGATCGAAGGGGTCGCCGGTGCGTCCTATCCGGTGGACATCGCGGATGTCGCATGGCCGCTCTCCCAGCCGTTCGACGGGTTGGGCGAGGTGCTCTATGAATTCCCGGGCAGAACTTCGCGGTGCGCCGTCCTTGCTGTAGCCGACGTCGAAGCGATCCGCGCCGCCCTTGCTGACGCGGGCGTCAGCCCGGAACGCGACCCGGTCCAGACGACCACGCTGCGTTTCGGGAGCGACCGCATCATCAGGTTCGAGTTCGTCGACTTGCTGCCCGACGGCGCGCCGGGCTGCGAGGTGCCTCCCGAGGGGTCCCCATGGTGGGCCGCCAGCGGAGAGATCGCCTACGTTGACGGACGCAGCGGCGCTCTCCGGCTGCTCAACCTGTGGGAAGGAACCGACGAGCCGCTCGCGGAGGGAGAAGCGGCAGCTTGGGCGCCCGACGGGGAGCGGCTGGCCCTGATCCGGCCGCAACCCGGCGGCCAGTCCGACTTGTGGCTGCTGGATGTCGCCTCGGGCCAGGAGCGCCAGGTCGTCGAGGATGTCTGGCGCAACGCCGTCTGGTCGCCCGCTGGCGATGCCCTCGCCATCAACCGCTCGCCGATCGACCTTGGCGAGACGTGGCTTGTGAAACCTGACGGCAGCGGCCTGCGGCGGCTCGCGGCCGGCGGTGACGCGACCTGGAGCCCCGATGGACGCTCACTCGCGATCGTCAGCGGGTCTGCCGTTCCGATCGTCACGCTCGTGGATCTCGCGACCGGACGTCTCACCGAGCTGGCGGAGGGCACCAGCCCGGCCTGGACCGGCGAAGCAC
>JANPDO010000378.1:0-4196 GCA_031431535.1 Chloroflexota bacterium
TGGACGCCGAGGCGTATGAGGAGTACGGCCAGCTCATGGTGGAGATGGCCCGCTTCATCAAGCCGATCCTGTCGATCACGCCACCGGACCTGACCAGCCTTGACCCGCGACCGCTACTGCCGCTGGCCGGGCTCGCTCGCCGGTTCCAGCAGCTCCCGCAGCGCCAACAGGCGGTCTTCGTCCAGCTGATGACCATGAGCGCGTCCGACTTCCTCGACCAGTGGTTCGAGACGGATCCGCTCAAGGCCACGATGGCGGCCTCCGGGATCATCGGCACGTACCAGGGGGTCAAGAGCCCCGGCACGGCGTATGTCCTCCTCCACCACTACATGGGCGAGATCGACGGCGCCTTCCGCGCTTGGGGGATCCCAAAGGGCGGGACCGGTGGCATCAGCAACGCGATCGCGAGCGCGGCGCAGGCGCTCGGGGCGGAGATCCGGACCGAGGCGGCGGTCGCGCGTGTCCTCGTCCGCGACAGCCGTGCCGTCGGCGTCGTGCTCGAATCGGGCGAGGAGATCAAGGCCGGTTCGATCCTGAGTTCGCTCGATGCGCGCCGGACGTTCATGGGACTGCTCGAGCCGGGCACGCTTGAACCGTCGTTCGAGGAGGAGGTCGGGCGCTTCAAGTTCCGCGGCTCGTCGGGCAAGGTCAACCTGGCCGTCGACCGCCTGCCAGAGTTCAAGAGCTTGCCCGGTGTCGGCGAGCACCTGCGCGGCGCGATCAGCTTCAGCCCCTCAATCGACGAGATGGAGACGGCCTACGACGAAGCGAAGTACGGCCGCTACAGCCGAAAGCCGTACATCGACATGATCATCCCGACGCTGGTCGACCCGTCGATGGCACCGCCGGGCAAGCACGTCATCAGCTGCTTCGTCCAGTACGCGCCATACAAGCTGGCGCCGGAGCTTGGGTCATGGGACGACCAGCGCGAAGCCTTCGGCGACGCTGTGATCGACCGGATTGCCGAGTTCGCCCCGAACATCCGCGACATCATCCTCTACCGCAACGTCCAGACCCCACTCGACATCGAGCGCACCACCGGGCTCACGGAGGGCAATATCTTCCAGGGTGAGTTGAGTCTCGAGCAGCTCTTCTTCAATCGGCCGGTGCCCGGCTACGCGCGCTTCCGAACCCCCGTCCGCGACCTCTGGTTATGCGGTTCCGCCACGCATCCGGGAGGCGGGATCATGGGCGCCAATGGACGGATCGCGGCGCTCGAGGTGCTGCGCGCACGCGGTCGCAACGCAGCATGACCGCCCCCCTGCGGACCTACGACGCCATCGTGATCGGCGGGGGCCATAACGGGCTGGTGACCTCCGCCTACCTCGGACGGGCCGGCCTGCGGACGGTCGTGCTGGAGCGGCGCGCGTCCGTGGGCGGGGCGGCGGCAACCACCGAGCTGGCACCGGGTGCACGGGTGCCCACGTTGGCGCACACGGTCGGTCGGCTGCGGCCGTCGGTCGTGCGCGAGCTGGGTTTGAAGAGCCACGGGCTGTCCCTCGTGTCTCCGGATGCTCGGGTCTTCGCGCCGGGGTCGGACGGACGCGCGGTCGTTCTGTGGTCCGACGCCGCCCGGACGGCCGAAGGTCTGCGGGCGGTGTCGTCGGCGGACGCAGCGGGGTACGTCGGGTTCGATCGGCTGGTGCGCTCGCTGAGCGGCTTTCTCGCCGAGATCGCCGCGCGGACACCGCCGGATATCGAATCGCCTGGGCTCGTCGACGCGATCGGCGGGCTCCAGCTGGGGAGGGTCTTCCGCGGACTCGGTCGCCAGGATGGCCGCACCATTACGCGCGTCCTGCCGATGGCGATCGCCGACTTCGTGGCAGAGTGGTTCGAGACCGATGCGGTCCAGGCCGCCATCGCCTGGCGTGGGGTGCAGTACACGGCCATGGGGCCGTGGTCTGCGGGAACAACTGCGGTGCTGCTGGCCGACTCGGCCGGCAACGACGGCGGCGCGGCAGGTCAGACGGTTTTCGCACGCGGGGGCCCTGGGTCCCTCAGCGCCGCGCTCGAAGCGGCGGCCCGGGCGGCAGGCGTGGAGATCCGGACCGAGACGACTGTCGCCGCGATCACGTCGCGGGACGGCCGAGCGACCGGCGTCGTCCTGGCCGGTGGCGAGGAACTGGGCGCCGCCGTCGTGGTCGCCGGGATTGACCCGAAACAGGTCCTCACCCGGCTCGCGGACCCGGTCGCGATTGGCCCGAGCCTGCTATGGCGGGCCGGCAACATCCGGACACCCGGTTCAGTCGCCAAGGTGAACCTGGTGCTCGCCGCGTTGCCCCGGTTCACCGCGGCCGCCGGCGATGACAGCCTGATCCGTGGCCGGATCGTCATCGCGCCTGGGATCGACGCGCTGGAGCGCGCCCATGATGCCGGCAAGTTCGGTCGGCCATCGGACGATCCGGTCATGGAAGCGACGATCCCGTCGCTGGTCGATCCGTCCCTCGTCGATCGCGCGGCGCCCGGGACCCAGGTCATGAGCGTCATCGTGCAATACGCGCCGTACGCGGTGCGTGGTGATGGCTGGGACGCCCGTCGCGAGGCGTTCGGGGATCTGGTCGTGCGCACCATGGATGCGTATGCCCCTGGCCTTGCGGCCTCAGTGGTCGCGCGGCAGGTGCTCACGCCGCTCGATCTGGAACGCGACTACGGCCTGACCGGTGGCCACCCGATGCATGGCGAGCACGGCCTCGACCAGTTCTTCCTGTGGCGGCCGCTGCTCGGCCATGCACGCTACCGTCTGGCCCTCGAAGGCCTGTATCTGGCCGGCGCAGGGGCGCACCCCGGCGGGGGCATCACCGGTCAGAACGGGCAGAACGCGGCCCGCGAAGTCCTCGCCGACTGGAAGAAGCGCCGACGCTGAACGGTCCGCCGCGCCGGAATGGACATCCGTCGATGGGCGCCCGGCGGCATGTCAGTCGGCTGCCGGCTCCGGCAGCGTCCAGTCCCAGGTCCGCAGTCGCTTCAACAGGCTCCGGCCGGTCAGGTCGAGGTGGATGGGCGTGACCGCGATTCGCCGGTTGATCACGGCGTGGAAGTCCGTGCCCTTGACCGCGAGCCCTGACGGGGGCGGCCCCCCGATCCAGAAGTAGGGGATCCCGCGCGGGTCCAATCGCTCGATGAGCTCGTCCTGGTAGACGCGTTTGCCGAGCCGCGTGACCTCCACGCCATCGAACTGCTCGAGGGGCACGGCCGGGACATTGACGTTGATCAGCTCGCCGGGCGACAGGCCCTGCTCCAGGATGTTGCGGGCGACCGTTGTGGCCGCGCGGGCCGCCAGGCTGAAGTCGGGATGCTCGAAGTACTCCTGCGAGATCGCAAACGCCGGGCAGTTGTTGATCACGGCCTCCATCGCCGCGCTGACCGTCCCGGAATAGGTGATGTCGTCCCCGAGGTTGGCACCGTAGTTGATCCCCGCGGCAACCAGGTCAAAGCCGTGACCGAAGTAGCCCAGGAACGCGAGGCTGACCGCATCGGTCGGCGAGCCATCCACGGAGTAGGCCAGTGAGCCGTCGCCCAACGTCCGCTCGCGGACACGCAGCGGGCGCATCAGGGTCTTCTGGTGTCCCACGGCGCTCTGGTTGGTGTCGGGCGCAACGACGGTCACGTCGCCCATCGGTTCGAGCGCCTGCTTGAGCGCGAGGAGTCCCCGCGATTCCACGCCATCGTCGTTGGTCACGAGGATCCGGGGCCGGCTGCTCCACTCCGCCAGAGGCCTGGCGTAGGCGCGCAGTGCGCGCGGGCTGCCGCCCCGGGAGGATCCACCAGCCAGCGGTTCTCCACGTTCCTTGTCGACATCGCGACGTTCGGTGCGCGCCCGTTCACGGGTCATGTCCATCTGTTCCGGATGACGTCGCACCGCGGAAGACTCCCCGGAGGCCTCGCCGTCGCTCACGAGGACACGCTTGCCGGCCCTGCGTCCTCAATATCGGTCGCGCTCCCGGGCATCGGTTCCCGGGGCACCTGGACCGGCCGGCCCTCGCGAGCGGCCACGCGACGCGCGGCCCGTCCCGCCACCGTTCGATCCCCCGACGCCCGCTGGAGGAAGTGCAGGAACAAGGCCGAGGCAACGGCCGCAATCGGGATCCCGAAGATGGCCCCCGGGATCCCGGCGATCCGCGACCCGATCAGCACAGAGCCGAGTACCACGATCGGGTGGATCCCAACCGCGTCCTGCATGATTCGAGGCTGCAGCA
>JANPDO010000379.1:0-26411 GCA_031431535.1 Chloroflexota bacterium
CGACCGTCGGGTGCGCGTACGGCATCCCTGGAGCCTTCTCCCGGAAGGCGAAGAGCGTGTCGAGATCGCCTCGGTCAAGGGCCTCGGTCGCCCAATGGTCGAAGTCGATGGACCACTGCGGGGCGCCGGGCTTGCCCAGGAAGTACTCGTGGATGTAAGGGAGCCCGTGGGTCAGGAAGCCACTGCCCACGATCAGGACGCCCTCGTCGCGCAGCGGTGCCAGCCGCCGGCCCACCTCGAACAGGTGCGCTGGATCGAGGTCCGGCATGGACATCTGGAGGACGGGGATATCCGCGTCGGGGTACATCGCCTTGAGTGGGACCCAGGCGCCGTGGTCAAGCCCGCGCGTCTCCCGATCCAGCACCGGCTCATTCGTCGGGAAAAGTGCCTTGACTCTGGCCGCTAGCTCCGGCGCCCCGGGAGCGTTGTAGGTCATCTCGTAGTAGTGCTGTGGAAAGCCGTAGAAGTCGTACACCAGGGGAACCGGCCGGGTCGCGCTGAGCGCCATCGGCGCGGTCTGCCAATGGGCGCTGACGATCAGGATGGATGACGGGCGGGCCATTGCATTCGCCCAGCCATTCAGCTCGCCCATCCACTCGGCGTCCTCGAGCAGCGGCGGCGCGCCGTGGCCAAGATAGATGGCGGGCATGGAGCGCGCGGACTCTGCAGCGTACCCACTGCCCGCAACGATCACCCGGGCGGCGTCGCCTGTCAGAGGAGCTTCTCCATCACGACGACGTCCACCCATCGCCCATCCAGCATGCCGTGCTCCCGGTAGGTGCCGACGGTGGAGAAGCCGCTCCGGTCGTACAGGCGCCTCCCGGCCTCGTTTGTCGCGAGGGCAGCAAGGACCAGCTTATGGTACTCGAGAGAACGCGCAACGTCGATCAGGGCGGTCAACAGCCTCCCTCCGATTCCGCACCCACGGTGCTCCCGAGCGACATAGACAGAGATGTCCGCGACATGATCGTACGCTGGGCGAGGGTTGAAGGGGTTCAGCGACGCCCAGCCGATGACGCCGCCCGCTTCGTCGTCGGCGACCAGCACCGGGTGCCGCGGGCTCCTTGCCGCCAGCCACGCGGAGCGTTCCGCCACCGTCCTGGGCGACGTCTCCAGGGTGGCGACACGGTCCTCGATGCCCTGGTTGTAGATCGCCGTGATCGCGGATGCGTCCTCGGCGCTCGCAATCCGGATGTTCATGGACTGCGCAGGGGCGATGCCCGCGGCGCGCCGGCGAGCCGACGCTCGATACCGTCGAGAGTGAGGTCCAGTCCGAATTCGAACTCCACCGGGACACCGGGCCCCGTCAGGGCGAGCTCGGCCATTGAGCGCAGGCCCGGGTAGGCGTGACCGAAGACCTCGTCGATCATGATCCGCGCCTCGTCCGGGGAGTCCCGCAGATCGAATGGCCAGGCCAGGACCATGAGCGTGAAGCCGTAGACGTGGCTGTCGACGGCCATGAACGCACGGGCGACGTCCGGGGTCGACAACCCGGCGTCGAGCAGGATGCTCACGACCGCGTCCAGGTACGTCATCCGGGCCTCGCCGGGGTTGCGCCGCGACTCCAGGACAGCGCTCGCCCACGGGTGACGGAGCAGCGCCTGGTGGGTGGAGATCGCGCTTTGGCGGAGCGCCTGTCGCCAGGGCAGGTTGCGAGCGGGCACCTCGACTTCGCCCATCACCAACTCCGAGATCCCGTCGAGGATCGCCTCCTTGCCGGCGACGTGCCTGTAGAGCGACATCGCCTCCACGCGCAGGACCTGGCCCAGCCGGCGCATCGAGACCGCCTCGATGCCTTCTTCGTCGGCGAGCCGCAGGGCGGCAGCAAGGACGAGCTCGCGGCTGAGCTTGCGGCGACGCGGCCTGGGCGGGGGCTCGACTGGCATCTGTGAAGGCGTCCTTGGACAGGGGTTGACAAGCTTACGGCGTAGTTGTTATTCTCATTGGACCAAGGCTTACAGTGTAGTTGCTCCGCGGCCGGGGAGCCCGGCTCGGATGAAGGGAGTTCCTGAAATGTTCGGTCTCGTCCTCGGGGTGCTCGGCGCCCTCCTCCTCGCCGTCTCGGTCCTCGGGGCTGTGTTCGTCATCGGCATGCGCCGCAAGTCGGGGCTCGTCCAGGCACCGGTGATCTGGCTGGGCAAGCACGGCTTCAACAAGGTGGGCCTCAAGACGGCGGGCCGGCCGGGTTCCGCCACCGCTATCATCCGCCATCGCGGCCGCGTCTCGGGCAGCACGTTCGAGACGCCGATTGGGGCGGTCGCAACAAAGGATGGCTTCCTCATCTCGCTGCCGTACGGACTGCGCTCGAACTGGCTGCGCAACGTTCTGGCGAACGGCGCCGCTGAGCTCGTGCACGAGGGCGAAACCTGGGTGGTGGATCGCCCGGAGATCATCGCTCTGGGTCCGGTCGAGAAGCTTTTCTCGGCCACCGACCAATGGATGCACCGGATCTTCGACGTCACCGAGGTCCTCCGGCTCCGCCGGTCGGCGACCGCCTGGCTTGCCGAGACCCCGGGCCCGGACGCAGCGATCGCCAGTCCCGCCGCTTGACGCGCGCGCCCAATAATCAGCGATGATTTGGCGCCGGGCAAGGTCGCCCGGGGGCTGATCCGAGCCCATTCCGAGTAGCCGACGTCGGTCGTCCCGAGATGCATTTCGGGTCTCTGTCCCGTCGTGGTCGTAACAGATCGAGAGAACACGATGAAGGCGATCGTCAACAAGGCCTACGGCCCACCCGGTGTCCTCGAGCTCAAGGAGGTCGATACGCCGGTCCCAGGAGGCGCCGAGGTTCTGGTCAGGGTTGTCGCGGCGGCGGTCAATCCGGGTGACTGGGACATGCTGCACGGAACGCCGTACGTCCTTCGCCTCGCAACTGGACTGCGCAGACCGAGGAACAAGGTTCTTGGCCTTGCGATCGCCGGGCGGGTCGAAGCGGTCGGCAGCAACGTATCGGAGTTCGGACCCGGTGATGAGGTTTACGCCGAAATCGGCAAGGGAGGGTTTGCCGAGTACGCCAGCGTGCCAGAAGACGCCTTGGCGCCGAAGCCATCCAACTTGACGTTCGAGCAGGCGGCGGCCGTACCGATCACAGGGGTCACCGCACTGCAGGCTCTCCGCGATATCGGACGGGTTCAGCCCGGTCAGAAGGTCCTGATCAATGGGGCGTCCGGCGGCGTGGGCACCTTCGCCGTACAGATCGCCAAGTCCCTTGGAGCGGAGGTGACCGGCGTCTGCAGCACGACGAACGTGGACCTGGTTCGCTCGATCGGCGCCGACCATGTCATCGACTACACCGCCGACGACTTCACCAGGAATAGGCAGCAGTACGACCTGATCCTGGACAACGTGGGTAACCGAACGTTGTCGGAGCTCAGGCGGGCACTGACTCGTCACGGCACGCTCATTCCCAACAGCAACAAGGGCAGCGGGCGCTGGCTGGGAAGTTTCGTGCGCCGCGCGGTTCAGGCGCTCGTGGTGTCACCGTTCGTGCCCCAAAGGCTCCGCCCATTCGCAGCCACCAACAAGCGTGAGGACCTGGTGGTGCTAACGGAACTCATCGAGTCTGGAAAGGTCACCCCGGTCATAGACAGCACGTATCCGCTGGATGAAGTCGCCGAGGCGCTGACCCACTACGGAGCCGGGCACGCGCGAGGAAAGGTCGTCATCACGATCCGGCAGGACGGGGCACAGGAACGAGGCAATTGAGATGGTGGATGTGAGGATCATCCTCTCAGGGTTGTGGGTGGCCGTCATGCTCACCTACCTCCTGGGGGATGTCTTGCGCTTGTTCGCCGGCGACGTCACACCGGGCGAACTCGGGGGCCGAAAGGCCAGCCAGGGAATGTGGCTAGCGATCGCCGTGATCATGCTGATCCCAATCATCATGGTCGTCCTGTCCCTGACGTTGCCGTTTCCCGCGATCGGTTGGGCCAACATCGTCGTTGCGGTGCTCGTCGTTGTCTTCAATCTTTTTGGCTTGCCGTACAAGGGCCTCTACGACAACTTCCTGATCATCGTGAGCTTCGTCTTCAACGCGTTGATCGTGTGGTACGCCTGGACGTGGGTCTCCACAGCTGCATGAGGGTGTGATGGAGGGCGGCGATGCGGCCTGACCTTCGCGTTGAGCTTCCGGACGGGACCATGTCATGCCGTCGGAGTGGGCGCGGTGCCGCGGACCACATGACCTCGCTCGCCCGACAGCGGTCGCGCGGCTGCTACGTGCGGATGACCTCAAGGTCCACGCCGAGCGCCTCGTACACGGGTCGCGCCCGCCCGTCGGCCGACACGAGCTGCCGACGATGCTGACGCGCGGCTGCGCCCACGAGCGCGTCGTAGACGGCGCCGCCCGAGATGCCCACGTGGGCGATCTCCGGGCCGAGGGCCTGCGACTCGTCCTCACCGAGGAACTTCGACGCCGGGAAGTTGTGGGCCAGCAGGCGAAGCGCATCGGCCGGCGACCGACGACGCGCGCCAGGGAGCCGCGTGAGGACTGAGTAGGTCTCGAACCAGGCGTGACCGGCAAGCCCCAGACGGCGGCCCTGGACGACCTCCAGCGCTGCGGCGTGGGCTTCGTGGTCCTCGACGATCAACGCGACCGCGACGCTCGTGTCGACCAGGACGGCCTCGCCCTCAGCGTCCGTATCGGTCGGCATCGATGAGCTCGCGCACGACATCGCCCGTGAGCGGCGTGCCGGTCGCCGGAATGACCAGCAGTCCGGCCACCTCCTTGAGGTCGCTGCCGGAGACCGCCTCGATCCGAACCGCAGCGCCGTCGAGCTCGAGCTCCACCTCACCTCCCCCGGCAAGACCGATCCGATCTCTGAGCGCGCGAGGAATGACCAAGCGTCCGGCCTTGTCGATGGTAGTTCTCATGGCATGGATCCTACCACGCGTTGGGCTGCCTGAAATGCAAGGGCCGGTGCCCTGGGTAGAACCACCAGCCGGTCGCGATCGACAGGGCACGGATTGATCGGCCGAGCCGCGAGCTGGCGCTGGAGCACGCGGGCGGCCTGCTCGGCGACGACACCTACCCGGCGCGCCTGAAGGCGCTTCGCGAGCAACGTGCCGCGATCACCGAGCGAACGTCGGCTGGCCTGGCCTACCTGGTCACCGCGCAGTCGAATGGCTGCGCGCCCTCAGCGAGTGTCCATCCAGGTCGCAGACGTGCCGAAGGAGAAGGCAGCCCTGATGCACGCCATCTACGAGCGGATCACGATCGCAGGCCCCGAGATCGTGGGTGTCCGGCTGACCGCAGCGGCCTATGCGCACGGATTGGCGCTGGCGCTGCCGCAAAAGGTTGAAATGGCGCGCCCGACAGGTGTCGGGCGCGCGTTAGCAACCTACGAGATCCCGATCGAGGGTCGCGATGAATGGCTCGCGGCAGCGAGGCGGCTGGCATGAGGGATTGATGCCTGTGTGGCGCGCTCTCGCCGCTGGCGACGCAGCGCCGGAAACGTGTTCGTCATCCTGGGGAGCCCGCATGGAGGTTGGGTACCGACTGTATCCTCCACCGCGGAGGTGTCAGCTTGTCGACGTTCGTCATCGTTCCCGGAGCCTGGGACACGCCAGCCACGATGGAACCCCTGCTCGAGCCGTTGGAGTCGGCCGGCCACAAAGTGATCGTCGTCGACCTGCCCTGTGACGATGCCGCCGCGACCTTGGAGCAGTACGCGGACGCCGTGCGGGCCGTGCTCCCCGATGACCTGGCCGACGTCGCGCTGGTCGGCTACTCGTTCGGGGGCTTCACCGCCACGAGGATCGCCGTGGAGCACCCCGAGCTGCCGGTGGTCTACGTCGCGGCCTGGATCCCGCGGCCGGGCGCTTCGGTGCTCGACCTTTTCATCGGCAGCGATCCGTTCGCCGACGCCGACCAGGATGCAGGGCTCGCCGCCTTCGGCGGGCTGATCGTCAGTGCCGGCCCTGGGCGCTGTGCCCTGAACATCGACCAGTACGTCGCCGCGTCCGATCCGGCCGAGCGGGACGCGGTCCGGTCGTACCTCGAGCGGACGCAGCGTCCGCAAGGCATCGCCGCGCTGCGCCAGAAGTGGCACGGCGATCTGCCCACCTCGGGCCGCCGCACCTACATCCTGACCACCGCCGACACGCTGGTGCCGCCGGAGCTCCAACGGTTGATGGCGGCCTCGGTGGACGCGGAGATCGTCGAGATCGCAACGGGTCACGGGCCCTTCCGCGAGCAGCCCCAGCGCCTCGCCGAACTGCTGGTCGCCGCCACGCGCTGATCCGGCGAATGGCGCGCCCGAAGGGCGTCGGGCGCGCGATAGCAACCGACAGCGTGCCGATCGAAGGCCGCGCCGAGTGGCTGCCCGCGGCGAGCGGTCGGCGACGTGCCATGGCACACGGCGGGTCAGCCGGTCAGCCGGTCGCTGACGCGCGCCTGGAGCTGGCTTCGTAGAGGTGGCGGGCGCCGCTGATCCCCTTGAGTTCGTGGCTGCCTCGATCCGCGAATTCGAGGCCGGCGCCGGCGGCCAGCTCGCGCGATGTCGACGAAACGAAGACCTCGCCGGCTCCGGCCGCGCCCATGATGCGGGCCGCGAGGTGCACAGCGAGGCCTTGGATGTCGCCACCAACCAGCTCCACCTCGCCGGTGTGAACGCCAGCACGGACCGCGATGCCAAGCTTACGTGCCGATCCGCTGATAGCGATGGCGCATGTGATGGCCCGCGCGGGACCGTCGAAGATGGCCAGCAAGCCGTCGCCGGTCGTGACGACCTCGCGCCCTCGGTGAGTTTCCAGGAGGCTGCGGACGTCCTCGCGGTGACTGGCCAGGAGCAGCTTCCACGGTCGATCGCCAAGCCGTTCTGCCTGGGCCGTCGAGCCTACGATGTCAGTGAAGAGCATCGTCGTGAGGACCCGCTCACCTGCCCCCGGCGCCTTCGCGAAGTCCTCGACTCCCTGGAAGTCGATCGCAACGTACGGCTCGTCGCCGATGACCCAGGCATCGTGGCCCGGCGCGACGTCGAATACGTCCCCCGCGACGACCTCGCGCCGCTCGCCATCCCAAGATTCGATGGCCAGGCGCCCGGCCAGCACATAGCAGACATGATGGAACTCGCAGCGGTCCGTGCCGACGATCGGTCTCACGTGCGTCGCCCAGCGCCACCCCGGCTGAAGGACCTCGCGGCCGATCGTCATGGGTCCCACGCGCATCACGTCCACTGACCCGTGGTCGAAATCAACCGTCTCGTCAGGCCCTCGGTGGCTCTTGATCTCGATCCCGGACATCGTCGGGAGTCTGGCCGCCGTGTCCGTTCATGTCAACGGTTTCACCGGCCGGTTCATGCCCATACAGGCATGCTCCCAACAAGCGGAATTGCTCGGACGTGGGCTCGTCAGGTTCCTGATCTGGGCAGGGAGGGGACGGCAGCCCGAAGGGCTGTAATGGCGCACCCGACAGGTGCCGGGTCCGCGCTCACAGCCTGCGACCTGCTGATCGAGGGCCGCGATGAGCGGGAGGCGGCCGCCCGGGTCAGGTCGGCAAGTCCGGTTGATTTGTCTCTGGGCGCCCTCGCGACCGGGACAGCTGGGCCATTGCCTGCCCTCACCGACGTCGCTACAGTCCACGGTCATGGGCAGGCCGACGCCTCAAGAGCAAATGCACGAGTTCCTGACCGGCTACAACCGCGCGAGCGCCATGATGCGGCGTGTCTTCAGCCGCGTGCCCAGCGGGCCCAACTGCAAGATCTGCGCAGCGCCGTTCGCGGGACCCGGCGGGGCCATTCTCCGACACGTTGGCTTCGGTCGCTTCGCGGGCAACCCGACCATCTGCGATTTCTGCATCAAGGATCTGCAGAAGATGGGGGTACAGGGCGCGGAGATCCCGGTCAGCCTCCTGTTCGCGGACATCCGTGGCTCGACCGCGATCGGCGAGCGCCTGTCGCCGACCGACTTCCGGGCCTTTCTGAACCGCTTCTATCGCATCGCGTCCGGCGCTGTGCTCGCCAGCAATGGCATCGTCGACAAGTTCGTGGGCGACGAGGTCATCGGGCTGTTCTTCGGTGGCATCAGCGGCGACCACCACGCCGCCGCCGCGGTGGCCGCGGGGCGGAGCCTTCTCTTGCGATCCGGGCGTGCGGATGCGACGCCAACCGGCCCCATCCCCGTCGGAGCTGCCGTGCACACCGGCGATGCCTTCGTGGGCTCGACGGCGGCAGACGATGTCGTCAGCGATTTCACCGCGCTCGGTGATGCGGTCAACACCACGGCGCGTCTCGCCAGCGAGGCAGCCAGTGGCGAGCTCCTCGTCTCGGTCGAGGCTGCCACGGATGCGGGGACCAACACGTCCAACCTCGAGCGTCGCACGATCGAGGTCCGTGGCCGGACCGAGCCTATCGAGGTCGTGGCCATGCGCATCGCAGTTGTGCCGACGGAGTCGCCCACGAGCGGGAGACCTGCGTAGCGCCCCGCACGGTGAGCGGCTGCAGTCCTTGGCCGAGACCCGCTGACGCCCATGGACTCGTCAACGATGGGCGACTGGCTCGTGAAGTACGACGGTGTCGGTTTCGGCGATCTCAAGGCCCCAGGAGGGCGTCCAATTTGAGGAAGAAGACCTTCATCAAGTGGAGCGGGTCTGCACTGATCTTGTGGGCAGTGCACCTGCTCGTCAGGGACTTCACCTTTGCATTCACCCACGGGACGACCGAGGCCGACATGGACCTCACCTTCCTGGGACTCAACAGCCTCCAGTACACGCGCTTGTGGACGGCGTTTGGATTGCTGGGCCTCATTGGCCTTGCGGGCGTCTACGTCCAGGTCTCACCCCGGATCAGCAAGACTGGGAAAGCCGGTTTCTGGGTTGCACTCCTTGGTCTTGCCTTGTGGTTCACGGCCCAGGTAATGCAGGTTTGGATCCTCGACCCGGACGCATACTTCGACTCACCACTGGTCTATGGCGGCTGGCTCCTGTCAGTCGTCTCTTACTTTGTCTTGGCGGCAGGTCTCGTTCTCGCAGGTATCGACATTCAGAGAGCGAATGCGCTGCCGCGAGGTAGGTCCTTGATTCTGATTGCCGGGATCCTGTTGGTGCCCACCGTCCTTCTCGTGGGCTACATCGTCGGCCACTCAGATGACTCTCTCCCCTGGAAACTGCTCTATGGAGGCATTTCGGTGCCATACGACCTGTGTTGGCTATGGCTCGGCGTTCTCCTTCTCGCCGGCTCCCCAGGGATATCTGATTCGTCGAAGTAGCGGACTCGCCTGAATCGCCATGGAGCGGGAGCCGGTGAACCGTTTCGCTTACACGGACGCAGATGTCGATCGTTCGTCGAGTTCAGCGGAGACCGCAGGCAGGTTGGGCGATCTGACGCGCCAGGCAAAGTCGGCGTCAGAGTGGCCGTCCATAGGACGGATCGAAGGGGGTGCTCGAGTGTCACATGGTCGTGGTGCCATCGACCTCGAGCGGCGAACCTATCCGCGCTCCGATGCGGGGCCGGACTCAAGCTCGGCCAGGAACGCTGCGGGCGTGCGCACGGGGATCCGTCCCGCGAGGGCCGTGAGGTGGCCGTCACCCGAGACCAGGACCGCCCGCTCCACGGCGGCGAGGGCGACAAGGTAGTCGTCAGCTGGGTCCTCGGACCGGACCGGGGGCGGGCCCGGCGGGTCGGCGGCGAGCTCCGCGACGCGGCCCAGCCAGGCGGCGAACGCGTCGGCGTCGGCCGTCGGCACGAGCCGAGCGAGCTTCGGGTAGGCGAGGGCGCGGCGAAGCTCGGCCAGCAGCTGGGGCGAGACCACGAGCTCGAAGGCCCCGGCCTGCCAGGCGATGAGCAGGCGGGCCGGGGTGCCGCGAGGCGAGAGCGCCGCGGAGATCAGGACATTGACGTCGAGGACAACGCGCACCGGGTCGTCGGTCAGCTGCGCGTCTGGTGCTGGGCCTCGACGGCCAGTGCGAGCGCCTCGTCGTCGTCGATGTCATTGGCCGCCCAGAGCCGGTCAAGCAGGTCGAGCCCGAGATCGCGGCGCAGGGCCTCCTCGATCACGTCGCTGTCGCCCTTGCCCAGGCGGGCGGCACGGACCTTCACCGCGCGGAGCACCTCGGGATCGATCGTCAGGGTCGTGCGCACCTTTGTCATGACGGCATCATCGCATCATGATGCTCGCTCCGGCAAGCGGCAGATGCATTCCGGTCGGCACCGCCTCGGTGGCCGCCTCGCCCTCGGCCGACTTGCGGGCCTGTGCCGCCTTGCGCAGCGCGCTCATGTACTGGTTCTGGAGCGCGGGCCTCCTCCGGTGATTCGGCTTGGCCCGGAGCCTCAGCTCGACCGCCGGCTCCACATCCGGACATTTCGAGGGCGCGTCCGGTACCGTTCCACTACGAGATCCGGCCTTGAGGTGGTCGGCACATGGAGGGCCGGGCATGGGGGCAGTCACCTGAGCGACACCGGAGCCGGGACGACCACGGCCGTGCGGCGCGGCGTGCGGGCCACCCAGCCGCAAGGGGTCACGTTCGTCGAGCTGTTCTTCGACCTGGTCTTCGTCTTCGCGGTCACCCAGATCACCGCAGCGACAGCGGCAGATCTGACGGCATCCGGAGTGCTCCGGGCGGTCCTCGTAGGCTGGCTCGTCTGGTGGGCGTGGACCCAGTTCACCAGGACGCTCAACCCGGCGGACACCACCCACCAATGGGTCCGCGTCCTCACGCTGGTCGCGACCGCAGCCGCGTTCATCATGGCTGCCTCGGTGCCGCGAGCCTTCACCGACGAGGCGATCTGGTTCGCACTGCCCTACCTTTCGGTCCGGCTGCTCGGCCTCGGACTCCAGGTGCGCGTCGAGATGGAGCGCAAGGGCGCCGACCACGCCGCCGTCTACCGCTGGGCCAGCACCTCGCTCGTCGGTCTTGCGCTCGTCCTGGCCGGGGCGCTCGTTGACCCGGAGCTTCGCAGCATCGTCTGGCTCGCCGCTATCGGCGCCGACTTCGCTGCCGCCACGATTGCCGGGCGAGCGACGACCTGGGACCTCGATCCCGCCCACCTCAGCGAGCGGCACGGGCTCTTCGTGATCATCGCGCTCGGCGAGTCCCTGATCGTGGCCGGGGCAGCCGTGGCCGACGCCGAGCTCGACCCGGGCCTCGTAATGGCGGTCGGCGCGTCGCTCGTGGTGGCCTGCCTGCTGTGGTGGACGTACTTCGGCTGGCTGAAGGAGGCGCTGGCGCATCGCTTCGCCGCGGCCGAACCGCACCGCTACGGACCGCTCGCGCGCGACGCGTTCAGCCTCGCCCATTTCCCGCTGATCGGCGCGATCGTCGGCTTCGCCGTGGCGGTGGAGGAAACGGTCGCGCACCCGGACGACCCGATGACCGGCCCGGTCCTCGCCGCGCTCGGCGTCGGGGTCGCCCTGTTCGTCGCTTCCTCGGCGCTCTCGCTGCGCATCCTGGGCGGCCCGGTCCTGGTCGCGCGGCTGGCTGCCCTCGTCGTCATGAGCGTCGCGCTCGGGGCGGCCGGGATGGCGGCACTCCCGCCGGTGGTGCCGCTCGGCATCGTCGCGGCGGCGCTGCTGACAATCGTGATCACCGAGTCGGCTAAGCCACCCGATCGCCTGCCCACGACGGAGAGGTAACGTGCCGGGCGTAAGACCCGCGTTCCCCGGTCCGAATCCCGGTGCGGTTGACGCATCTGCTGAAGGGTCGAGCGTCACTCGAGACCGACATGGCCCGGAGCTTGGGAAGCCCGTCTGGCGATGGACCTCGTCTAGCGTGGCGGGCACGACAGGAGCAACTATCATCGACGAGCCGCGTCGGTAGGCTCTCCGACCGCCGGACGACGGCACCATGGGATTGGATGAGCACGCGATGACCGCACGACCATCCCCCGAGCAGGTGACCGCCACGACCGCCGAACGACGGTTGGTCAGTGCGCTATTCGCCGACGTCGTCGGTTCGACTGCCCTGGCCGATCGAATGGACCCCGAGGATTGGAGCGCGGCGATCCGTCGGGTCCTCGCCATTATGACGACGCCCCTCGAGCGCTATGGCGGGACCGTCGTGCGGGTCATGGGCGACGGACTGCTGGCGGTGTTTGGCGCCCCTGTAGCGCACGAGGACGACGCGATCCGGGCCGTTCGCGCCGGGCTTGAGATGGTCGCGGCAGTTGTAGCGGCCGGCCCGTCCCTGCAGCGGGACACCGGCGAGGAGCTCCGGATTCGCGTCGGCATCAACACCGGACTGGCGATCGTCGAAGGGCTGGGCGAGGGGTCTGCCGAGGTCGACGCGATGGGCGACACGGTCAACGTGGCCGCCCGGATGCAATCGGCCGCGCGCCCCGGCACGGTCCTCGTCACTGGTGAGACGTGGCGCAATGCCGGGCCAGTCTACGAGGGGATCTCGCTCGGCGGCCTCGAGGTCAAAGGCAAAGCCGAGCCAGTCGAGGCCTGGGAGGTCCAGCGTCGTCGCGACGAGCCGGGCTCCGGACGAGGGCTGGCCGGGCTGGTGAGCCCGCTGGTCGGGCGCGACGAGCCGCTGGCTCGCCTCACCGCGCTTCTTGAGGCGGTCCGCGCCGGGCGCGGCCGGGCAGCAGTCATCCTCGGTGAACCGGGCGTGGGCAAGAGCCGACTTCTCGAGGAGCTGCGCGCCCGGGACCGGGCGGTCGGGGCAGACGGGCTGCGCTGGGTCGAGGCCCGCTCGGTGTCGTACGGTGGCGACGTGCCCTACGGGCTCTTGTCTGATCTGATGCTGGCCTGCCTCGGCCTGCCCAGACGCGCGACACCGTCGGCCACCCTCGAAGCCCTCCAAGCGCGCATCGGCGACCTCGTCGGCGAAGGCGCGGCCGGCCATGTCGCGATTCTCGCCAGCCTCCTCTCGCTGCCCCTCCCGGCCGCTGTCGCGGACGAATTGGCACCGCTCAGCCCGGAGGCTCTGCGCGGGCGCTACGTGGCCTCGGCCGAGGTCGTCCTCCGGCACCTCTCTGCCGATCGTCCCGTCGCCCTCCTCGCCGACGACATCCATTGGGTGGACGCCTCGTCCGTCGAGGTCGTGGGCCGGCTGCTTATGCTCGGCCACGAGCTGCCGCTCCTCTTCGTGCTCTCAGGGCGACCGGATCGCGGGAGTGCCGGCTGGCGCCTCGTCGAGGCGGCCCGCGAGGCATTTGGCGACGCGCTGACCGAGATCGCCTTGACTCCGCTCGACGACGCCGATAGCCGGCTGCTGGTGACCAACCTCCTGGAGATCGAGTCGCTGCCTGAGGATCTGCGCCGCTTCATCCTCGAGCGCGCCGAAGGCAACCCGTTCTTCGTCGAGGAAGTCATCCGGATGCTGATCGAGCGGGACTGGGTCGTGCTGCGCAACGGTCGCTGGGTCGGCTCCGACACGATCGCCTCTGCCGAGGTGCCGCCCACCCTCGAGGGCCTGCTCACCGCCCGGATTGACCGACTCCCGGTCGATTCCCGGCGGATCCTCCGGGTGGCCGCGGTCATTGGGCGGGACATCCCCCTTCGGCTCCTCGAGGCCGTGGTAGGCGATCCGTCTGCCGCTGCTCGCGCGCTCGGGCTGGCGGAGGCTGCTGGGCTTGTCCGCTTCGCTTCCGTCGATCCGGAGCCCGTCTATCGCTTCAGCCACGTCCTTGTACAGGAGGCTGCCTACGGATCGCTCTTGAAGGCGGATCGGCGGCGCCTTCATCACGTCGTTGGGGAGGCGATCGAGGCGCGCGATCCTGATCGACGCGAGGAGCTCGCTCCGATCCTCGGCCTCCATTTCGAGCGCGCCGGTGCAAGCGACCGGGCGGTCGAGTACCTCCATCGCGCCGGCGAGGTGGCGCTGCGGCGATTTGCCGTCCGCGAGGCTCGCGACCTGTTCGACCGCGCCGCGGCACTGCTGGTCGACATGCCGGACGACGACGCGACCGAGCACCGGCGGATCGAGGTCGACCTCGATCGCGTCGCCGCGGGGGTCACCTTCATCCCGTACGATCAGGGGCTCGCCCAGCTCGCCGAGACGCGGGCAAGAGCCGAGCGGCTGGGTGACGATCGCCTCCTCGGGCTCACGCTCGCCCGCGAGGTGGCGGTGCGCCAGATGCAGGGCGCCCAAGCGGACGCCGCTGCCTTCGAGCAGGCGATCGATGGTGCGCTCGAGATCGGCCGCCGGCTCGACGATCCACGAATCCTGGGCGTGCCGCTGGCGATCAAGGGTCTGATGGTCGCCGGTCGGGGTCGTCGGACAGAGGCGATTGGGATCCTGGAGCAGGCCGTCCTTCGGCTCGAGGGGATCGAGACTGCCGAGGCTGCGTTCTACGCCGGGCAACTTGTGGTGATCAACGCCGAGCTCGGCGAGTTCGAGGCCGCCGAACGGGCGGCTGCACGCGCCCGAGAGTTGGCCGACCGGAGCGGCGACCCGAACGCGCTCGCGGATGCCGACATCTTCGAAGGGATGTCCCTGGCGTTGCAGGGCCGACACGACGAGGCTTTGGCCCTTGCCCAACACGGCGCTGCCGGCGCGGCTGCGATCGGCAACCTCGCCTGCGAGGCCGCGGGCAGCTTCCTGGCCGGAGAGCAGGAACTGGCACTCGGCAGGCTCGGGCCTGCGATCGACTGGCTTGAGAAGGCGAGCGACATCGCGGTGTACTGCCAGGCGGTGGATGTCGAGCGCATGTCGGCCGCGACACTCACGGTGGCCCGGGCCATGGCAGGTGGAGGTGTGGAAGCGCTCCACGGGCTCGATGCCCTGCTGGGGCAGGCACGCGCCGCCGACGATTCGCTCAGTGAGGCCCGGATCCTGCTCCGTCGGGCAGAGGCGAATGCGACCGTGCCGAACGGCGATGCTACCCAGGCGAGATCGGACCTCGAGGCTTCGATCGTGATCCTGCGATCGATCGAGGCCCGGCCGTACCTCGAACAAGCCGAGCGCCTATACGTGACGCTGTCCGCCAGCGCCTGAGCACCAAGGGAGCGGCAACGACGGCGCAGCTCGTGTGGATCCTCGCCCGACGTCTGCCCGAACCCGGCCGCATGGCCCAATCGGCCGAATAGAAACCGCGGCCCGCCGCATGCACGCTTTTGGTGTGCGGACATAGCTCGGACGGTGGTGCGGATGAGTCGCTCGAGGGTGTCGATGATCTCCCTGGCGGGCCGCCAGACCTATCATCGTGCCGGACGATCATGACGATCCGATATCAGGCGGTTGCCCTTGTCACAGGACCGTCATCGACCTGACATATCGGACCGCCATCCTCCGGGGCCATGACCCGACCATGCGGAGGCGCGTGACGCCGATGGATTCCCGACCGCTGAGTGGCCGATGGGATTGGATCTACGCCACCCGCGCGGTGGACGCCCTGGGCTGGTACGAAGCTGACCCCTTGACCTCGCTCGACCTGGTGGCCGCAGCCGTGGCGCGCGGAGGGCGCAGCATCATCGACATCGGTGGCGGCGCCTCCCGACTCGTGGATCATCTCGTCGACCTCGATCTGGATCGAATCGCGGTCCTCGACATCTCGGAGGCCGGACTGGCGGTGGCGCGGCACCGCCTGGGTGCGCGGGCCGACGCGATCGAATGGATCGTGGGCGATGTCACCATGCTGCGCGGGATCGGCCCGTTCGACATCTGGCACGACCGCGCGGCATTCCACTTCCTGCTTGACGACGCGTCTCGCCGTCGCTATGTCCGCTTGGCCGAACGGACCGTCCGGGTGGGGGGTGCCGCCATCATCGCCACCTTCGCCGACGATGGCCCGGAGCGGTGTAGCGGCATGCCGGTGCAGCGATACGAGCCCGCGCACCTCGCTGAAGCGTTCGCCAAGGGATTCCGGCTGGCCGGAAGCGTTCGGTACATGCACCACACGCCGGCTGGGGTCCCGCAGCAATTCCAATACTCCACCCTCGAACGCGTCCGTGCCACCACGGGATCCGGGAGGGGCCGATGACGACGGAGACCGTCAACTACGGCGGCAGCCGCGCGCTCCCGGTCCATGCCGACCTGGAGGACTCGCGGGCTGATCTCGATTCCGGGCTGCTGATCCGGTTGCACATCGAGCTGCTGGGTATGACCGAGGGCCAGATCCTCCGGATCTCGAGCCCGGTGAGCGGGGTCACGGATCAGCTCCGCACGTTCGAAGTGGCGAGCGGACACGCGCTGCTCTCGGTCACGCCCGATGCCGACCGGCCCGGCTGGTCCCACCACTACCTGCGCAAGGGTCGCGCCCGGACCGACTGGTCCGACGCGTCCGAGGCCCCTGCTGCCGGCGGGGTTTCGTCGGTCGAGGCGCTCATGCCGACCCGCCTCTGGATGTACACGAACTACGACTGCAATCTGGCCTGCGACTACTGCTGCGTCGTGTCTGGGCCTCGCGCCGATCCGCGGCGTTTGCCGGCCGCGCGGATTCGCTCGCTGGTCGACGAAGCCCAGGCGGCTGGGCTGGCCGGGGTGTTCCTGACCGGCGGGGAACCGACGATTCGACCGGACTTGCCCGAACTCATCGGATACGTGACGGATCGCCTTCCGCTGACCCTCCTGACGAACGCAATGTTGTTGCGCGGGTCGCGCTGGGAGCGTCTCCGACCGCTGATCGAGATGGGCCGGCCGGTCGCGTTCCAGGTGAGCCTCGACTCGGCCGCCCCGGAGCGGCACGACGCGCACCGAGGCCGCGGAGCTCACGCCAGGGCCCTGGTCGGGATCCGCACGCTCATCGACGCCGGGGCTCGGGTGCGTTTGGCGGCTTCCCTGCCAGAGGCGGCCCTCGACGAGATCCCGGACCTCCATCGGCTGGCCGATACCTTCGCGATCAGGCCGGACGACCGGATCTTCCGTCCGATCGCCCTGCGCGGGGCCGCTTCCGAAGGCGAGCCGATCCGTCCGCAGGACATCGCACCGGAACTGACGTGCGACGCCCAGGGCTGGTTCTGGCATCCGCTGTCCAACGACCCCGACATGCGTCTGGACCTTCCTCCGGACGCCTCCATCGCCGCGGCACTCGTCGCCATACGTGGACGCCTGGAGGACATGCTGTCGACGCGTTCCGCCAGGCTCGACCGATTCGTCTGCGGCTGATCGCCGCTCCAGCATCAGGGAGTCCCGATATGTCCAGCGTGCCAGCCGTCATGTCGCAAAGCGCCGTTGCGGGGGTGATTCACAGTCCGTGGTTCGGACGGGCGATGGCGACGCTCCGCATCTACTTTGGCTTGGTGTTCTTCCACAATGGAATCGCCAAGCTGCTCCCAGCTGTCCCGAATCTCTGGCCTGACACGCCGCTCGGCTTCGTCATCAATGCCGAGGGAGGACGGAGCGCTCGGTCCATCCTGGAGTTCGAGGTGATCACGCAGAGCCATCCATTCGAGCCATACCGACTTCTGGTGGAGCAAGTCATCCTGCCGAACTTCGGGCCGTTCGTGTTCGCCATCGGCTCCGCGGAGATGATCGTGGGCGTGCTGTTGATCGTGGGTTTGATGACCCCGGTCGCCGCGCTCATCGGCGCCATGATGGTCCTCCACCTGCAATTCGCGACGCTCTGGAACGACAAGTGGCTGTACGAGTACTCCGTCGAATGGGTGCCACTGCTTTGCCTGGCAGCGTTCCGCGCCGGCCGGTGGCACGGCCTGGACGCTCGACTTGCCGCAACGCGGGCCCGGTGGCCCGGGTGACCCCGAACCTCGCGCCGATGCGGACCCTGGTCACCGGTGGCGCCGGCTTCATCGGTGGCGAGGTTGTGAGAGCGCTGCTCGATGACGGCGCTGAGGTCACCGTCCTTGACGACCTTTCGACCGCTGAACCCGACTGGATGGATCGATTCGACGGCGCGCATGGGTTTCGATTCCTGTTTGGCGACGCGGCCGACAAGGCAACGGTGCGATCGGCCATGGCGGATCAGGAGCGCGTCATCCACCTCGCGTCCGGGACGGACATCGCCGGCGGTTTCGCCCATCCGGAGCGGGACTTCCGCAATGGCGTGGTGGCCACCGAGGTGGTCTGCGAGGCCATGCGCGAGTTCGAGGTGCGCGAACTCTGGTATGCGTCCTCCGGGGTGGTCTATGGCCGCCCATCACGCATCCCCACCGCAGAGGGCGATGGGCCACTCATGCCAGCGTCTCATTACGCCGCGGCCAAGCTGGCCGGCGAGGCGATCGTGTCGGGCTTCGCGCACCTGTACGGATGGCGGGCATTCGCCTTCCGGTTCGGCAACACCGTGGGAGCCCGATCCAACCACGGCGTCGTCCACGATCTGGTGGTCAAGCTGCTCCGGGATCCGACCCGCCTCGAGATCCTCGGCGATGGAACGCCTGCCAAGCCATATGTCGCCGTCACGGACCTTGTCGCCGGCATGCGGCACGTGGCGGCGGCCAAGCCGGGGAGCGGTCTGACGCTCCTGAACGTCGGCCCAGAGGGCACGGTCTCGGTGCGCCGGGTCGCCGAGATCGTCGTGGAGGTTCTTGGGCAACCTGACGGAGCCGTGTCGTGTTCGTTCACGACGGCGCACGCTGATGGGGGAGGGTGGCCTGGAGACACTCCGTTGGTCGAGTTCGACACCTCCGCCCTGCGCTCGCTTGGATGGCGTCCCACCATGTCGGCCGAGGCGGCCATCCGCGGCGCAGCCCAGGGGATCGCGGCCCGCTACCGACGAAGTCGCGCGCCGCTCCGAACGTCGCTGGAACGGCGAGCGACCGATGCGACGACCGTCGCGACCGGCGCATGACCGTTCGGGGAACCGCGGTCTGGCCGCACATCCTGGTGGTCGGGGCGGGCGGCCTCGCCGCCGCATGGGTGACGACGCTGCTGTGGCGACGGCTCGACGGGCTGGGGACCGGTGCCTATGACCTCGGCTTCTTCCAGCAGGTGATCTGGAATGTGCGAGCGACCGGCGTCTGGGCCTCGAGCTTCCACGACGGTTCCTTTCTGGGCCTGCACTTCTCACCGATCCTGATCGGGCCAGCTGCGGTCCAGGGTCTGCTCGGCGCGGATGCCCGCTTCCTCAGCCTGCTGCACGCGTTCGGCATCGGCGCGATGGTGCCGGCAACCTTCCTGTTCCTGCGGGTCGCGTTTCGGCCCAGCCCCTGGGCTGCCACCATGGCGACTGGGATCGCCATCGCCCTGCCGATATGGGCGGCGATGCAAGGGGTCATCCGATCCGACTTCCACCCGGAGCTCGTCGGGGTGGTCCTCGCGCTCCTGGCTGGATGGGCTGGTCTCACCGGCCGGTCGCGCACGATGTGGCTCTTCGCGATGGTCGCCCTGACGACGCGCGAGGATGTGGCCTATGCCATCGCCGTGGTCGGTCTCGTCACGGCGGTTCGAGGACGCGGACGCATGCCGACACACGGTCGGGCCCTGGTCCTGGTGTCCATCGCCTGGGTCATCATCGTCTTTGCCGGCCTGATGCCATGGCTTCGGGATGGCCTGCCGAGCGACACGGCGCGCTACTACCGTTGGCTGGGCGACGGGACATCCATCCTGACGGCCCCGTTCCGCCTCCCCGATCGGATCGCGAGCGCCCTGACCCGACAGGATTCGATGTTCGTGGTCGCGGGGATGTGGGTGGCGCTCGTCGGCCTGCCGCTTCTGCGACCTCGCTGGCTCCTGTTGATCGTGCCACCGCTCGTCGCCCTGCTGCTGTCGGGTCACCCGCCTCAGGCCGCGGTGATCCTGCAGTATCCGTTGATCCTGATGGCTCCCCTCCTGGCAGCGGGCGCGATGGGCGGACGGCGCGCCCTGGCCATCGCCGGCCAAGCGCGACGGCGGCGACGGATGGCACGGCGCCGATCCGGCAGTTCGGCTGGCGACCGACGGTGGATGCGGTCGGCGTCGCCGCTCGTGTTCGCGTTGGTGGTCACGCCCGCCATCGTCGGCGCATGGGTGCAGGGTTCCATACCGCCGTTCGTCGCGAACGACACGGTGTTCCTCGACCGGCCGGCGGCCATCGATCCGTTGCGGGCGATCGCGGCGAACGTCCCGTTCGACGCGCCGCTCGTGACTGACGAGGGCCTCGTCACGCCGCTGGCGGCGCGGCCCGTCATCCGTCGACTCACCGGGTCGGGCCCTCCGTCCGCGCAGGCATACGTGATCATCGACCGGCTGGCATGGTCCCCGAGCGCCATCTCCGCCCTCCAGCGGGACCATATCCTCGCTGAACTCCAGTCAAGCGGTCGCCCGCAGCTGGCCGATGATGGGCGGTTCGTGCTCTGGGGTCCACGACCTGTCGGTGTGACGCCGTGAGTCGGCCGTTCGCAGCGATCATCCCCGTCATCGATGAGCGAGAGGCCATCGAGGAGGTGGTCACGGACCTACGAGTCGCGGGAGCCTGCTGCGTGTTCGTGGTCGACGGTGGATCCCGCGATGGAACACGCGAGCGGGCCGCGGAAGCCGGCGCGATCGTCGTAGAGGAACCCAGACGGGGCTATGGGCGTGCCTGTCTGACCGGTGGCGCGCGAGCGGTGGCCAAGCAGCCGCACCCACACGAGGCGGTCGTGTTCCTCGACGGTGACGGGTCGTGCGATGGGGCCGAGATGTGCAAACTCGTGGATGCGCTCGACACCTCGGATGTCGCGCTCGGACGTCGGCTTGCGGCTCGCATCGAGCGCGGGGCAATGCCTTGGCACGCTCGGTTGGGCAACGCCCTCGTCGCCGGGATCGTATCCAGGCGCACAGGGCGGCCGATCCACGATCTCCCACCGGCCAAGGCGATCCGGACCGACGCGTTGGGCGGCTTGCGGCTGGACGAGTCCGGCTATGGCTGGACGGTGGAGTTCGTCGCTCGGGCCTTGGCCGATCCGTCCCTGCGAGTGCGGGAGGTTCCCGTCGCCTTCCGTCGCCGGCGAAGCGGGACGAGCAAGGTCTCGGGGTCGGCGCGGGCCTCGATCAAAGCCGGCCTGTCGATGATCCGGGTGGGCGTCCTTGCGACTCGCCCTCGACCCGTGATCGTGCTCATGGCCAAAGCACCCGGGGCGGGGCATGCCAAGACGCGGCTCGCATTGGACCTCGGGGCCGAGCGGACGGCCGACTTGTGGCGGGCGGTCCTTGCGGACGGCGGTGCCCATCTCCTGGACGCGGCGAACGAGGCGCACGCCGAGTCCGTGGTCATGCTCTCGCGGTCGTCAGATGTCGCCTGTGTCGTAGACATCATCGGGCCGACCTGGTCGCCGATCGTCCAGCAGCAGAGCGGGCTCGCCTCGGCACTGGTCGAAGCGTTCCTCGCGGGCTTCGACCGTGGCGCGGATCGAGCCATCGCCGTAGCCGGAGACGTGCCGTCCCTGCCCTCGTCGTACTCCGCCGACGCGCTTGCCCGGCTCGGCCGTCGTCGCGACGCCGCAGTCCTTGGCCCCAGCGCGGACGGTGGCTACCACCTCGTTGGCCTCCGCTGGCGAGGTGCCCCCCGCTGGTGGCCGCGTGTCCTGCGCCGACAGCGTCGGGCACAGCTGGCTCGCCGACTCCGGGCGGCCTTCGACGTCCCGATGGGTGGCGACACGGCGCTGGCGTCGACGCGTGCGGGCCTGGGATCTGCGGGATGGTTCGTGGAGGACCTTGCGACCTGGTTGGACTTGGACACGCTGTCGGACCTTCGGATGATCAGCGGCGAGCTTGATGGCAACGGCCATTCGGCGCCGCGAACGGCCGCCTGGATCGCTCGTCACCGAGCCGTCGTCGACGGGTAGCCAGGTCGATCCGCGCAGCTCCTGGCACCGCTTCGAGGCCTCGGCGCCCAACGAGCTGTGGCAGTCCGACTTCACCTACTGGCGCCTGGCGGACGGGAGCGAGGTCGAGATCTGCTCCTGGCTCGACGACCACTCCCGCTTCCTGCTCGCCTGCACGGCCTTCCGGCGGGTCGGCGGCGACGACGTGGTAACCACGTTCACCGCGGCCGGCGATGCCCACGGCTGGCCCGCCGCCACGCTCACCGACAACGGACCCATGGAAGCAACGAGCGATCGCACCCAGGGAGCGTCAACTGACAGATTCAATGAGCAGTTGAGCTGACAAGGTCATTGAGCGACGACAGATTCGTGGCAACCGCCTGGGCGATTCACGCCGACCGCGCGCGGCAGGATCGAACGGCGTACGCAGCCGTCGCCGTGCTAAAGCCCTTGAGCTCGAGGTCTGCGACGGCATCGGCCTCGACCGAGTCCTCGACGATCGCCATCACTCGCTGGCTGATCAGGATCTCGGCGGCCTTGGCGGCCGACGAGAGCCGCGAGGCGAGGATGACGGACGTCCCGATCGCGGCGTAGTCGTAGCGGCCCTCGAAGCCGATGCGACCGACTGTCGCGTAGCCCGCGGCGATCCCGATCCCAAGGCCAAGCTCGTAGCCGTGCTTGCGCCAGTCGGTCGCCAGGACGGCAAATCGATCCCGCATCTCGCATGCCGTTCGAACCGCCGCGAGCTGGTGGTCGGCGATCGGCGTCGGGTCGTTGAAGAAGACCATGAGCCCATCTCCCGCGAAGTGCTCGACCGTGCCACCGTTGGCCACGGCCAGCCGACCGACCGTCGAGTGGTACTGCCGCAGGACGCCAAGCACCTCCTCCGGCTCCGCTCGCTCCGCGAACGCCGTGAACCCGCGCAGGTCTGCGAAGAGCGCGGTGATCTCGCGGCGGTGGCCGGCGAGGAGTTGCACGCCCTCGGCCGATGTCAGCAGCTCGGCGACCTGCGGCGCGAAGCGCGCCAACTCGGTTCGCTGGCGCTCGACGGTCGCGAACAGTTGGGCCAGTTCGATCGCGATCGCGGCCTGGTCAGCGAAGTGCTCCACGAGCTCGATCTCCCGCTCCGAGAACGGGCGAACCTCGTTCCGCGCGGCTGCGATCACCCCGATCAGCTGGCCGTCATAGCGGATCGGCACGCCCAGGTCCGTTCGGATGCCGCCGGCCCGCCGGACCGCTGCCTGGAACGGGTTCCCCCTGAGCTCCGGGTCGGCGAGGACGTCCTCGATGTGCACGACGCGCCCGTCGAGGATGACTCGGCCCACCACCGATTCGCGATCCGGCGCGTACATCACGCCCCGCACGAGCTCCTCGAACTCGGGCGAGAACCCGGTGAAGGCGCGCTGACGGTAGGCGTTACCGTCGCGAACGGCGATGTCCGCGGAGTCGGCATGGCACAGCTGTGCGGCCTCTTCGACAACGGCCTGCAGGACCTCGTCGAGGTCGAATCGGGAACGCGCGATCGATGCGAGCGTGCGACCGAGGGCTGCAAGAGCGGCGGCTTCGCGCTGCTGTTCTGCTTCGATCGGACGATCCTTCATACGTCGGGGACGTTCGACCCGCTCAGACCTGGGTCAGGATCTCGGGGCCGTTGGCGGTGATCGCAATGGTATGCGCGAACCGTTGAGCTGGCACGTTACTTCGACATTCCGCACCGGGCCCTGCGCGACACGCCGCCAGATACGGACGCGGCGGAGCTGTACGACCTCGCCGACCTCGGTCCCCTCGTGGAAGGTCACGCGCCGCCGTTCGATCAGTTTGCGCGGTATTGCGATCCGTTGGGTGCTCGTCGCAATGAGGCGCAGCCTGTCGAATGCGTCGCCCGGTGTCGAACCGCGCGCGCCCAGGAAGCGGTGAGTCTCGGCCGCGAACCACTCGAAGTGCTCATAGACGCTACTTCCGAACTCCGCTCGCGACGTGCGAGCGGCAGGCTCGAGAAGGCTCCACCACAGGCGGACCGGACCGCCGAGACCCTCGCAGGCGACAGCCAGTTCGACGTGCCCGGCCCGGACGAGACCGCCAACACCGTCCCAGAAGTTACCGATCGGGATCGCGAGGTCGGAGAGGTCGGCGTCTGGACCCCCGTCGCGGAGGGCGACGTAGATGGCGAGACGCCGACGCTCAAGCCGCTCGCCGTGCCACTCCTCCTGCATCGCGGTCGCCTGGGCGAAGGCGTTGGCGGCGCGGGCCTGCCGCAGCTGGACGTAGATGCCGATCAGCGTGACCGCGACCACCACGAACTGGAGCATCGACCAGAACCACTCGGAGCCCGCGCCGAACAGCACCAGGCCCTCGGCATTGACCATGGACATCGCCTCCTCTGTTCACATCCCCCGGAGCGAGCACGATAGACGAAGGGGTTGGTGCGAACGCCGCACCCGCGCCGCGTCCGGGACACCCTCTTGCGGGATGCGGCGGGCAGAGGCCGCGGCTTCACGTCAACGGTTTCCCACACTGTTTGGCGCAGCGGGCCGGTCCGCGTCCGTTGACAGGTGTGGCCATCTCCCCAGCAGTTATCGTGGATCCGCACCTGGCCGCGGTCAGGTCCCAGCACGTGGCGTGGAGGACGCCCTAACCGGAAGGCAAATTCTCGAGAAGAGCGGCTACTAGCCACCTACTGCTTCTCCCGTTGCGTCAGCACCCCCTGGGCAGCGTCGGCACGGCGCCCTCGGGCGCGCCACACTCTTGGCCGTTGCAGTCCGACCCACGCGGCGTAGTCACGAAGGCGGAGCGTGAGCATGGTGAATACGGACGAACTGGTCCTGATCGGCACAGGGTCCGAGTGGTTCTGGACCATGGTGAGCGGCATCGTCGTCGCGCTGACCTTCCTCATCATCTACCGCCAACTCCGTGCACAGGGTGCCGCGAACGCCCTCCAGCGGATCGACACCATCAACGGCCGCTGGTCCTCACCCGAGATGGTCCTGGCGCGCCTCGAGGTCGCGCTCGCCCTCCGCGACGGCACCCTCGATATGCACGACGACACGCGCGTCGACTCGATCCTCAACTACTTCGAGCTCGTGCGCGGCCTGCACCGTCAGGGATACCTCGACGGCGAGGAGCTGGCCCAGGATGCGACGTCGGTCGTCGTCTGGTCGCGCCTCCTGCGGCCGGTCATCGACGTTCACCGAACCGACGAGGGCGACGCCACGTTGTGGAGCGGCATCGAAGAGCTCGTTGCCGCCGTGAAGCGCTGGGACACGAAGCACGGCGTCGACCGGACCGTGATCTGGTCGACGCCGGTCGAGGCGCTCACGGCCTCGGTGATCCGGCGCGAGACCAAGCGGCTCAGGCTGGCACGAGACGCAGCGTCAGGCGTGATCCCGATTGGCGCCGAGCGGCTCGCTGACGCGGGGTCGGCTTCAGCGGTGGGGTCTGAAGTCGACCCTCCTGTAGCAGCGGGATAAGCACTGGCGACCTGATCCGGACGGCATGGCCCAATCGGCCAACTAGGAATGGCCGGCGGCCCCCGCACGCTTGAGGCATGACGGCGCGCTGGTCCGATCCACACCGACTCCCGGTTCCCCCCACCGGGTACGTCCGCGCCGTCAACTCCCCGGCGGCCCGATGAGCGAAGTCGAGCTCCTCCTGGCGTTTCTCGCCGGTCGCGCCATCGACCCGGTGAAGTACGCGGCAGCCAGGGCGACGTCGCGCATCCCAACACGCATGGATCGACCGACTGCGTCGGCATGGGCGAAGTCGTCCATGCCGACATCAACAGCGTGTCGCGTCGCAGCGACCCCTGGCCGCCGGCCACCCGCGAGGCCCGGGTCAAGCGCGTCATCAGCCGGGCGAACGCGATCCTGCGGCCGCCGATCGTGACGGTCACCGTGAAGGCGGGCGACAGCCTCTCCGCGATCGCCTCGGCGCACGGGCTGACGCTCAAGGCGCTCCTCGCCTTCCCGGAGAACGCGAAGTACCGCGCCAACCCCTGGCTCATTCACGTCGGCGCCGTGTTGCGGGTCCGCTGAGAGGAGCACGTCATGTCCGCCCTGCTCTCCAACCCGGCCTTGCTCGTGGGGCTCATCCGCGCGGTGCTGATCCTGCTCGTCACGTTCGGCGTGGCCGTGACCCAAGCCCAGCAGGACAGCATCCTCGAGCTCGGGGCTCGTTTGACACGCGAAGCCGCTGACATCATTATGTGAGCGAATGCTCACTTGCATATGTCGAGGCATCGCATGTCTGTCGTCGCCACCACCGAGCTCACCCGCCGGTTCGGGCCGGTCATCGCCCTCGACCGGCTCACGGTCGAGCTCCCCGCCGCCGGGGTCATCGGCCTTGTCGGCCCCAACGGATCTGGGAAGTCCACCCTCATCCGCATCCTGCTGGGACTGATTCGGCCGACGGGCGGCAGCGCTTCGGTCCTTGGCTCGTCCGTCCACACCCCGCGGGGCTACGCGGCGCGCGTCGGGGCCCTCATTGAGAACCCCGCGTTCATCCCCGGGCTGTCGGCGCGCGCCAATCTCGTGTCGCTGGCTCGCCTTGGACGCCTGCCGCTCGGGCGGGTGGACGCCGTGCTCGGGCAGACCGGCCTGACCGGCCGGGACCGGGAGCCGGTGAAGCGCTTCTCGCTGGGTATGAAACAGCGCCTCGGGATCGCCGCGGCGCTCCTCTCGGACCCGGAGCTGCTCATCCTTGACGAGCCGACGAACGGGCTGGACCCGGCCGGGATCGTGGAGATCCGGAAGCTGCTCCGCGACCTGGGGCGGAACGGTCGGACGGTGCTCGTCTCATCCCACCAGCTGTCCGAGATCGAGGCCGTCTGCGACCACCTCGTGGTCATCCGCTTCGGCAAA